>NZ_ACQT01000044.1 GCF_000175235.1 Acidovorax delafieldii 2AN | reverse complement strand
GGACACAAACAAAAGAAGGCCGGCCGCCTTGTTCAAAATTCCACCAATTCCAAGACACCTTACGGTCACACCCGCCATTTTTCAAGCAGCTTGTCCGGCCCCAAGCTGTCGTACCCCTCGAAGGGTTGATGAATCCATGGATTGGTTGGCAGAAACTCCACCGAGTAGTCAGGCGTGAAGGTGGACATCCCCTTGGTCCAGATCACCGCACTGCGCAACTCCGATATCGGTGCGTAATTGGTCTTGAGCATGTTGATGACCGCGTGCAGGGTGTGTCCCGAATCGGCAAGATCATCAACGAGGAGAACGCGTCCTGCGATCTCGCCCTTGGGCGTCGTAATGAACCGCGCGATGTCCAGATGACCCTGCACGGTCCCCGCTTCGGCACGGTATGAGCTCGTCGACATGATGGCCAAAGGCTTGTCAAAAATACGGCTCAGAATATCTCCGGGCCGCAAACCTCCACGGGCCAAGCAAAGAATGGTGTCGAATTCCCAGCCAGATTGATGCACCTTGAGTGCCAGCTTCTCGATGAGGCTGTGGTACTCGTCATAGCTCACGTAAAGATGCTTGCCGTCTTCCGTCAACATTTTTGCTCCTGATTGAATAGCTGCCAGCGCCCGTGCGTCGGGCGCAGGGAATGGTTAAGCCACGTAAGGGTGTTGCATCAGAATCGTGTGGTCACGATCCGGGCTGGTCGAAACCATGGCGATCGGTACACCCGTGACCTCGGCAATACGCTCAAGGTACTTTCTAGCACCCTCTGGCAACTTGGCATAGTCGGTTACGCCGACTGTGGAATCACTCCAGCCCGGCAGCGTTTCATAGATTGGCTGGCACCGGGCAATGTCGTCCGCCCCCATTGGCAGCAGATCGATGCGCTCACCGTCGAGTTCGTATCCGGTGCACAGCAACAGTTCGTCCAAGCCATCCAGCACATCCAGCTTGGTGATGCACAGCCCTGACAACCCATTGACTTGGGCACTGCGCTTGAGCAATGCTGCATCAAACCATCCGCAGCGCCGGCTGCGCCCCGTGGTTACACCCTTTTCGGCGCCAACGGTGCTCATGTGATAGCCGGGCGTGCCGGGCTTTTCCCAGTCCAGTTCGGTGGGGAATGGCCCCCCCCAACGCGGGTGCAATAGGCCTTGGTGATACCAAGGATGTAGTGCAGCATGCCCGGTCCTACACCTGAGCCCGCAGCGGCGTTTCCTGCCACGCAGTTGCTGGATGTCACGTAGGGATAAGTGCCGTGGTCCACATCGAGCAAAGTGCCTTGCGCGCCCTCGAAAAGCAGATTGGCACCGGCCTGGTGTGCATCGTTGAGTTCAC
The DNA here is from genome assembly GCF_000175235.1 of Acidovorax delafieldii 2AN. GTDB lineage: Bacteria > Pseudomonadota > Gammaproteobacteria > Burkholderiales > Burkholderiaceae_C > Acidovorax > Acidovorax delafieldii_B. The sequence continues at coordinate 20,662 of NZ_ACQT01000044.1, read as the reverse complement.
GCGACACGTCAGCCATCATGGGCTTGAGCATTTCCGCATGGCGCATCGCTTCGTCGTAAACCGCATCGAACTGCACCTCACCATCGCGGATATAGGGCTTAAGTGCATCCCCGAAAACAAACTTGCCCGACCCAAGAAAAGTGGTCAGCATATGGTTGTGCAAAGAGAGCAGTTCGCGCAGTTTGGAAGCAAAACGCTCTGGGTACTTGAGGTCCTGCACACGCAAGGCGCGGCGCGCGATCTTGTCTTCGTAGGCAGGGCCAATTCCTCGGCCTGTCGTCCCGATCTTTTCAGCACCGCCCTGCTCGCGGGCGGCTTCCCGGGCAACGTCGATCGCCGCATGGAAAGGCAGAATCAGCGGGCACGCCTCGCTGATGCGCAGGCGTGAACGCACTTCAACGCCAGCCTTCTCAAGCCCTTCGATTTCCTCGAACAGCTTGGCGGCTGAAAGCACCACACCGTTGCCGATGTAGCACTTGACGCCGGGGCGCATGATGCCGCTGGGAATCAAGTGCAGTGCCGTCTTTACACCGTTGATGACCAGGGTGTGTCCAGCGTTGTGCCCGCCTTGGAACCGGACCACGCCTTGCGCGCTTTCCGTCAGCCAGTCCACGAGCTTGCCCTTGCCTTCGTCGCCCCACTGGGTGCCGACCACGACCACGTTGCGACCTTTGGTTACTTTCATCTCAAACCCAATTCAATTGTCAATTGCTTCAATTGCTTGCACGACCCACTGCCCGGAAACACACGCCAATTCGCGGTCGCAATGGAACTCATCCACTTCGCTCCCGTGACCCGGAAGCACGCAGACCACCGTCTCACCCTGGCTACGCAGTGCAGCGATGGCAGCACGCACTTCGCCCGAATCACCCCACGGAGCCCGAATAGCCGCCTTGAGTGCACGCGGCGGCACCACACCGACCACCTGCTTGATGTCGAGGCTGAACCCTGCCGCAGGACGGTTGCGCCCGAAGACGGCGCCCACTTCGTCGTAGCGACCGCCCCGCACCAACGCATCGCTGGCGCCTGGCGCATAGATGGCGAAACGAGCCCCGCTGTAATAGGCATAACCTCGCAGGTCGGCCAGATCGAAGCTCACGCGTACGCCGTCGAGGCGTGAAGCCAGCCATCTCAAATTTGATAGCACATCACGAACACCTGGCGTGCGCCCCAAGGCCTTTTCAGCCTCAAGCAGAATTCCCTCATCCCCGTAGAGTTGGAGCAAGGCCAGCAGACCTTCACGCGAGGCTGCCGGGAAGTCACGCGCCAGCGCGCCCAACTCACCGGCGTCTTTGGTCGCCAGTGCGCCATAGATGTTCTGAAGCTTCTGGGCATCCAGCGGCACTCCGGCGAGCAGACTGCGCACGATGCGCACATCGGCAAGGTCTACGCTGAAGTCCTGCACCTGTGCCACGCGCAGGCAGTCGAGTGCCAGCAACAGCGCTTCGAGATCCGCTTCGAGCCCGCCATGCCCATAGATCTCTGCACCAAACTGCAAAGGCTCACGTGTGGCATGGGGACGATCGGGGCGGGTGTGCACGACCGGACCGCAGTAGCACAGGCGAGTCACACCCTTGCGGTTGAGCAGGTGCGCGTCAATGCGGGCCACCTGGGAGGTTGTGTCGGCGCGCAGCCCGAGAGAACGGCCCGACAATTGGTCAACCAATTTGAACGTCTGCAGGCCCAGAGCCTCGCCAGTGCCCGTCAGCAAGGACTCCAAGTGCTCCAAGAGTGGCGGCATGACAAGCTCATAGCCATAGCAACGGGCCGTATCAAGCAGCCCGCGACGCAATTCTTCGATGTGCCGCGCTTCGGACGGCAAGACATCGGCAATGTGATCCGGCAGGACCCAAGCAGACATGGAAAATGGGAAGGCTGTTAAAAATGCGATTCTACCGGCAGGGACGAGATGCCCCGAATCCGCCCGCCGAACCCCTGGGCGGCGCTGCCGCCATCAGATGAACAGCATGGCCAAGCCACACGCGATCGACATCAGGGCGAAGAACCGAATCTGCCCATCGCGCCATTGCATCACCTGGGTAAACATCCGGCGCCATCCCGCAGGTGAAATGAAGGGCAGAAGCCCTTCGATCACCATCACGAGCGCAAGTGCAGTCCAGACGTTATCGTTCCACTCCACAGCTCACTACCGCAGAGCTTACTTGCGCGCAGGCTGCGCTACGGGGGCTGCGCCGCCGCGGAAAACCTTGAAGAAATCCGATGACGACGGATCAAGCACCATCACATCGCTCTTCTTGCCGAAGCTGGCTTTGTAAGCCTCCAGGCTGCGATAGAACTGCGCGAATTGCGGGTCGCGCCCAAAGGATTCTGCATAAATGCGCGCCGCTTCGGCATCGCCCTCGCCCTTGATCTTCTGGGCGTCGCGGTAAGCGTTGGCGATGGCAATCTCACGCTGACGGTCCGCATCGGCACGGATCTTTTCACCCTCTGCCGCACCCGTCGAGCGGAGTTCGTTGGCAACGCGCTTGCGTTCTGCCTCCATGCGGCGATATACCGACTCGGTAATGGCCTCGACGTAGTCCACCCGCGTGATCCGCACGTCGACCACATCCACACCCCATGGCTTGGAGCCACGCACGGTCTCGAGCACTTCGCGCTTCACATCCGCCATCAGGTCCTCTCGCTTAAGCGACAAGAGTTCCTTGACGGTGCGCTTGTTGATCTCCTCTTGGAAAGCATTGCGCACCACCCGGTTTAGCTGCATCGCACCCGCGGTTTCATCCAGGCCCACGTTGCGGATGTACTCGGTCGGCTCCGAGATGCGCCAGCGCACATACCAGTCAATGACCACGCGTTGCTTCTCAGCCGTGAGCATAGGCTCTGTGTCGGTACTGTCGAGCGTCAGCAGGCGTTTGTCGATATACGAGACATTCTGGAACGGCGGCGGGAGCTTGAAATTCAAGCCGGGCTCGGTGATAACTTCCTTGATCTGCCCCAGCGCATAAAGCACACCAAACTGCCGCTGATCCACGACGAAGAGCATCGAGCTCATCAATACAAGCACTACCAAAAAGGTAGAAGCAATAAATCCGACTCTGTTCACAAGATGCTCCTATCGGGTTTCACGGTCACGCGTGCGGTTCGTATCGCGTGCGCGGGAATCGCTGGACAAGCCCGTCGAGGGTGGCGTTGGGGGCACGAGCGTGGCGGCACCACCCGCCGGCGCATCACCACCAACGGGAGTCTGTGCAACGCTCTGCATGATCTTGTCAAGCGGCAGATAGAGCAGGTTGGAGCCCTGCCGCGATTCCACCAACACCTTGGTGACGTTGCCGTAAATCTGCTGCATTGACTCGAGGTACATGCGGTCGCGCGTCACCTGCGGTGCTTTCTGGTATTCCGCAAGAATTGCCGAGAACCGCTGCGCGTCCCCCTGGGCCTGCGCGACGATGCGGGCCTTGTAGGCTGCGGCCTCTTCTTTCAGGCGCGCTGCAGAGCCCACCGCACGGGGAATCACGTCGTTGGCATAGGCCTGGGCCTCGTTCTTCGCACGTTCCCTTTCCTGGCCTGCCTTCAGCACATCGTCAAACGATGATTGCACCTGCTCGGGTGGACGCACGCCACCCTGCTGCAGGTTGATGCCCACCACTTCCACACCCACCTTGTAGCGGTCAAGGATCGTCTGCATCAGCGCGCGGACACGGGGTGCAATCTGATCGCGCTCTTCGGCAAGAGCGGTGTCCATGCGCATCTTGCCCACGACCTCGCGCACCGCCGTCTCGGCTGCCTGCACCACGGCGTCTGCCGGGTTCTTGCTCTCGAAGAGCCAGGCGCGGGCATCACTCAAGCGGTATTGAACGGCGAACTTGATTTCGACGATGTTCTCGTCTTCGGTCAGCATGGCCGACTCGCGAAGGCCCGTACTCTTAATGACGTTGTCACGCCCCACATCGGCCGAGCGGATCTGCGTCACAAACACAAGTTCGTGGCGCTCGATGGGGTAAGGAAGGCGCCAGTTAAAACCTGCGCCCTTGGTGCTCTGGTACTTTCCAAAACGCGTAATGACGGCCTGCTGGCCTTCCTGCACGATGAATATCCCGGTGCCCATCCAGATCACGAAGACGATGCCAGCAATCAACCCGATGCCCATCCCGGCGCTCTTCATATCCGGTTGAAAACCGCCGCCACTGCCGGAGGGGCCCCGAGGCCCGCCGTTCTTGCCACCGAACAAACCGCCCAGCTTGCGGTTGAGATCACGCCACAACTCATCCAGATCCGGCGGCTGCCCACCTGACCCGTTATCGCGCCCTCGCCCACCTGAAGGGGGTGCAGGCGGACGGCTTTGCTCAGGGCGCGCGCCATCTTCCGCCTTGTCCTCTCCGCGCCCCCATCGGGGATCGTTCAAATTGAACATCCCGCGGATGCGTTCCGGCAACATGGCCCAACGGGGGTGAAGGTTCTGGAAATTCATGCGCAAAATCTCTGGTTCTCTGAGGACATTGATTCAACCGGCATTGTGCCCAATCACGGCGCTTCCATCGGAAATTCAGTGCCGGCGCCAGGGGTCATGTCGGTCTGCGCCGCCAGTACAGCGCGTGCCAGTTTCTGGCGCAGCGCATCAAGGCCTTCGCCATTGCGTGCACTCACAAACTGTCGATCTACAGCGCGCCCCTCAAGCTCATACACATCTTGAAGAAGCGCCGGCCGCGATTCCGGCGGCATGGCATCCAGCTTGTTGAACACCAGAAGCTGGGGTACGGCGCCAGCACCGATTTCATGCAACACCCGCTGAACCTGATCTATCTGCTCGGGAAAGTGCGGATTGGAAGCATCCACCACATGCAGCAAGAGATCGGCATCCACCGCCTCCTGCAAGGTGGCCTGAAAAGCGTCCACGAGCCCGTGTGGAAGGTCGCGAATGAACCCGACGGTGTCGGACAGCGAGACAGACCGGCCCGCTTCTCCGAGGTAGAGCTGACGTGTGGTGGTGTCCAGCGTGGCGAACAATTGATCGGCAGCGTACGCCCGCGCCTTCACCAGCGCATTGAACAGCGTCGATTTGCCCGCATTGGTATAACCCACCAGAGAAATGTTGAAAGTTTCCCGGCGTTCGCGCTGACGCCGCTGCGTGGACCGCTGGCGCTTGACCTTGACCAACCGCTCCTTGATACGCTTGATCGCATCATCGATCATGCGCCGATCCAGCTCGATCTGCTTTTCACCGGGACCGCCGCGCACGCCAGCACCACCCGTCTGGCGTTCCAAGTGGGACCAGCGGCGTACCAATCGCGTACTCAGGTACTGCAGACGGGCAAGCTCCACCTGCAGTTTGCCCTCATGACTGCGCGCGCGTTGCGCAAAAATCTCCAGGATCAGCAGCGTGCGATCATTGACTGGCAATTCAAGATAACGCTCGAGATTGCGTTGCTGAGCGGGGCTCAGCGATTGATCGAAGAGGATTTCGACCGCACCCTGCATCTGCGCGAGCGTGCGAATCTCATCAGCTTTGCCAGATCCCACAAACAACGCTGCGTCGGGTGCCTTGCGCTTGCACGTCAGGCGAGCCACAGGGTTCAAACCTGCGGTTTGCGCGAGCAATCCCAATTCTTCGAGATCTGCGTCGAAATGAGGAAAGCCAAAATCCACTCCCACCAGAAGAACTGGAGTACGGGGAGCGTTCGTCGAATCGAAGGAACTCAAATGAACCGGCCCATCTTCATGGCCGGCCGCGGATGGCCGGCTCTGCAGCGCGACTGAAAATTAAGCGCCGCTGTTTTCAGCATCCGGTGTGTCGGCGGTAGAGAAATTAACCGCACGCCCCGGAACAATGGTGGAGATGGCGTGCTTGTAAACCATCTGGGTCACGGTATTCCTCAGCAACACCACATACTGGTCAAACGATTCGATCTGCCCCTGCAGCTTGATGCCGTTTACCAGGTAAATCGACACTGGAACATGTTCCTTGCGCAGGGCATTGAGGAACGGGTCTTGCAAAAGTTGGCCTTTATTGCTCACGATATTCTCCGTGTTCAAGTGTTGTTGTAAACCGCCACCTTACCACAGCATGTCCCCGCCTCAAGGCGGTGGTGCCTCAAATCCCTTCCCTCTGGAAGTTACTGGATTAGTTTTCGTCCTTGTCGGCGAACGGGTTGTGTGAGGTTTTCATCTCGATACGCAAGGGAGTTCCCACCAAATCGAATTCCTTGCGAAAACGCCCCTCAAGGAAACGCTTGTACGCATCTGTCACATGTTCGAGAGAATTCCCGTGAATCACGATCACAGGTGGATTCATGCCGCCCTGATGGGCGTAACGCATCTTGGGCCGGAACATGCCTGCGCGCTTGGGAGTCTGGAACTGCACCGCTTCCAGCAGCAGGCGCGTCAGCACGGGGGTGGACATCTTGCAGGTAGCGGCCTTGTGCGCTTGCACGATCGAGGCCCAAAGGGGCCCAAGGCCCTGCCGTTTTTTTGCAGAAATGAAGTGCAGCGCCGCAAATTTCAGAAACGCCAGACGGGTTTCGATCGACCGCTCCAGCAGTTGGCGCTGGTATTCGTCGACGGCATCCCACTTGTTGACGGCAAGGACCACGGCTCGGCCGCTCTCCAGAATGTAGCCGGCAATGTGGGCATCCTGGTCAGTCACTCCCTGGGTCGCATCGAGCAAAAGCAGGACCACGTTCGCGGACTCAATGGCTTGAAGGGTCTTGACGACGGAGAATTTTTCGATGGCCTCGAATACTTTGCCCTTTCGGCGCAAACCGGCAGTATCAACCAGTTCAAACCTCTGTCCATTGCGTTCGAAAGGCACCGTGATGGCGTCGCGCGTAGTGCCTGGCATATCGAACGCCACCAGCCGCTCCTCACCGAGCCACGTGTTGATCAAGGTCGATTTGCCAACATTGGGACGGCCCGCCACGGCCAGTTTGATGGTGCCCTTGTCCGCCGCTTGTTCGGCGTCGTCTGGTTCAGGCAAATGCAAAGGCTCGAGCGCCAAATCCACCAAGCCGCGAATGCCTTGGCCGTGCGCCGCAGACACGGGGTACACCTCCCCGAGGCCCAACTCATAAAACTCGGCGAGCTGGCCCCCTTGCAGCATGCCTTCGGCCTTGTTGGCAACGAGCACACAGGGCTTTCCCAGCCTGCGGAGATAATTTGCGATGTCGTGGTCCTGCGCAGACACACCCGCGCGAGCGTCCACCACGAAAATAACCACATCGGCTTCTGCCACAGCCTGCTGCGTCTGCTTGGCCATCTCGCGGTAGATTCCGCTAGAGGCATCCGGCTCGAAGCCCCCCGTGTCGATGACGATGTACTCGTGTTTGCCCTGCTTGCCATTGCCGTAATGCCGGTCGCGCGTCAGCCCGGCAAAGTCGGCGACGATAGCGTCTCTCGACTTGGTCAGACGGTTGAACAACGTGGATTTTCCGACGTTCGGCCGCCCCACAAGGGCGATGACTGGCTTCATGAAATAGGTCCCATCAATCAGGACGGAAGCCGTAAATACCGCCATTGCGGGTCACGGCAACCAAGGTATCTGCCGCAACAACCGGCGCAGCGGCGATGCCGGAGGCATCCGTGGTCAGGCGGTTCAGCGGCGCACCGTCATCGCGGGCCAACAGATGCAGCAAGCCGGCATCATCCCCAACAATCACCGAGCGCCCCAGCAACAGCGGCGCCGTCAGTCGGCGGAACTTGAGCCGATCGGTAGTCCATGCCCGCGAGCCATCGGCCCTTTTCCAGGCCAGCACCGTGCCATTGCTTTCCGTGCCGAAGAGAAGCTCGGCGTCGCCATGGATACCTTCAGTGCCTGCGGCCGGCTGCGTCCAGGCCACAACTCCCCGCGCCGTATTGACACACCCCACGGTAGCCTGGAACGAGCGCGCGCACACACTGTCTCCGATGCGGGAAACCCGGCCCACAAGCTCGACCAGGCGTTCGACATCATTCGTACCACGGGGGCTAGCCAGGGGTGCTTCCCAGCGCACACTACCGTTATCGGGATTGAAACCCACGAGTCGTCCCGACAACCCCGCCACCAACGTGTCTCCGATCGCCAGCAGCACGCCCGACTGACGCAGCACCAGTGGCTCGCCCGGGCGGGTCTGGTTCCACAGACGCCGCCCCGTGGCAGCATCGTAAGCAGAGACCGAACGGTCAGCAGACAGCACAAAAATACGATTCCCAGCAACGAGCGGTGCCGTAAAAACCTGCGTCTGCAGAGTTTGGCGCCACAATTCGCGGCCAGCCTCCAATGCCACCAAGGCATTGGCGCGGGTCACCACGGCAGCCCATTTGCCATCGCTGCCGACGCCTGCGGAAAGAGGCTCACCCAGTTGCGTGCGCCAAACGTCCGCCCCAGAGCGGGCATCGAGCGCCAGCACTGTCCCATCGGCGGACGCCACGGTCACCACATGTGCATTAACCTGCGCGTCGAGAGGCAAACCGGCAATGCTGCCTACGCGCGCGGTCCATACCTGCCGAACTCCCAGTACGGGCACATTCGCTCCCAGATCAGCCGGCACGGGCTTCGAGCTTCCACCCCACAGCGAGCAGCCACTCAGGACCGCACCAGCCAGAAATGCGCAGGCCACGAGCCTTCCCCGGACCAACCGCGGCGCCGATGGCGCAATCAGAAACGATCTCATTTTTTAACCTCGTCAGGTGCGGTGGTACCACCCTGTGGGCGAACACCCAACGAATTGAGTTTCACCTCGACCAAGCGTCGATACTCCAAGCGATCATCGAAGGCCTTGAATGCCTTGCTGTACTCGGCAATAGCCGCGTCCTGTTTTCCCTGCTGCATCAGGATGTCACCCTTGCGATCAGCGACCACCGCATCAAACTCTGCAGGAAACGTTCCGGATACTTGAGCGAGCGCCTCATCCAGTTCTTTCTGGTCCATCAGCACACTCGACAGACGCAACCTCGCCAAAGCCTTGTAGCCATCGTCTCCTGCCTTCTCGGCGACCCAGGTCAGTGCTTCTTTGGCGCCCTTGGCGTTGCCGGCATCGAGCATGGATTTCGCCAGCGTCAGACCTGCTTGGGCTGCCTGCGTGGTGCCCGCGTACTTTGAGCGCAGATCAGCAAAAGCCTGCTCCATGCGACCCTGGTCACCCGCTCGGGCAGCGACGTCCACCGCATCAAATAGAGCCGAAGCCTGGATGGCCTGGCGATTTTGCCAATACTGGTAGCCATTCCAAACTGCAACCGAACCAAAGACCAGCACCACCACCGTGCTGATCAAAGTCCCCCAGGTATTCCAGAAATGCTTGAGTTGATCAAGCTGCTCTTGTTCTTCGAGATCGAGATGGTTGGCCATGAATTTGGTTGGAATTAACGGGAAAATTGTAAGGTGGTCGCCCATTCGGACACACCGCCCAGGCTGCGCTCTACCTGAGCGCCACTACCGTCGCGCAAGGCCTTGCACAAGACCATGCCACGCGCCAGTTCGTCGGCACCAAACACAAGCGCGTGCCGCGCGCCACTGGCATCCGCTTTCTTGAACTGGGACTTCATGCTGCCCATGCCCTCACCCGACGGCGAGGCTCCGTGCATCTGCACGCTCACGCCGTGGCTGCGCAATCGCTCAATGGTTGACATGGCCAATGGCAAAGCGGCGGCATCGGGGATGACTGCATAGGCATCAGGGACTGGTGCGGGGACGGCGCTACCCTGTTCTTTCAGGAGTTCAAGCACACGCTCCACACCCAGGGCCCAACCCACAGCAGGAGCTGCTTTGCCACCAATCTGTTCGATAAGGTAGTCGTACCGGCCTCCGCCACAGATGGTGCCCTGCGAACCCAACTGGTCAGTCACGAATTCGAAGACGGTGAGATTGTAGTAATCCATGCCCCGCACCAACCTGGGATTGACGCTCCACGCAACGCCATTCGCATCCAGAATCGCTTTCACCACGTTGAAATGGCCGAGGGATTCGTCACCGAGAAAATCGATGAGCCGGGGAGCTGCCTCGACAATCGATTGCATGGCCGGGTTCTTGGTGTCCAGAATCCGCAGGGGGTTGCTGTGCAATCGCCGACGAGCCTCTTCGTCCAGCGCATGGGAATGCTGCTCCAAGTAGGAAATCAGCGCGGCGCGATGCGCCTTGCGCTCCTCAGGCTGCCCCAAACTGTTGAGTTCCAGCCGGACGTTTTGCAGGCCCAACTCTTTCCATAGAGCGTTGGCCAAGAGAATCAGTTCGGCATCGAGTTCTGCACCAGGAAACCCCAGTGCTTCTGCTCCGATCTGGTGGAACTGGCGGTAACGGCCACGCTGGGGGCGCTCATGGCGGAACATCGGGCCCATGTAGTACAGCCGTTTACCGCCGTCGTAGAGCATGGAGTGCTCGGCAACTGCTCGCACCACGCCGGCGGTTGCCTCGGGCCGCAACGTCAGCTGCTCGCCATTCAAGCGATCTTCAAAGGAATACATTTCCTTTTCGACGATATCCGTTACCTCTCCCAGGCCCCGCACGAACAGCGGTGTGGGCTCGACGATAGGCGTGCGGATATTGCGGTAGGCATAGCGCTCCATCAGCGCCCGTACTTTGCTCTCCAGCCATTCCCAGCGCGCGGAGTCGGGCGGCAGAATATCGTTCATGCCTTTGACGGCGGTAAGCCGCTCAAGCTTCGACACGGGGTTTCCTTTTTCAGTGCTCACTGCAATATTTCTTGGTAGAGAGAATGGAGACGGTCTATCGGTTGCCAGTCACACCTGGATCGCCCTGATTAACGCAGAGCTGCCAGGTGGGCTATGCACCAAACCGCTTTTCGATGTAGTTTTCAACGATTTGGTGAAATTCGACGGCAATGTTGTCGCCCCGAAGGGTGAGGGCTTTCTCGCCATCGATGAACACCGGTGCCGCCGGCGCTTCGCCAGTTCCCGGCAGGCTGATGCCAATATCCGCATGCTTGCTTTCGCCCGGGCCATTCACGATGCAACCCATTACGGCAACCTTGAGCTTTTCCACGCCCGGATAGCGCACCCGCCATACCGGCATCTGGGCTCGAAGGAAATCATCGATCTGCTTGGCGAGATCCTGGAACGTGGTGCTCGTGGTGCGACCGCAGCCCGGGCAAGCGGTGACGCTGGGAACAAAAATCCGCAGCCCCAGCGACTGCAATATTTCAGACGCCACCACGACTTCTTGCGTGCGCGCCTCGCCCGGCTGGGGTGTCAACGACACACGGATGGTGTCCCCGATACCCTCCTGCAGCAGAATGGACAAGGCAGCCGCCGATGCCACCGTTCCCTTGGTGCCCATGCCGGCTTCCGTGAGCCCCAGGTGGAGCGCATAGTCGCAGCGACGCGCGAGCTCACGGTACACCGATATCAGGTCCTGAACGCCGCTAACCTTGCACGACAGGATGATCTGGTTGCCGTCGAGCCCCATTGCTTCGGCGCGGCGGGCCGACTCCACTGCCGAGGTGATCAACGCCTCGTACATGACCTGACGTGCATCCCACGGCTGAGGCCTGCGGCTGTTGTCGTCCATCAACGAGGCAAGAAGATCCTGGTCGAGGCTACCCCAGTTCACTCCGATACGTACTGCCTTATTCCACCGCACGGCCGCTTCGATCATCTGGCCGAACTGGCGATCACGCTTGTCGCCCTTGCCTACGTTGCCTGGATTGATGCGGTATTTCGATAGCGCCTGTGCACACTCCGGAAAGTCCGTGAGGAGCCGATGCCCGTTGTAATGGAAGTCGCCGACCAGGGGTACGTTCTCACCCATGCGGTCGAGTTGCTCCCGGATATAGGGCACGGCCGCTGCGGCCTCTGGCGTATTCACGGTGATGCGAACAAATTCCGATCCTGCCTGTGCAAGTTCCTTGACCTGGATGGCGGTGCCGATGGCATCCACCGTGTCCGTGTTGGTCATCGACTGGACACGGACCGGTGCATCGCCACCCACCGTGACAACACGGGATCCCCAAACCACGCGCGCCTGCCTTGAGCGCCTCGGGGCAGGAGCCGCCACATTGATGGGAGCCATACCGTGAACCTCTTTTTCCACTATTTCACCTCGAAGCGAGCCACGTTCTCGCGAGAAACACCAGCCAGCTCATAGGGTTTGCCGCGCACAAAGACTTCGGTGGCATCGGCACGTCCAACGACCACCGCCAGGGGGAGCGCGCCAGACACGGAAACTGTTTCGTTCGACGCGAGCTTGCGCTGCAACACGACACCACCGGTGGCCTCGCGGACCTGTATCCACGACTCGCTTCGCGCCCTGAACGACAGAAGACCCGCAGGCGCCTGCTCATCGCCGGGACCGGCCGCAGAGGCGGGCGCCAGGGGAACGCCGGTGTCGGTGGCTGCGGCGGGAGCCACTTTCTGCGATTCCGTGGCCAATGCCACGGGGACTGCCGGGGCGGCGCTTACAGCGGGGGGCATGGGAGACGCGTCCGACGCGACTGGACGGACTTCGGGTGTGGATGCGCCGGCAACCGACGCAGGCAGCGTCACTGGCGCAGGCACTGCCGCGCCCTGGACAGGGCTGCCTGTCTGCGTCGCCCCAAACCACGCTGACCAATCAACCCCACGGCCGCGCGGCAGCAGAACCATCAAGGCCGCGCCAATCAACAGCACACCCACCGCCCATGCCACAGGCTTCGGGCCTGGAACACCGAACGCAGCGGAAGAAGACTTGCCCGTAAAAACTTTGACAGGCGCATTCAGGCCGACGTTGCTGTCGGAGAGCCTGGGGCTTTCTCCCTGGGGCAACAGGGCGAGAACGGGCTGTGGGTCCAGCTTCAGGCTGCGACAGACGCTTGACGCCAGTGCCCGCACGAAAACGATGTCTGGCAAGGTCGAGAAATCGTCGGATTCAAGCGCCTCCAGCTTGCCCACAGGCACCTTCAAAGCCACCGCCAACGCTGCAATATGCACACCTGAGGCAGTCCGAGCCTCTCGCAACAAGGCGCCGGCCGTCAAACGGGAATTCTCGCCATCCTCCGCCACCGACTCCTGCGCAACCGTTTCATTCATTGAAGGCCCCACGCTCGTATGCATTCCACTCCCGAGAATCAGGGAAACGCTTGCGCAACTGGTCCGCAAGTTGCCTTGACGCCACGATGTCGCCTATCGCACGTTCCACCTTGATACCCAACCACAGCGACTCGGCATTCGCATATTCACTGTTGTTCAGGCGCCGGATATAAAACTGCGCTCGGCTCAGCTCGCCGCGGCGCAGCAGCAGCGCGGCCATGTGATATCCCACGACCGGATTGGCCGCATCGAGTTCATACGCCTTGGCCAGCGACTGCTCTGCCTCGGCGTATTGCTCGGCGCTCACTTGACAAAGCCCCTTTGCCATCAGCGTCTTGCTGCGCGAGGTGTAGGCAGGATTGCTCAGCGCACGCGTGAAACTCTGGTCTGCTTGCTCGTATCGCTTTTGCTGGCACAAAAGCCAGCCAACGTTGTGCAAAATGCTCGGGTCGCCCGCCCGCAACGCCAGAGCACGTCGAAAGCTGTCCTCTGCCTGCGGAAAATCGTTGAGCCGCATGTAGATGAGACCGCGAAGGTTGTATGCATCGGCGTAAGTCGCATCGGCGACGAGCGACTGCTTCACCTCGTCGAGCGCAACAGCCGTCTGCCCCATCTCGAAGTAATTGGACGCCAGCTCGAGCCGGATGCGTGCGCGCCGGCGGGCATCCGGCTCGTCGGAAGGAGTAACCATCTCGCCCGCCGTCTCGGTTGCGGAGGTTCCCCCATTGGCTGCGCAACCGCCCAGGGCAAAGCAGCAGGCGAGGGCCGCACAAGCCATCAGCACCCAATGGCCATATTGCAGCCCGCGTCCAGTCGAACCCACCATGTAGCGCCTCCGTAGTGAATGGCGACCTAGGTCACCTGTTTGAGCACGATTGTGCGTTGCTTTGCCATGCGCTCGACCGCACGCGTGCGGTCCTTGACATCACCCGCCAACTGACCGCAGGCGGCATCGATATCATCGCCGCGCGTCTTGCGCACTGTCGTGACAATGCCAGCGTCGCTGAGCACTTTGGCAAACATCGCCACCTGCGCCGAGGGCGAGCGCAGCAGCCCCGATGCGGGAAACGGATTGAATGGAATCAAATTGAACTTGCAGCGGATGGGCACGCCCTGGGCAGGGTTGACCAACGCGATCAATTGCCGAGCATGCTCAACTTGGTCGTTCACGCCGTCGAGCATGCAATATTCGAAGGTGATGAAATCCCGCGGGGCGTGCTCCAAGTAGCGACGGCAGGCGTCCAACAACTCCTCAAGCGGATACTTGCGGTTCAAGGGGACGAGGTTGTCTCGCAACGCGTCGTTGGGGGCATGCAAGGATACGGCCAGGGCCACCGGGCAATCTTGCGAAAGACGGTCCATCATCGGGACCACGCCGGAAGTCGATACAGTCACACGCCTGCGCGACAATCCGTAGCCGTGGTCATCCAGCATGACGCGCAGCGCCGGGACCAATGCCGTGTAGTTCTGCAGGGGCTCACCCATGCCCATCATCACCACGTTGGAAATGACGCGGGACTGCGTGGCGAGACGCTTGCGCAAGGCATGTTCTGCGAACCACAGTTGCGCCACGATTTCACCGGTGGTGAGATTGCGACTGAAACCCTGATGTCCCGTAGAGCAGAACCGGCAACCCACCGCGCAGCCCGCCTGCGAGGAAACGCACAAGGTGCCCCGATCATCTTCCGGAATGAAGACAGACTCCACTGCATTTCCGTCGCCCACATCAAACAGCCATTTCACCGTACCGTCTGCCGATACGTGCTCGCTGATGACCGGGAGTGCCTGGACAAAGGCGCAACCTTTGAGCTTGGTGCGCAGCGCCACGGCCAAGTCGCTCATCGCGTCGAAGTCACTGGCCCCGCGTTGGTGAATCCAGCGAAATAGCTGCGTTGCGCGAAAACGCTTTTCTCCAAGCTGGCCGCAAAAATCGGCCAGTCCGTCGAGATCAAGTTCGAGAAGATTGGTTCTCATGGCTGCGACGCCTCCAGCGGGCCGCAGCCGTCCCCAGCGCCAGCCTCATCCGAGGAAATCGGAATGTGCGTGGGGACGATCATCTCAACGCGAATAAACGTTCATGCCGGGGAAAAAGAACGCGATTTCCACCTGGGCCGTCTCAGGCGCGTCAGAGCCGTGCACGGCGTTGGCATCGATGCTGTCCGCGAAATCGGCGCGGATGGTGCCGGCTTCAGCCTTCTTGGGATCGGTAGCGCCCATCAGTTCGCGGTTCTTCAGGATAGCGTTCTCACCTTCGAGGGCCTGGATCATGACGGGACCGGAAACCATGAAATCCACCAGATCCTTGAAGAAAGGACGGGCCTTGTGCACAGCGTAGAACTGCTCTGCTTCCAGGCGCGAAAGGTGGGCCATGCGGGCAGCCACGACCTTGAGGCCGGCTGCTTCGAAACGGGCATAGATCTGGCCGATGACGTTCTTGGCCACTGCGTCGGGCTTGATGATGGAGAGGGTGCGTTCGATAGCCATAGTGATTCCTGATGTGATGTTGTTGCGATTTTTTTACCCAGCGGGCAAAGCTTTTGATTCTAACCGGCCATGCTACGGAGCCAAGCGCCGCAAGAATCAGCCGCGTCGCCGACCGCCGCCCGTACGCCTTTGGTCCTGGCGATGGCGCGACAGGCTGTCGGCGCCGATATATCCCACCGATGTCTTCATGGGATCAGGCTGCTCACCGCCCCGTGGGCGCTCGGCATTGCCGCCGCGTGCACCTGGCGCATCGGATCTGCGGGGCGCCCGCCCCTGGCCACCACTGCCCATGCTCCCGTTGGCTCCGCCTGTGCGCTTGCGGCCATCACCCGCGCGCACACTGCCACGACCCCGTTCGCGGTTGCCCCGCGCTGCCCCGCCCTCGGCCTCGGTCCGTGGACCAGCAGCGTCAGGGCGGCCAGCACCCGCAGCCTGCATCAGGGCTCGAATGTCGCCCTCTCCCAACTCCAGCCACGCGCCCCTCTTGAGGCCTCGAGGCAGAACCATGGCGCCATACCGGATGCGAATCAGGCGGCTCACCGCGTGACCCACAGCCTCGAGCATGCGCCGGACTTCGCGATTGCGCCCTTCGGAGATGGTCACGCGGTACCAGCAATTGGATCCCTCGCCGCCGCCGTCCTCGATGGAGCCAAAGGCAGCCATGCCATCGTCCAGCCGCACGCCATCGAGCAGCTGCTGCTTTTCTTCGTTGCTCAAGGCACCCAGCACGCGGACAGCGTATTCGCGCTCCAGCCCGAAGCGGGGATGCATCAATTTGTTGGCCAGCTCGCCGGAACTGGTAAACAGGAGCAAGCCCTCCGTATTGAGGTCGAGGCGGCCCACCGACTGCCACTTGCCCTGCTGCAAACGTGGAAGCTTGCGAAAAACCGTCGGGCGGTTCTGCGGATCGTCATGGGAAACCACCTCGCCGACAGGCTTGTGGTAGGCGATCACGCGCGCTGGTGGAGGGTCAATTCGGTAACGTATCGGCTTGCCGTTGACTTTGACCTGATCACCGAACTGCACGCGCTGGCCGATGTGGGCCGGCTCGTTGTTGACGGAGATGCGGCCCTCAAGAATCAACTGTTCCATCTCCAGGCGCGACCCGAGCCCCGCCTGTGCAAGCACCTTGTGCAGCTTGGGGGTCTCTACCTGCGGCAAAAGTACACGCTTGGCGGGGACTTCTTCTGCATTCGTCTCATCGGCATCGAAGCGGCCCGAAACCACGTCCTCGAACTGGTATCCGCTCGCGGCGGTGGACGACTGGCGTCCACCACGCCCGCCCCCCCCGTCCCGGCGCTGTTTTGAGCGCTGAGAAACGCGTGCCTCGCCAGCGCTCGACAAGACGCCGCCCTCATCACCTCGTGCAGGCTCGGATTCCACTACCGGCGCTGAGGCCACCACACCGGTTGGTGCTACGGAGTCCGCCACCGCAACGGGCACGTTCAAGGCTTCGTCTGCCGGCGGGAGCATCGCATCGCCAACGGCATTGGATGCCGCCTTTTTACGCGCCGTCTTGCGCGGGGCGGCTTTCTTTTCTGGCACTGCGGGCTCGGCGGTCGCAGCCTCTGGCTGCAAGTTCTGAGGCGCTGAAGTGGATTCGTTCATCATTTGTGTTCCGGGACACCCTCACGGGCACCATTCTGTTCATCTGGGAGGCCAGCCTCCGCGCTGCGGGATTCGGGCAAGGTCCATTGCAACGGCGGTTCGAAGCCCAGCAGTCCATCGCTGCCCGCCGCGGGAGGGCTTGCGATGCCCTCCTCCATTTCCAGGGTTCCCTGCAGATGGGCCGATGCCATCACCTCCAGGGCATTGACCCCGCCAGCAGGGTCGTCCAACACGGGCAACTGATCCAGCGACTGCAAGCCGAGGTCGTCGAGAAACTGGCGCGTGGTGGCAAAAAGCGCAGGACGCCCCACTGTTTCGCGGTGCCCTATGACCTCCACCCAGCCACGATCTTCCAATTGCTTCACGATCAGGCTGTTGACCGTGACGCCCCGAATGTCCTCGATGTCACCGCGTGTCACCGGCTGACGGTAAGCGATGATCGCAAGCGTTTCCAGCGTGGCCCGCGAATACCTCGGCGGCTTCTCCGGATGCAACCTGTCCAGATACTCACGCATCTCGGGACGGCTCTGAAATCGCCAGCCGGAAGCCACCTGCACCAGTTCGACCCCTCGCTGCGCCCAGTCCTGCTGAAGCTCATGCAACAGGGTTTTCAGCGTATCCGCGCCCAGCGCATCATCAAAAAGCACACGCAGTTCCCGCACTGCCAAGGGCTGCGACGCGCAGATCAAGGCGGTTTCGAGGACCCGCTTGGCATCCACCGTATTCATGGTTCAGCGATTCCGGGAAAAAAAGAGGGCCTCGCGTCGACGGCGAGGCTCAACACCAGCTGCAGGAGGCAATCCAGGGTGCGCCGGCAGGGGATTCTCTGGTGCGCTTGCCCAGCGCATGACCGACTGCGGGCGAAGACAGCCTGTCAGGATGGATTGTAGCCCAGCCCCCATTCGGCGAGTGCGCGTCTCATGTCATCGGGCAGCGGTGCACGGAATTCAAGCGCCTGGCCCGACACCGGGTGTGTGAACGAAAGCCGGTAGGCATGCAGCGCCTGCCGCTGCAGCCCTGCAGCGGGCGCGCCGCCGTAGAGCGCGTCGGCCACCAGCGGATGGCCGAGGGACGCCATGTGCACCCTGATCTGATGGGTACGTCCCGTGTGCAGGGTGCACTCCACCCAGCATCCAAGGTCATTGCCCGCAAGCCAGCGGATATCCGTGCGGGCGGGCTTGCCGGCATGGGTGTCCAGATTGACGACAGCCATGCGCAGCCGGTTGCGCGGATCGCGCCCGATGGGCGCCTGCACGGCGCGGTTCGGCACGCCTGTCCACGGCCGGTGGGCAATCGCGAGGTATTGCCGGTGCACGGTCCGCGCGGCAATCATGCGCACGAGCGCGTCCATGGTGGTGCGGTCGCGCGCGACCACCATCAACCCGCTCGTGTCCTTGTCCAGACGGTGCACGATACCCGCGCGCGGCACCAATTGGGCCTTGGCGTCGCGCGCCAGCAGACCGTTGAGGAGCGTACCGCCCCAATTGCCGGGAGCGGGGTGCACCACCAGCCCCGCGGGCTTGTTGACGACCAGTAGATGCGCGTCTTCGTAGACCACATCGATGGGCAAAGCCTCCGGGCGAAAAGCCTGGCTCTGCAAGGTAGGCCGCATCTCGACTGTCAAAGTGTCGCCCGCCTTCACCCGGGCGGCGGCCTTTGTGGCCTGCTGGCCGTTGAGTGCAACAAGCCCTTGCGACAGCAGCTGCTGAAGATAGCTGCGCGAAAACTCGGGCACCAAGTCAACCAGCGCCCTGTCGAGCCGGCTGCCGTGCTGGGCAGCATTCACCTCGACGCGCCGGAGCTCGGACTCCGCCTCGACCCCGCCGCCAAGATCGTCGGACAGTCCGGCGTCGTCTGCCAGCCCATCCAGCAAGCCCTCTCCACCGGCAGCAGAGGAGCCAACTTCGGAAACCCCCTGCAGGGGTGTGTCAGGCATGCGCAGCAATGCGGCTGGTCAAGGCTCAGCGCGCTGGCAGGTAACGGACAGGGTCAACAGGCTTGCCCTGGCGGCGAATTTCGAAATGCAGTTTCACGCGGTCGGAGTCGGTGCTGCCCATCTCGGCGATCTTCTGCCCACGTCGCACGCTCTGGTCTTCCTTGACCAGAAGGGTCTGGTTGTGCGCGTAAGCCGTCAGGAACGTGTTGTTGTGCTTCAGGATGACAAGATTGCCGTACCCTCGCAAACCGGCGCCCGCATACACGACGCGTCCGTCCGCAGCGGCCAGAACAGGGTCACCGGCCTTGCCCGCGATGTCGTAGCCCTTGTTGCGAGCCTCATCGAAACCTGCCAGAAGCGAACCGGAAGCGGGCCAGATGAACGACACGTCGTCCTCAGCCGACGCCGCACCTGGCGCCGGGGTGGGAGAGGGAATGGGCGCGGGCTGAGATGCCGACGCTACCGCAGAGGCCGACGCAGCGCTCGCTGTCGGCTTGGGTGTACTGGCCGCCGATGAAGGCGCCACCGCCGACGAAGCCACGGGACGCGTCACCACGCCGGTTTCAGCGGCCGCCGCCGGGGCCGAAGTCGACGGAGGTATCACGCGCAGCACCTGTCCAACTTCGATCAGGTTGGCATTATCCAGATTGTTCCAGCGCGCAATATCTCTCCACGCCTGCCCGTTTTCAAGGCCAATGCGAATCAGCGTATCCCCGGCCTTGACGGTGTAGTAGCCCGACTTGCCGGCATTCTCGGCACCAGGAAGCGGCTTGATCGGCGTGACCACCACCCCGGGCGACGACGAAGCCACCGAAGGGGCAGACGACGTTCCCCGATCCTCCACGGGAGCCTTCGTCATGCGGGTCCCGCAACCGGCCAGCATCAGCACTGCCGTTGCAATGGAAACCTTAACGACGAGACTACGCGATACCAACATAAGCATTCCCTTCAGGCAATCCCCGATTTTAGAGGGACAAAGTGGACAGGCTCGAGCACGCTTTGTTTCAATCCGTGCGCGGTTTTGTCGATTACAAGCAACACTTGCTGGCCGCCAACAAGTGCCATGGGCGCCACAAGCCGCCCCCCCATGGCCAGTTGGTCACACCAGGCCTGGGGCACAGCCTCGCCCCCGGCCGCCGCGATGATGGCCGCATACGGCGCGCCCTTGGCGTAACCCTGCATGCCATCGCCAAACAGCAGGTGCACGTTCGCCAGGCGCAAGTGCCGCAGGTTGTCGCGGGCCTTTTCGTGCAGGCCTCGCAGCCGCTCGACGGTGTACACCTCGCGGGCAATATGACTGAGAACGGCCGCCTGGTAGCCGCAGCCGGTGCCGATTTCAAGCACCCGCCCCAAGCCGCCGGTTCTGGCGCCTTCGGCCCCCACGAGCAACTCGCACATGCGCGCCACGACGCTTGGCTTGGAAATGGTCTGCGCCAGGCCGATGGGCAGGCTGGTGTCTTCGTACGCCTGATTGACCAGCGCGCTGTCCACGAAGCGGTGGCGTTCCACCACTGACATGGCCTGCAGCACCGACGGTGCGCAGATGCCACCCGCAGCAAGCTTTTGCACCATGCGCGCACGCACTGCCGCCGAATCGAGCCCGAAGCCCAGCGGCGCTGGCGGAGCGCCCGTGCGCGCAGGTGCCGGCGCCCCTTTGGCAGACGCCACGCCAGCGCCCTCCAG
>NZ_ACQT01000045.1 GCF_000175235.1 Acidovorax delafieldii 2AN | reverse complement strand
CGCTGGCGCCCGGCGTTCGCGCCGCACGGGGTGGTCAGGGCGTTCGGGGCGTGCGCGGCCGTGCTCATGGCATCTCCTGCACGTCGCTGGCGGTGCTGCCGTCCACGTGATCGGTGCCCGACATGCCGCGCGAGGCCAGCAGCACCACCAGGAACAGGGCCGTCATGGCAAAGCCGATCACGATGGCCGTCAGCACCAGCGCCTGGGGCATGGGGTCGGCGTAATGCGCCAGGTCATGCGGCAAGCCCGGCCGGAGCACCGGCTCCTTGTTGATGGCCAGGCCCTCGCGGCCCATGCTGAAGATGAACAGGTTGACGGCGTAGGACAGCAGCGACAGCCCCATGATCACCTGGAAGGTGCGCGGGCGCAGCAGCAGCCAGACGCCCGACCCCGTGAGCACGCCGATGGCGATGACCAGAACAATTTCCATCAGGGCGTGGCCTCCAGGGGGTGGACGGCAGGCACGGGCTGCTCGGCGGCCTCTTCGGCCAGGCGTGCGTGGTAGCGGTGGCCCCGCACCGATTGGTGGGCGATGGCGGTGAGGATCAGCAGGGTGGAGCCCACCACGAGCGTGAACACGCCGATATCGAAGAACATGGCGCTGGCGATGTGAATGCCGCCGACCAGCGGCAGGTCGAAATGCAGGGTGTGGCTGGTGAGAAAGGGGTAGCCGAGCGCCACGGCCCCGAGCCCCGTGCCCAGGGCGAACAGGAGTCCGGTGCCGATCCAGCGCCGCGGGAACAGCGTGAGGTGCGCCTCCACCCACTGCGTGCCCGAGATGATGTATTGCAGCAGCAGCGCCACCGACAGCACGAGCCCTGCCACGAAGCCGCCGCCGGGCTCGTTGTGGCCTCGCATGAACAGGTAGAACGCCACCATGGCGGCAAAGGGCAGCAGCAGACGCACGAGCACGGCGGGCACCATCAGGTAGCCCACGGCGGTGTCGCTGGCGTGGCGGGGATTGAGCAGGTCGGTCTGCAGGTCGGCGGGCATGTTGCGCTGTTGCTCGGGCAGGTCCATGGTCTCGCGCGCGGGGCGAAAGCGCCTCAGCAGCGCGTACACCGTGAGCGCCACCACGCCCAGCACCACGATTTCGCCAAAGGTATCGAAGCCGCGAAAGTCCACCAGCATCACATTCACCACATTGGTGCCGCCGCCTTGGGTCAGCGCATTTTCAAGAAAGAAGGTCGATGTGCTTTCGGGAAACGGCCGGCTCATCATCGCAAAGGCCAGCCAGGCCATGCCGCCCCCGGATGCCAGGGCCAGCGCCATGTCGCGCTGGCGGCGGCGGCGTGTGCCGGCCTGCTCGGTGGACGTGGCGGTGCGCAGGGTTTCGTCGCGCTTGGGCAGCCAGCGCAGGCCCAGCAGAATGAGCACCGTGGTCACGATCTCGACCACGATCTGCGTGAGCGCGAGGTCGGGTGCCGAGAACCACAGGAAGGTGATGCAGGTGCAAAGGCCCACGCCGCCCACCAGCGTCAAGGCCGCCAGCCGGTGGTATTTGGCCTGCCATGCGGCGGCGATGGCGCAGACCGTGCCCACGCCCCATAGCAACACGAACGCGGGCGACAGGGGCAGCATGCCGCGATGGCCGAGCTGCACGCTCTGGCTCCACAACGGCATGGCGCCTGCGGCCAGTGCGGCGCAGACCAGCCACAACATCTGCCACTGCAGGCGCTGGGTGGACAGCAGGCGACGTCCGTTGCGGCCCAGCAGCGTGATCCAGGCCAGCCCGCCCTCGAAAAACCGCCGCCCCTCCAGCCGGTGGATGAGCGGCGGTGCGTCGATACCGCCAGCCGCGCGCAGCGCCCGCAGGCCCGCGTAGAGCGCGATGCCGCCCGCCATGGCCAGCAGGCTCATCATGAAGGGCGTGTTGAACCCGTGCCATACCGCGAGGCTGAAGGCGGGCAGGTCCGTGCCCACCACCGGCCGCGCCGCCGCGTCCAGAAAACGCCCCACGGACCAGGCGGGCAGCACGCCCACCACGAGGCACACCAGCACCAGCAGTTCGATGGGCACGCGCATCCAGTGCGGAGGCTCGTGCGGTGTGCGGGGCAGGTCGGTGGCCGGTGGGCCGAAGTACACGTCGACCGTGAACCGCAACGAGTAGGCCACGCTGAAGATGCCCGCCAGTGTCGCGGCAATGGGCAGTGCCACTGCCACCAGCGGCGTGGTGTTGATGAATACCGTCTCGGCGAAGAACATCTCCTTCGACAGGAAACCGTTGAGCAACGGCACGCCGGCCATGGCCGCGCTGGCAACCATGGCCAGCGTGGCGGTGACGGGCATCATCGAACGCAGGCCCGACAGGCGGCGGATGTCGCGGGTGCCGCTCTCGTGGTCCACGATGCCGGCGGCCATGAACAGCGACGCCTTGAAGGTGGCGTGGTTCATGATGTGGAAGACCGCCGCCACCGCCGCCAGCGGGCTGTTGAGGCCCAGCAGCAGCGTGATCAGGCCCAGATGCGAGATGGTCGAATAGGCGAGCAGGCCCTTGAGATCGTTCTGGAACATGGCGGCATAACCGCCCAGCAGCAGTGTGACCAGGCCCGCTCCGCCTACCAGCCAGAACCATGGCTCGGTGCCCCCCAGCACTGGCCACATGCGTGCCAGCAGAAAAACGCCCGCCTTCACCATGGTGGCGGAATGAAGATAAGCCGAAACCGGCGTGGGCGCCGCCATGGCCTGCGGCAGCCAGAAGTGGAAGGGAAACTGCGCGCTTTTGGTGAACGCGCCCAGCAGCACCAGGCAGAGCGCCACGAGGTACTGGGGGTGGCTGCGCACCTGCTGGCCGGCCGCCAGCACATGGTCGAGGTCATAGCTGCCGACGATATGGCCGATCAGCAGCATGCCCCCCAGCATGCACAGGCCGCCGGTGCCGGTCACCGTCAGCGCCATGCGGGCGCCCCGCCGTGCGTCGCGCCGGTGGTGCCAATAGCCGATCAGCAAAAACGAGAACAGGCTGGTCAGTTCCCAGAAGAAGGCCAGCTGGATGATGTTGCCTGACAGTACGACGCCCGCCATGGCGCCCATGAAAGCCAGGAAAAACGAGAAGAAGCGCGGCACCGGGTCGGCCGGCGACATGTAGTAGCGCGCATACAGCACCACCAGCGTTCCAATGCCCAGCACCAGCATGCAGAACATCCACGCAAACCCGTCCATGCGGATGACCAGGTTCAGGCCCAGCGAGGGCAACCATTGCATTTCTTCGCGCAGCACGCCGCCGCCAGCAATCTGAGGAAAGTAGAGGGCGGTCTGTACGGTGCAGAACAGCGCGATCAGGCCGGCAATGGTGGATTCGGTATTGCGGGCGTTGGACGGCAGGACCGCCGCCAGGAAGCTGCCGATGAACGGAAGAAGAATGAGGAAAATCAGGGGCATGCGCCGATAATTTTACGGGTCGGTGCGCTGCCGTCCTGCGAAAGACCATGTGGAGGCGTGCATTGGGCCGCTGTGCCGGCCCCAAAATACAAAACCCGCCGAAGCGGGTTTTGTATTTGCGTGAGGTGCTCACTTTTTGGGAGTGCTGGCAGGAGCCTTGATTGGGGCTGCTGCGGCCTTGGCGTCCTTTTCCTTTTTCTCTTTCCTGGCCTGTTTCTTGGCGGCTTTTTCCTCGTCCTTCACCTTCGTGTCAACGGCAGCCGCAGGCGCACTGTCTGCCTTGTTCTTTGTTGGTGATGCCGACTTCGTGGCAGTCGATGCCGGGGCACCCTTGAAGCCCTGGCCGTTCACCGTCAGACCTTCGGCCGAAAATTTGCTGGCATTGGTCTCCCCCACACCGCGAACCCGGGTGATGAAGTCATTCCAGTCCTTGAATGAGCCGTTCTTTCGCTCTTCGACAATTTTTCCGGAAATGCCTGGCCCGATGCCTTTGATGCCGTCCAGTTCAGCGGCAGTGGCCTTGTTCACATCGACCGCTGCAAACGAGGCGGCGGCATACAACATGGCAATGAGGATCAGTAATTTTTTCAGCATGGACGAACTCCTGGTGAATGACGCGGCGCGACGACACCGCGAGAACATCATAGCGGTGAAGCCCCAGCCTGTCCGCCGCATTTGCTGGCTCAGAGCTCTTCCACCCGGCGGGCGGGGTAGCTGTCCCAGCTCTGGCAGCCTGGACATTGCCAGAAGTGCTGGCGGGCTTCAAAGCCGCAGGCGGCGCAGCGGTAGCGGGTGAGGGGTTTGGCCGCATGGTCGAGCGCGCGCTGCACCTGGGGATGGAACTCCTCATGCTCGAGCTTCTCCGCCGCCAGCCACTTGGCGGCCGCCACGAGCGACTGCTCCTGGTCCAGGTGCTGCACATACCGCTGCCGCGCAACGGCCGGGCCTGCGGCATCGGTAGCCTCCAGCGCCACGATGCCTTCCAGCACGTCAAGCGATGCAGCCTCCGCGTAGTGCGCGTGCAGCAGGGCTTGCACTTCGCTTTTGCGGTTGGTCGCGAGCGCTGTCTCCACGAGCAAAGGGGCGGCCAGCGGCAGGGCCGCAGGGGCTTGCCGGCTCAGTGCCTTGAGCGTGTCCAGCGCGGCGTCACTGTCGCCCATGCGTTGCTGCAGCCGCGCCAGGTCGATGCGGGCGCGCGCTGCATCGGGGGCGGCGGCCAGGGCCTGGTTCAGCAGGGCCAGCGCGGCGGGGCGGTCGTCATTGGCAATGCATGCCTGCGCCTGCTCGCACAGATAGTGGGCCTGCCGGGTGCTGAAATCGCCTTGGCGGGCGTCATGCATCTTGCGGGCGATGGCAGCGGCGTGGGGCCAGTCGCGCGAGCGCTCATAGATGGCCAGCAGGGCCAGGCGTGCCTGGGCCTCGAACGGGGTGGCTTCAAGCCGCGTCAGCGCATCCTCGGCGCGGTCGAGCAGGCCGGCCTTCAGAAAGTCGAGTGCCAACGCATACTGGGCGCGTTCGCGGTCGCTGCGGCCCAGGTCGCCGCGCGAGAGCAGGTGTTCATGCACGCGCACCGCGCGGTCGTATTCACCGCGCCGGCGAAACAGATTGCCCAGTGCAAAGTGCAACTCCGAGGTGTCGGGGTCGTTCTGCACGGCTTCGATGAAGGCGTCAATGGCCTGATCCTGCTGCTCATTGAGCAGGAAGTTCAGGCCCTTGAAGTACGCTTTGGGGGCCCGGCGGTTTTCCGCGCGCAGTTGGCGCAGATCGAAGCGCGATGCCGCCCACCCGAGCACAAATGCCAAGGGCAGGCCAAGCAGGATCCAGCTGATGTCAAATTCCATGGATGGGGGGCAGTTCTGCGGGCGAGGGTGCGGGGGCCGGAGCGGGTGGGGTGGGGGTGATCGGCGCCTTCGCGGCACCATGGGCCCGACGGGCGGCGCGACGGTGCTTCCACCAGCGCGGCACCATGCCCAGTACGCCGACCACCACGCCGGCGGCGAATGCGGTCAATACCACCAGCACCAACGGCGCACGCCACTGCGTGCCGAAGAAAAAATGCACGGTGGCGTCCTGCTGGTTGTTCAGCGCGAACGCAAACAGCGTAAAAAAAATGGCCGCCTTGAGCAGCCACAGGAGGTATTTCATGGGGCTCCCCGGTGGTGGGGAGATTCTAAGAGCTTAGCGCAGGGATCCGGGTGAGGCGCGTAGTCCTATCTGATTTGCACGCTATCAGGCTCTTGCGCTGATGGGTAGTGCACCAGCAGCTATCAAACCAGTAGCGTTGTGGTCAGCTGCCCGTCTCGAGTTCGGCCGTGCGCCGGTCCACCGCTTCGCGCAGCGCTTTGCCGGGCTTGAAGTGGGGAACGCGTTTTTCCGGAATGGCGACGGCCTCGCCACTGCGTGGGTTGCGGCCCATGCGGGGAGGGCGGCGGTTGACCGAAAAGCTGCCAAAGCCGCGGATCTCGATGCGGTGTCCACGCACCAGTGCGTCCCCCACCGCGTCCAGCAGCGTCTTGACGGCAAATTCGGCATCGCGGTGCGTCAACTGGCTGAATCGGGCGGCCAGTTCTTCAACCAGGTCTGAACGGGTCATGGAGTCTTGGGGCATAGGCTGGCCGCGCACAGCGGCAGGTCTTCATGAAAAAAGAGCGGGCGCCGAGGCGCCCGCTGTCTGACCGATGAAGGAGCCTCTGCTCGATTCGCCGCGTCGTCTGCATCTGCGGACTCGGACGGCCTGTGGCGTTGCAAATGCCGGCAATAGCGATGGCTATTGCCGCGCTTTGCGCCTGGCAGGCCGTTCGATCCGCAGCGCACGCCGCTCGTCGGGCTGACGCTCCTGATGGGTCAGCGTTTTACTTTTCCGAGTTGTCCAGCTTGGCACGCAGCAGGGCGCCCAGGCTGGTCGTGCCGGCGCTTTCACGGCTCGATTGCTGGCTCAGGCTGGCCATGGCGCCTTGCTCGTCGGCCATGTCCTTTTGCTTGATCGACAGCTGGATGTTGCGGGTCTTGCGATCCACATTGACCACCACGGCCGTGACTTCGTCGCCTTCCTTCAGCACGTTGCGGGCATCTTCCACGCGGTCGCGGGAGATTTCCGAAGCGCGCAGGTAGCCCACGATGTCTTCGCCGAGGTCGATTTCAGCGCCACGGGCGTCCACGGTCTTGACCTTGCCGGTCACCGTCTGGCCCTTGTCGTTCACGGTCACGAAGGTCGTGAATGGGTCGCCGTCGAGCTGCTTGATGCCCAGCGAGATGCGTTCGCGGTCCACGTCCACGGCCAGCACGATCGCTTCCACTTCCTGGCCCTTCTTGTAGTTGCGAACAGCGGCTTCGCCGGGTTCGTTCCACGACAGGTCAGACAGGTGCACCAAGCCGTCGATGCCGGCAGCCAGGCCCACGAACACGCCGAAGTCGGTGATCGACTTGATAGGACCCTTCACGCGGTCGCCGCGCTTCGTGTCCTGTGCGAATTCTTGCCATGGGTTGGCCTTGCACTGCTTCATGCCCAGGCTGATACGGCGCTTGTCTTCGTCGATTTCCAGAACCATGACTTCGACTTCGTCGCCCAGCGAAACCAGCTTGGCGGGAGCGATGTTCTTGTTGGTCCAGTCCATTTCAGACACGTGCACCAGGCCTTCGATGCCGGGTTCGAGTTCGACGAACGCGCCGTAGTCGGCAATGTTCGTGATCTTGCCGAACAGGCGGGTGCCTTGGGGGTAGCGGCGGTTCACGCCCATCCATGGGTCGTCGCCCATTTGCTTCAGACCCAGCGAGACACGGTTCTTTTCGGTGTCGAACTTCAGGATCTTGGCAGTGATTTCCTGGCCAGCGGTCACCACTTCGGAGGGGTGACGCACGCGGCGCCATGCCATGTCGGTGATGTGCAGCAGGCCGTCGATGCCGCCCAGGTCCACGAACGCACCGTATTCGGTGATGTTCTTGACCACGCCTTGAACGATGGAGCCTTCCTTCAGGGTTTCCATCAGCTTGGCGCGCTCTTCGCCCATGGAGGCTTCCACCACAGCGCGGCGGCTCAGCACCACGTTGTTGCGCTTGCGGTCCAGCTTGATGACCTTGAATTCCATGGTCTTGTTTTCGTACGGCGTCAGATCTTTGATCGGACGCGTATCGATCAGCGAGCCGGGCAGGAATGCGCGGATGCCGTTGACCAGAACGGTCAGACCGCCCTTGACCTTGCCGCTGGTCGTACCAGTGACGAATTCGCCGGATTCCAGGGCCTTTTCCAGGCTCATCCAGGAAGCCAGACGCTTGGCGGTGTCGCGCGACAAGATGGTGTCGCCGTAGCCGTTTTCGATGGAGCCAATGGCCACCGACACGAAGTCACCCACTTGGACTTCGACTTCGCCCTTGTCGTTCTTGAACTCTTCCAACGGCACGTAGGCTTCGGACTTGAGGCCAGCGTTCACGACCACGAAATTGTGCTCAACGCGCACGACTTCAGCGGTGATGACTTCGCCTGGGCGCATTTCCGTGCGCTGCAAGGATTCTTCAAAAAGGGCGGCAAAAGATTCGGACATGTGTTTCCTTGCCACAAACAGGATTCCGGTAGCACCATTGCTACCGTTTCTATAGCTGCTTGCGGTGGTTTTTTGCGGCGGAGCCGCGGGTTAGGTTATCGATCCACACAACCTGTGCGCTGGCGCGCGATGGGGGCTGCATGGGCCTGTGGCAAGGCCTTTCGGCACTGCCTGGAGCCCGAGGGCTCCACGTTGTCAGCGCTGCGCAGAAGCTGCGAAGGGCTGGCGCTCCTGCCACCAGGTCAAGACCTTTTCGACGGCTTGTTCAATCGTCAAATCGGAGTTGTCCAGGACCAGAGCATCCTGCGCGGGTTTGAGAGGGGCCACGCTGCGGGAGGTGTCCCGGGCGTCACGTGCTTCCAAATCCGCGCGAAGGTCATCGATATTAGCCGGAAAACCTTTTGAAATCAACTGTTTATAGCGCCGCTCCGCACGGCAGGCGGCGTTGGCGGTCAAGAACACCTTCAGGGGAGCGCCCGGGAAGATCACCGTGCCCATGTCACGGCCGTCGGCCACCAGCCCTGGCAGGCGCTGGAAGCTGTGTTGCAGGTCCACCAGTGCCGTGCGCACGGCAGGCAGGGCGGACACGCGGGACGCGTTCATACCGGCTTCTTCGGTGCGGATGGCCTCGGTCACGTCGTCGCTGCCCAGCCACACCTTGCCGCCCTCAAACCGCACCGGCAGCGTCTGGGCCAGGGTGGCGATACGGGCTTCGTGATCCGCATCGATGGCGAAACCCGCCCGCAGCGCGGCGAGGGCGGTGATGCGGTACATCGCGCCGGAATCCAAAAAGCGATAGCCCAGCCGCTGCGCCACCGCAGCCGCCACCGTGCCCTTACCCGAGGCCGTGGGGCCGTCAATGCAGATCACCGGGATGTGGGAGGTTTCGACCTGGGCGACCGAGAACAGCGCCTCGAAGTAGTCCGGGAAGGTCTTGGCCACGCACTTGGGGTCTTCGATGCGCACAGGCAGACGCGCCGGGTTGAAGGCAGCCAGCGAGAAACACATGGCCACGCGGTGGTCGTCATAGGTGTGGATGCTGGCGGCTTTCCAGTCCGCCACATTGGCTGGGGGGGTGACGCGGATGTAGTCTGCGCCTTCCTCGGCCGTGGCGCCGAGCTTGCGCAGCTCGGTGGCCATGGCGGCAATCCGGTCGGTCTCCTTCACGCGCCAGCTGGCGATGTTGCGCAGCGTGGTGGTGCCCTCGGCATACAGCGCCATCACGGCCAGCGTCATGGCGGCATCGGGAATGTGGTTGCAATCGAGATCAATGGCCTTCAGCGGCCAGGCGCCACGCTCGACCTGCAGCCAGTTGGGCCCGCCCGTCACCACGGCGCCCATGGCGCGGGCCGCCTCGACAAACCGGATGTCCCCCTGGATCGAATCAAGGCCCACGCCCTGAATTTTGATGCCTTTTTGGCCTGTAGCGCTTGTCGTTAAAGCACCAAGTGCTATGAAATAGCTAGCGGATGAAGCGTCTGACTCAACGTGGACGCTGCCGGGCGATTGGTAGCGGCTGCCCGCGACAATCGTGAAGCGCTGCCAGTTCTGGTGTTCGACCACGATGCCGAAGCGTTCGAGAAGCTGCAGCGTGATCGCGATGTAGGGCCTGGAGATGAGTTCACCCACCACCTCGACGGCGATGCTTTGCGTGCCAGCCGCCAGCGGCAGCGCCATGAGCAGGGCGGTCAGGAACTGGCTGGATACATCCCCGCGCACGCGGATGGGCTCCGTCAGCGCCAGGGACGGCACGCCCTGGACATGCGCAATGCGCAGGGGCGGGTAGCCGTCGTTGCCAAGGTAGTCGATCAGGCAGCCCAGCTGTCGCAGGGCCTGAACCAGGTCGCCGATGGGGCGTTCGTGCATGCGGGGCACGCCCGACAGTTCAAATTCGCCACCCAACAGGGCCAGTGCGGCTGTGAGGGGGCGCATGGCGGTGCCGGCGTTGCCCATGAAGAGCTTGGCCGGCGACCGGGGCGCGTGGCCTCCCAGGCCGGTGATGCGTACTGTGCTGCCCGCTTCGTCCACCGTGCAACCGATCTGGCGCAGCGCATCCAGCATGACGCGGGTGTCGTCCGAGGCCAGCAGGTCGTGCACGACTGTGGTGCCCTCGCTGAGTGCGGCCAGCAACAGCACGCGGTTGGAAATGCTCTTGGAGCCAGGCAGGTCTACCGTGCCCGCGGCGCCGTCGAGCGCAGGCAGATCAAGAAAGGCGGTATGGAACATCTATCGGTTCTTGGACGAGCGCTGAGCGCCCATGCGCCAGTGGGCGCGGGTCTCGCTGGCCAGGGTGAGCATGTCTTCGAGGCGTTGCGCGTCGCCTTTTTCCATCGCCTGCTCGAAGGTGCGCAGGGTTTGCTGGAACAGGCGCGACTGGACCAGCAGCTCTTCCCGGTTGGACAGCAGGATGTCGCGCCACATCTTGGGATCGCTGGCGGCGATGCGGGTGAAATCACGGAATCCGGGGCCCGCCAACGACAGGAAATCGTCCCCCGTGGACTGCCCGGTGATGCTGTTCATCATGGCAAACGCCAGCAGGTGCGGCAGATGGCTCACGGCCGCAAAGGCGGCGTCGTGCGATTCGGGCGACATGCTGGTCACGCGGCAGCCGAGGGCGGTCCAGACGTTTTCTGCCCGTTGCAACTGGGCCGTGAGGGTGCGCTCGATGGGCGTGAGGATGACCTGGCGGCCGCTGTAAAGCTCGGCTTCGGCGTGCTCGACGCCGGACACCTCTCGGCCTGTGATGGGGTGCGCCGGCACGAACGATCCGACCTGGTCGCGCAGCGAGCGCCGGGCCGCCTGCACGACGTCGGCCTTGGTCGAGCCCACGTCCATGATCAGCATCTGCGGGGTGACAAGGTGCTTGATGGCTTTGAGCGTGGCTTCGGTGGCGGCAACGGGCACAGCCAGCAACACGATGTCGGCGCCAGCCACGGCCAGCAAGGCCGAGGGGGCTTCGACGTCGATCACCCCCAGTTGGCGGGCGCGGTCGGTGGTGGAAGGCGATTTGCTGTAGCCAACCACGCGTTTGACGAGGCCTGCCTTCTTCATCGCAAGCGCGAAGGAGCCTCCCATGAGGCCGCAACCGATCAGTCCGAGTTGTTCAAACATACCGGCTCCTCACGCTGAGACCGGGTAGGTGCCCAGCAGCTTGTAGAAGGCGCACAGGGCGCGCAGTTCTTCGAGGGCCTTGGCCACGTGCGGCTGCGCGGGGTGCCCGTCCAGGTCGATGTAGAAGTAGTACTCCCACTGGCCGGTGCGCGCAGGGCGCGATTCGAAGCGCGTCATGGAGACCCCGTTGGTCTTGAGCGGCACCAACAGGTCGTGCACCGCTCCGGGGCGGTTGGGGACCGACACGATGAGGCTGGTGCAGTCCTTGCCCGAAGGCGGTGGTGTCTGCAGCGTGTGCGGCAGGCAGATGATGGCGAACCGTGTGCGGTTGTAGGCGTCGTCCTGGATCGCATGGGCGACGATGTGCAGGCCGAATTGCTGGGCCGCGCGTTCGCTGGACAGAGCCGCCCAGGCAGGGTTGGTGGCTGCCAGGCGCGCGCCCTCGGCGTTGCTGGACACGGGCCGGCGTTCGGCGTGGGGCAGGTGCTTGGTCAGCCACGCCTGGCACTGTGCGAGGGCCTGGGGATGGGCCAGCACGGCCTCGATGCCGTCCAGCGAATTGGTCTGGCGCAGCAGGTTGTGGCGGATCAGCAGGCTGACTTCGCCCACCACGTGGGTGGGCGTGTGCAGGAACATGTCCAGCGAGCGCGTGACCACGCCCTCGGTGGAGTTTTCCACACCGACCACACCGTATTGGGCGCTGCCCGCCGCCGTGGCATGGAACACCTCGTCGAAGCTGGCGCAGTACATGAGGTCGGCGGCACCGCCGAAATACTCGATGGCCGCCTGCTCGCAGAAGGTGCCCTCGGGGCCGAGCACCGCCACGCGCTGGGGCGATTCGAGTGCCAGGCAGGCCGACATGATTTCGCGCCAGATGGCAGCCACGTGGGCGCCCTTGAGCGGCCCGGGATTGGCGTGGGTGATCTTTTCAATGACCTGCGCCACACGGTCGGGACGGAAAAAGGGCGTGCCTTCGCGCTTCTTGACTTCGCCCACCCGCTCTGCCACCAGCGCACGCTGGTTCAGCAGCGTGAGCAGTTGCTGGTCAATGTTGTCGATCTGTACGCGCAGGCTGGCGAGGTCGGGTGAGGCTTGCGGAGTGTTCATGAATGGCAGGGGCGTTCGCGGAGCATGCGGCTGACGGGGATCAAGCGTTTTTTTGTTCAAATTCTCGCATGTAGTCCACCAGCGCCTGCACGCCAGCCAGTGGCATGGCGTTGTAGAGGCTGGCGCGCATGCCGCCCACCGACTTGTGGCCCTTGAGCTGCAGCAGGCCGCGCTCCTTGGCGCCGGCCAGGAAGGCATCGTTGCGGCTTTCGTCGCGCAGGAAGAAAGGCACGTTCATGCGCGAACGGCAGTTGGCCGCCACTTTGTTCACATAGAACTGCGACTGGTCGATGGCGTCGTACAGCAGGCGGGCCTTGGCGATGTTGCGCTGCTCCATGGCGGCAATGCCGCTGTGGCCGCCCTCGCGCTGGCGCTTGAGCCACTGGAAGGTCAGGCCGGCCACGTAGATACCCCAGGTGGGAGGGGTGTTGTACATGGAGTGGTTGTCGGCCACCGTCTTGTAGTCAAAGGCGCTGGGGCAGGCGGGCAGGGCGTGGCCCAGCAGATCCTCGCGCACGATCACCAGGGTGAGGCCGGCGGGCCCCAGGTTCTTCTGAGCGCCCCCGAAAGCCAGCCCAACGCGCGACCAGTCCACCGGGCGCGAGGCCACATGGGACGAGAAGTCAATCACCAGCGGCGCATCGCAGCCCAGCCCGCGAAGGTCGGGCAATTCCTGGAATTCAACGCCGTTGATCGTTTCGTTGCTGCAGATGTGCAGATAGCTCGCGCCGCGGCTGGGTGTCCAGGCGGCCGGATCGGGCAGGGTGGTAAAGCCATTGGCCTCACCCGACGCGATCACGTTGACCTCGGCTGCGTACTTGCGCGCCTCCTTTTGCGACTTCTGGCTCCAGCTGCCGGTCACCACGAAATCCACCACGCCGGCGCGCGAGAGGTTGAGCGGGACGATGGCGTTTTCGGCCAGGCCCCCGCCCTGCATGAACAGGATTTTGAACTGCGAGGGCACCGACAGCAGTTCCCGCAGATCGGCTTCGGCCTGCTCGTAGATGGAGATGAACTCTTTGCCCCGGTGGCTCATCTCCATCACCCCCATGCCGCTGCCGTGCCAGTCCAGCATCTCGGCGGCGGCTTGTTCGAGGACTTCGGCGGGAATGGCGGCCGGGCCGGCGGAGAAGTTGTAAGGGCGTGTCATCGTTTTTAACCAAAAAGGCCGCTTGCGCACGAATGGTGTGCACAAGCAGCTCTATTTTTTATAGCGTATGGCGCGGCGTGAAGGATGGCGCCATGGTCGGAGGATCAGGCTTCAGGTGCATCCGGCTGGGCGTTGTCGGGCGCCGACTCATCGCTGCCAGCCTCCACGTCGCCCACATGGGCGTCGTTTTCGACAATGCGCTGCAGGCCGCTGAGCTTGGAGCCTTCGTCGAGGGCTATCAGTGTCACGCCCTGCGTGGCACGGCCCAGCTCGCGGATCTCGCTCACGCGGGTGCGCACGAGTACGCCTTTGTCGGTGATCAGCATGATCTCGTCATCGGCATGCACCAGCGTGGCGGCGACGACCTTGCCGTTGCGCTCGCTCTGCTGGATGGCGATCATGCCCTTGGTGCCGCGGCCGTGTCGGGTGTATTCGACGATGCTGGTGCGCTTGCCGTAGCCGTTTTCGGTGGCGGTGAGCACGCTTTGTGTTTCGTCTTCGGCGACCAGCATGGCGATCACGCTTTGGCCATCCTCGAGCATCATGCCGCGCACACCACGGGCTGCACGGCCCAGCGGGCGCACGTCGTTTTCGTCGAAGCGCACGGCCTTGCCGCCGTCGCTGAACAGCATCACGTCGTGCTTGCCGTCGGTCAGTGCCGCGCCGATGAGGTAGTCGCCATCATCGAGGTTCACGGCGATGATGCCGCCCTTGCGCGGGTTGCTGAACTCATCCAGCGCGGTCTTCTTCACGGTGCCCATGCTTGTGCCCATGAAAACGAAGCGGTCAGCCGGGAAGCTGCGCATGTCGCCGGTGAGCGGCAGCACCACGTTGATCTTCTCGCCGTCCTGCAGCGGGAACATGTTGACGATGGGGCGGCCACGCGAGCCGCGCGAGCCGGCGGGCACTTCCCACACCTTGAGCCAGTACAGGCGGCCCCGGTTGGAGAAGCACAGGATGTAGTCGTGCGTATTGGCGATGAAAAGCTGGTCGATCCAGTCGTCTTCCTTGGTCGCCGTGGCCTGCTTGCCGCGACCACCACGCTTCTGGGCGCGGTATTCGCTCAAAGGCTGGCTCTTGATGTAGCCGGTGTGCGAGAGCGTGACCACCATGTCGGTGGGGGTGATCAGGTCTTCGGTGGAGAGGTCTTGCGCGCTGTACTCGATGATGCTGCGGCGAGCACCCAGCTTGTGCTGGCCGAACTCCTGCTTGATGGAGGTGAGCTCTTCGCCAATGATGGTCGAGACGCGCTCTGGCTTGGCCAGGATGTCCAGCAGGTCTTCGATGACCGCCATGACTTCCTTGTACTCGGCCACGATCTTGTCCTGCTCCAGGCCCGTCAGGCGCTGCAGGCGCATCTGCAGGATTTCCTGCGCTTGCGTTTCGGACAGACGGTAGAGGCCGTCCTGGCCCATGCCGAATTCACGCTCCAGCCCTTCTGGGCGGTAGTCGTCGGCGTTGACCACGCCGCCATCGGCACGCGTGCGGGTGAGCATCTCGCGCACGAGCTTGCTGTCCCACGAGCGGGTCATCAGCTCGGCCTTGGCCACGGGCGGCGTGGGTGCGTTGCGGATGATGGCAATGAAATCGTCGATGTTGGCCAGCGCCACGGCCAGGCCTTCGAGCACATGGCCGCGGTCACGCGCCTTGCGCAACTCGAACACCGTGCGGCGCGTCACCACTTCGCGGCGGTGCTGCAGGAAGACGACGATCAGGTCCTTCAGGTTGCACAGGCGGGGCTGGCCATCGATCAGCGCCACCATGTTCATGCCGAACGTGTCCTGCAGCTGCGTCTGCTTGTACAGGTTGTTGAGCACCACCTCGGGCACTTCGCCGCGCTTGAGTTCGATCACCAGGCGCATGCCCGACTTGTCGGACTCGTCCTGGATGTGGCTGATGCCCTCGATTTTTTTCTCATGTACCAGCTCGGCCATGCGCTCCTGCAGCGTCTTCTTGTTGACCTGGTAGGGCAGCTCGTCCACGATGATCGCCTGGCGCTGGCCCCGGTCGATGTCCTCGAAGTGGCACTTGGCACGCATCACGACTTTGCCGCGACCCGTGCGGTAACCATCTTTCACGCCATTGATGCCGTAGATGATGCCGGCCGTGGGGAAGTCAGGGGCCGGGATGATCTCCATCAACTCATCAATGGAGGTTTCGGGGTTGCGCAGCATGTGCAGGCAGGCATCCACCACCTCGTTGAGGTTGTGCGGCGGAATGTTGGTGGCCATGCCTACCGCAATACCCGCTGATCCATTCACCAGCAAATTGGGCAGCTTGCTGGGCAGTACCAGTGGTTCTTTCTCGCTGCCGTCGTAGTTGGGACCGAAATCGACAGTTTCCTTGTCGATGTCACCGAGCATTTCGTGCGCAATCTTTGCCAAGCGGATTTCGGTGTACCGCATGGCCGCCGCGTTGTCACCGTCCACCGAGCCAAAATTGCCTTGCCCGTCGACCAGCATGTGCCGCAGGGAAAAGTCCTGCGCCATCCGCACGATGGTGTCGTACACCGCTGAATCGCCGTGGGGGTGGTACTTACCAATCACATCGCCCACGATACGGGCCGACTTCTTGTAAGGCCGGTTCCAGTCGTTGTTGAGTTCGTGCATCGCAAACAGCACACGGCGGTGCACCGGCTTTAAGCCATCGCGGGCGTCGGGCAGTGCCCGACCCACGATCACGCTCATCGCGTAATCGAGATAACTGCGCCGCATCTCCTCTTCGAGGCTGATGGGCAAGGTTTCTTTGGCAAACTGGGTCATTGGGGGCGGCGGTGACGGCAAAGGGGAGTCATTTTAGGGGTAAGAGCTTGTAGCGGCTTAGCAACATATCGCGGCAATTGCGCTTTTGTCCTACGGAACCATGCCCGACCCCCCATCACTTACCCTGTTACGTATGGCACAATCGCCTGAACGTTCTTGGTGATGGTCACCGATGACGTCCTGATTCGCAGCGCGGCTGCGGCTTTTTCCCCAAGAGGAGAACCATGAAGAAACTGAACAAAGTGGCGATGTTGTTTGCCTCCGCAGCGCTTGCAACCGCCGCTGGCGCACAAACCATTGACAACTGGAAGAATGGCTCCGGCGAGCTGGTCTGGAAAAACGGCACCAACGAATACTGCTGGCGCGATGCCAACTGGACGCCTGCCACCGCCGCTGCTGAGTGCGACGGCGCCCTGGCTGCTGCTGCCGCACCCGCTGCTGCTCCTGCTGCTGCTCCTGCTGCTGCTGCTCCTGCCGCTACGCCTGCTCCTGCTCCCGCAGTGGCCCAGAAGGTGACCTACGCAGCCGACGCTTTCTTCGACTTCGACAAGTCCGTTCTGAAGCCCGAAGGCAAGGCCAAGCTGGATGACCTGGTCTCCAAGGTGAAGGACATCAACCTGGAAGTGATCATCGCCGTGGGTCACACCGACTCCGTGGGTACCGATGCTTACAACCAAAAGCTGTCCGTCCGCCGTTCGGAAGCCGTGAAGGCTTATTTGGTGTCCAAGGGCATCGAAAAGAACCGCGTGTACACCGAAGGCAAGGGCGAAAAGCAACCTGTCGCGGATAACAAGACCAAGGAAGGTCGCGCCAAGAACCGTCGCGTCGAGATCGAAGTGGTCGGTACCCGCGCTTCCAAGTAATCTTCGGATTGCGTCAAAAAAGGCCCCGATTTCGGGGCCTTTTTTTATGTCTCGGCATTGGCCGGTGGTGGCATTGATGGACAATGCCCTCCATGAGTGAACCAGTGAACGCCGATCCCGCAGAGCTTGCAAAATTTTCCGAGCTGGCCCACCGGTGGTGGGACCCGGAAAGTGAGTTCCGCCCCTTACATCAAATTAACCCGTTGCGCCTCGATTGGATCAACAGCCTGGCCGGCCTGCCGGGCAAGCGGGTGTTGGACGTCGGGTGCGGCGGAGGCATCTTGTCGGATTCGATGGCGCGCAAGGGCGCACACGTCATGGGGATCGACCTGTCCACCAAGGCATTGCGCGTGGCCAGTCTGCACGCCCTGGAGACTGAAACGCCCAACCTGCAGTTCCGGGAGGTGAGCGTCGAGGCGCTGGCAGATGAGCAGGCGGCCAGTTTCGATGTAGTCACTTGCATGGAAATGCTTGAGCACGTTCCAGACCCGACTTCTGTCGTCCGAGCGTGCGCGCGATTGGTCAAGCCCGGTGGCTGGGTTTTCTTCTCAACCATCAACCGCAATGCCAAGGCATTTGCGCTGGCCATCGTTGGTGCCGAGTACGTGCTCAACATGCTGCCTCGTGGCACCCATGAATACGCTAAATTCATTCGCCCCAGCGAGCTTGCGGCCAGTTGCCGCTCTGTCGGCCTTGAGGTGAGCCGTACGCGTGGCCTTGAATACAACCCCCTAACGCGCCGCTACTGGCTGAGTGACGACACCAGTGTCAACTACCTTGTCGCCACGCGGCGTGAGGGCTGAGACGCCGCATGTTTCACGACGTTCGCGCCGTGCTGTTCGATCTGGACGGCACCTTGATCGATAGTGCTCCCGACCTTGGCTTGGCCGCAGACAAAATGCGCACCGACAGGGGAATGCCCTCGCTGCCGCTAGACCGTTATCGCCCCATGGCGGGCGCGGG
Organism: Acidovorax delafieldii 2AN; assembly: GCF_000175235.1. Lineage (GTDB taxonomy): Bacteria > Pseudomonadota > Gammaproteobacteria > Burkholderiales > Burkholderiaceae_C > Acidovorax > Acidovorax delafieldii_B. The sequence goes on along the minus strand of NZ_ACQT01000045.1, from coordinate 4,099 downwards.
AGCGCGGGGCATGCTCGCGGAGGCGTTTGGTTTGACGCCCCAGCACCCCGATTTCGAAGTTCTGCGCGAGGAATTCTTCAGTAACTACGAGCAGCGGATGACCTGTCTGACGACAGTGTTCGATGGAGTCGCGTCCCTGATTGGGCAACTTCTTGAGAACAAACTCAATTGGGGCGTGGTCACCAACAAATCCTCCCGCTTTGCGGTGCCGCTGACTCAGACCATGCCCTTGTTTGCTACCGCCCGCACAGTCGTTTGCGGAGACACCACCCCCCATGCCAAGCCACACCCGGCTCCTTTGCTGGAGGCTGCACACCGCCTGGGGGTGGAGCCCGGTCATTGCATCTATGTAGGCGACGACGAGCGCGACATCGTTGCTGGAATCGCCGCAGGCATGGGGACCGTTGCCGCGATTTACGGCTATCTGGGGGAAAGGGCAGATCCTCAGCAATGGGGCGCCCATGCCGTGATTAATTCGCCGCTAGAGCTCTTGAAATTGCTCAACAGGGCCTAAAATATGAGCCATGGGGCTGTCCTGGTTTCGACGTGGGTTCGGAATCGGTGTGGTGCATGTCGAGCTTGAGTCACGCTCGTAAATCTCGATTTAAAAAACTAACTGCAAACGACGAACGTTTCGCACTCGCTGCTTAATTGCCAGTGAGCCTTGCAACAGTTGGCCGATGGGCTGGGCAAGGGGGTTCTGAGCAATCAGTGCCTCCCGGCTGCAAGGATAATTACATGGGCTGGTTCTGACCCGGGTACCTTGGGTGAGGGCGAGAAAATAGGGTGCTGGCGGCCGGTGTAGCGTGCGACTGCGCGACACTGGCGGTGAGAATCAAAACAGACCGCTAAACATGTAGATCTGCCCGATAAAGGCTTGCGGACGCGGGTTCAATTCCCGCCAGCTCCACCATTACGACGTCCAAGGGCGTTCACCAACATCCGGTGAACGCCCTTTTTCTTTGGTAAATCAATGGGTTACGGTATGGAGACGTCCGGAGCGGTCTCCCGGCAGCCAGGCTGAGGCGGGGGAACAGACGGGGGAACAAAATCCGAAAAGAGTAGACTGGCGGCGCTTGTTCCCCCGTTTCGGAGGGGAAATCCTTGTGAAACCTCTGGAGGTGTTCCCCCATGTTGACTGACGCACAGTGCCGCAACGCCGTCTGTTCCCCCACATCGAAGCGGGAGCGTTTATCTGACTCGGGAGGCCTGTACCTAGAGGTCGCTCCCGGGGGATCGAGGCGCTGGTTCTGGAAGTATCGGCATGAGGGCAAGGAAGGGCGTATGGCTCTGGGCAGCTATCCCTCGGTCAGCCTGACGGCGGCTCGCAAGGCTCGTGATACCGCCAGGCTGCAGAAGTCGACGGGAATTAATCCCGTGCACGCCAGAAAGGTGGAAAGGCTGAAGGCTTCTGCCAGTGCCGGGGATACCTTCAAAGCTGTCGCTCTGGAGTGGTACGACAAACAGAAGCCTCTATGGAGTGATTCTCATGCCGAGCGCTCACTGCGCCAGTTCGAACGTGATCTCTTTCCGTGGCTAGGGGGGCGTCGCCTGGCTGAGATTGAGCCGGTGGAACTGCTGGCAACCCTGCGCAAGGTGGAAGAGCGCGGGGCTGTAGAGACGGCCGATCGTGGATTGATGTTGGCTCGCCAGGTCTGGCGTTATGGCGTCGCGACAGGCAGGGTGGGGCGGGACATCACGGGAGACCTCAAAGGTGCGTTGTCTCCGTATCGGGGCAAGCACTTTGCCGCTATTACCGAACCGGCCAAGCTGAGTGAGCTACTGCGCGCTATCCAGGCATACAAGGGCGGGCCTATCGTGCGGGCGGCACTACAGTTGGCGCCTTTGTTGTTTCAGCGTCCTGGCGAATTGCGTGGTGCAGCTTGGGCTGAAGTGGACTTGGATGCCGCCCTCTGGACGATTCCGGCTGCGCGGATGAAGCGGGGCAAGGACGGGAAGGAAAACGGGGACCCACATCTGGTGCCTCTTTCAACCCAGGCTGTGAAAGTGTTGCGGGAGCTTTATCCATTGACGGGCCACAGCGCCTTGGTGTTTCCTGGTGAGCGCAACCACAGTCGGCCTATTTCAGAGAATTCGGTGCGCACCGCACTCATCACCATGGGCTATACGCCGGAGATCCAGACATGGCACGGCTTTCGTGCCACGGCGCGAACAATGCTGGCGGAGCGATTGGATGTTGACCCGCTGGTCATCGAGGCGCAGCTGGCTCACGCCGTGAAGGATGCAAATGGGCGCGCTTACAACAGGACCCAGTATCTGGCTCATCGAACGAAGATGATGCAGCGGTGGGCAGACTATCTGGACAGACTGAGGGAAGGCAAAGTAGCAGGCAAGACGTCTTCCAAAACTCTTGGCAATGCAAATACCTGATCAGCCGTTTCGCTGGGCTTGGTCGTTGCGGTGGTTTGCCATGAATCGATGGCAGTTTCTCTCAAACTGACGCTGAGGCCCTGTCGGCAAAGAGTGTGAGCTTGGCGGTGTGAACGGCCGTTCTGCAGCGATTGCCGCTGCAGAACCGGCGTTCGGCATGGCGGCTCCAGGCTGATTGCAGCCGTTTAGAAGCATTGGCTGAATGTCAGCTTGAGTTGAAAGCGGTCATGCGGATCTGTCGTCTGAAGGTTCGCGGTTTCCTCAATCGATCATGTGCTGTACCGGGACCGAGGTGTCCACTCAGGACCCAGACCAGTCGCGCGCCTAAAAACTAGTCTGCTGCCACTGACCGCTGGAACAAAAATTTGCCGAAGCAAAGGCTACCGTGGGTTCGCTTGAGTGGCGAGATGCGTCACGCCGTTTCCTGCACCCATTTAGCAACCAATCGGTCGAGCAGTACCGGAGAGTTTCCGGAAAACAGCTTCAACCAGTGCGTTCTCTCATCGCTTGGAAGCACTCTAGAGGCGTTCAGAACGGCTCTTCTGCCCCACCCGCCAAGGTTGTAGATGGAAGCTTTATGGCTACGTACCCATGCCACGTTCTTCGTAGAAATGGCTGCGAGAGCTTGGTTGTCAATGTTTGGCCCAGAGTAGACGAGGGCGTAAAGAATAGGGCTAGCCATGTACTCCGGATACTGAGCGACATAGGCCTCGATCCAGTACCGAACCAACTGTGAGTCGAGTGCTGCCGACTGAGCAACAGCCTCCAAGTGCGGGAGAAGTTTTTGGGGCATTGGACCGAAAGTTACTTCATGCAAGTAGAGGACAACATCGTTCACTACCGGCGCAAAAAAATCGAAGTGTTGGAGAAGGTGCTCAGCGATTACATCAACAGAGTTTCGACGTGCAGTCCGGATAACGCTTCTTGCAAGCCCAAGGTCTAGGTGATCATAGTTGATGACCTTTTCGATGGCTTGTATAAGGCCCTCATCAGGTTCTGAACCTGCTTCATCTATCTCGAACTCGTCATATTCATCTGAATATGGATTGAACTCCTCTAGTTCTTCGAGCAGGTTGGATTTCGCGTCTGCATAGTGGTTGTGCAGATGCTTCGTTGAGAAAGATGGAGAATCTAGAAGCTCAGTTTTTTCTGAAGAGACGGTCAGCCGGTGGTTCTCGTAGAGATATAGAGTGAGTTTCTCAAGCACCTTCTGCAAATGTCTAGGTGAATCGGAGAACAAGCGAATGTCATCCACGTAACGAGTATGTGCGACTCCTTGAGCCCGGAGGAAAAGGTCCACATCAATTAGGACGGCCTCTGCCATGACAATGCTTGCAGCCGGGCCAACGGGGAGCCCTTGTGAGGATTTGCTATTGAGTGTTAATAGAAAGTTCTCGATTTCTGCAGCAAAAGGTTTCAGGCCAGCATTCGAGGACTCGATGGCATTGTTGAGACGATGGAGATAGATCTGGTTGTAGAAATCCGTGATATCTGTGACAAGCACATGAGAAAACTGATGAAGCAATTCTTCAGTTTTCGCCTCATAGTCGGGCCAACCAGAGCCGTCGGAGAAGAAGGTACCTTCTTTTACTTTGAAGCGGTAAGAGCAGGCAACTCGCTCACTCGCCGGAATTCTGGCTGCCTCGATTGAGGGTGCGGCTTCGTATGCCAGAGCGGTATGTTGATTTCCACGCAGAAGTGACCCACT
>NZ_ACQT01000046.1 GCF_000175235.1 Acidovorax delafieldii 2AN | reverse complement strand
GCGGCACCACGCCCAGCCCCTGCCCGGCGCGCGCGCCAGGCCAAAGCTGAAGCAGTGCCCATTGCTCCTGTGGTGGACGAAACGCCGGTGGAGCTGCGATTTGCGCGTTTTGTTGCCGCCATGAAAGACGCACGGACGGCGGATGCCGAACGTGAACTGGCTGCCCTGCGGGACCGGCTGCCGGCGGGCTCTTTGGGGCTGCTGCGCGCGCAGGCCTGGTTTGACCTGCGGGCCGGGCGCGATGCGGCAGCGGCAGACGGCTACCGGGCGATTCTCGATCGCATGCCGGGCGACGAAGAGGCGGCCGTCAACTTGGCCAGCATCCAGGCACGCCAGCAAAAGCCCGAGGAGGCACGGGCGACGCTCGACGCGGCGGCACGTGTGCATCCAGATTCCAACGCCCTGCGCGCGGCGCTGGCCCAGTTCACTCCAGCCGCCCGCCAATGACCGCCAGCCCGATCTATGCCGCGCTGGGGTTGTCGCGCAACCCGTTTCCGCCGACGCCGGATGCGGGTTCGTATTTTTTTACACCGCGTCTTGAAGAAGATTTTGCCGAGATAGTGCACTGCATCGAGGCCCGCAAGGGCTTCGTGCTGCTGACGGGTGAGGTGGGCCTGGGCAAGAGCACGCTGGTGCGCCGCCTGCTTGATACGTTGCAAGGCAAGAATTGCCATTCGGCCCTGATCCTCAACACGTTCTTGCAGGACAGCGCCTTGTTGTCGGCCATCCAGGCTGACTTCGGTCTGGCTCCCTCGGCTACGCTGGAGCAGGGGCTGGCCCGCCTGACCGATTTTCTCGTGGCCGGGCATCAGGCGGGCGACATCAACCTGCTGGTGATCGACGATGCACAGAACCTGAGCGTGGAGTCGCTCGAACTCGTGCGGCTGCTGTGCAACCTGGAGACAGGGCAGGAGAAGCTGCTGCAGATCCTGCTCGTAGGCCAGCCGGAACTGGAGCAGACGTTGGCACGGCCTGAGCTGCGCCAGCTCAAGAGCCGCATCGTCAAGCATGCACGCCTGAGTGCTCTGCACAAGGACGAGGTGGCACGCTATTTCGATTTCCGTGTCAACGCTGCTGGCGCCGAGGGGCGCCTGTCGCTTGAGCCGGCTGCAGCACAGGTCCTGTACCGTGCCACGCAGGGCAACCTGCGCCGCATCCACCTGGTGCTGGACCGCTGCCTTTACGGCCTGGCCAGCGCCCGCGCTTCGGTGGTGACGGGTGCGCTGGTGCAGCGTGCCGTGGCCGACCTGCCTGCGCTGGAGGGTGAGTCTGCATCAGATGCTGCTGCGCCCGTGTCGCGCCGCCGCAAGGCGTGGATTCTCGCGGGTTTGCTCGCGGGCACCACGGCCACCGTGGCCGTGGCCAGCCTTGGCCTTGCGCCCCAGCGGCAGGCCATTGCGCCGGGGGCTCATGCCGTAGCGCAGGGTGCGCTCCTCCCAACGCCTGCCGAGTCTGCACCGGCGCGGGCCGCACCAGGCGCTGCACAGGCGCCGGCATCGGCCGCCTCTGCCGACCCGGTTTCACCACGGCGAGCCTGCCAGCGCCGGCTTGAAGGCCTTGCTGCACCCGGTGAAGTCGTTCATGTGCAGCGCGTGCCGGAGGGCATTTCCGACACCCTGAAACTGCTGCCCGGGCTGTGCCGGTTCGCGGAGGGCAACGAGGCTTGGGTGGCCTGGGTGGGGCGCGACGATGCGCGGAGCATTGTGGCTGCCCAGCAGGTTACGCGCCAGGTGCAGGCCCGGCTCAAGAGTGCCGGTCTGCTCGATGCACGCGAACGCGATGACGGTTTTTTGGTTCGAGAACGGCAGAGGCGCTTGCACGCTTTCAGCAACAGCACGGTCTGGCCCCCACCGGCAAACCCGACGAGCTGACCTTCTTACTTCTGGAGCATCAGGATGCATCCCTCCGCTGAATCATTGCTGGAGACCTCGGAGCCGACGGCTCCATCTGGCGCCATTGCCGCCGATCGCCTGGCGGTGCTGGCGGAAAAAGGTCCTTTCCTTGGCACCGCGCTGGTCAACGCAGGCCTGGTGTCGGCCGTGGCAGTCGACTACGTGCTGCAAAAGCAGAAGATCGAAAAGGTGCCCATGGGCAACCTGCTGGTTGAGCTGGGCTTTGCGAGTGCGAACGATGTGGCACGCCAATTGGCAGGGCAGCGCGGCCTGCGCTTTGTCAGCGCCGATGAGCTGCCCGAGCCCGATGCGGCGGTGGCCGGGGTTTTCAACCGGTCGCTGTGCCTCACCTACGGATTCTTGCCCCTGCGGGAAACGCCCGAGGGCCTGATTGAAATCGTGCTGGGCGATGCGCAGCCCGAGGCCGTCACCGATCTCGTGCAGCGCAAGCTGGGCAAGGGCTGCCGCTTTTTCCAGGGCGAGTTCGACAGCGTGGCCCAGGCCATTCAGCAGCACTACTATTTTGCCGAGCATCCGCCGGCCCGCCTGATCGAGAGCGAGGTGCGCAAGCTGGAGGCGGACGTCGACCGCGCCTACAGCCCCGCGCGGCTTCTGGAACACATGCTGCACCTGGCCGTGCGCGAACGTGCCACCGACATCCACCTTGCGCCCACCGCGCGCAGCCGTTCGGTGCTGCTGCGGGTCGATGGCGTGCTTCGGCCCGTCTTTGCGCTGTCGCCCGCATTGGACCGCCTGGTCGTGTACGTCAAGCTTCAGGCCGACATGGATGCCAGCGAGCAGCGCCTTCCGCAAGACGGCAGTTTCACGGCCCAGGTGATGGAATACAACTTCACCATCCGCGTGTCCACGCTCATTTCGGAGTTTGGCGAACGCATGGTCCTGCGCCTGTTGCCGGAGCGCAGCAATCTGGACAAGCTGGCCGACCTGGGTTTTCTCGAAGAAGATGTCGCGGCCATGGCCAAGGCATTTTCGCGGCCGCACGGGCTGATCCTGATCACCGGGCCCACGGGCTCTGGCAAGAGCACCACGCTGCATGCGGCACTGCGCATGCAGCCCCTGGTGGAGCGCAACGTGCTCACCGTGGAAGATCCGGTGGAATACCGCGTGCCGGTGGCATGCCAGACCGAGGTGAACCGCCGGGCGGGCTATGAGTTCGCCAATGCCATGCGGCACTTCCTGCGGCACGACCCCGACATCATTCTGGTGGGCGAAATCCGCGACACCGAAACGGCGCGCGCCGCGCTGGATGCATCGTCCACCGGGCACCTGGTGTTGTCCACGCTGCACGTGGGCAGCATCTTCGGCGTGATGCCGCGCCTGAAGCTGCTTGGCGTGGATGCCGAGACCATCGCCGAAAACCTGGTGGCCGTGATCAACCAGCGCCTGGTGCGGCGCGTGTGCCCGCATTGCGCGCGGCCCCATGCGGCCACGGACGATGAGCGGCGCTGGCTCGGCGCAGCCGGGGCGGGCGAGGCGGTGCAGGTTTTCCGGGGAGTTGGCTGCCACCACTGCCGCGATACCGGCTACCTGGGGCGTCTGCCCGTCTATGAAATGTTGGTGGTCTCACGCGACCTGGCCGATGCCATTGCATCGGATGCCACGCGCGCCGAGATGCGGCAGCGCGCCCTGGCGTCGGGCATGCGGCCCATCCTGACGCTGTCGCGCCACCGCGTGCTCGCGGGCGAGACCACCATGGAAGAAATCCTGCGCGCAGTCGGGGAAGACTGAGCCTTTCGGGCGGAACCTCTGCATGGCCAACCTCAATACTTACTACTACAGGGTGCTGTTGCCGCACGGCGCGGTGCGCTCGGGCCTGCTGCGGCTGGCGGTCAAGCGCGACCTGTCGGCGCGCATGCGCCTGGAGGCCGACACCGAAGGCACCGTCATCGGGCTTTGGCGCTTCCCGCCATGGCTGGCCATGGTGACCGATTTGTTGATGCACCTGTTCCGCAACCAGGTGCGCGCCGAAGACCTTGCTGGCTTCCTGCGCGACCTGGGCCTGATGATGCGCGCGGGCGTGCCCGCGCTTGATGCGCTCACCACGCTGGTGGAAGAAAGCAACAGCGTGGGCAACCGGGCCATGGCGGCGGTTGCGCGCAACATGCTGGAAGACCTGAATGCCGGGGTGGGGATGACGGACGCGTTCAACCGCCATCCCAATGTGTTCCCTGAAACGGTGCGCAACCTCGTGTCCATTGGCGACCAGACGGGCACGCTCGACCGGATGCTCGCCGAGGCTGCGGAACATGTGGAACGCATGATCAACATCCGGCGCGACATCAAGACGGCGCTGATCTACCCGTCCTTCGTGTTTGCTTCCATCATCGGGGTGGCGATCTTCTGGATCTATTACGTCGTTCCCAACATGGCGCGGCTGTTCAAGCAATTGCAGGCCAAGCTGCCGCCCATCACCGAAGGGCTGGTGGCGTTTGCGGATCTGCTGTCTGCCCACCTGCCATGGGTGCTGCTCGTGACAACCGTGGTCGTGGTGGTGTGCACGGTTTTCTTCAAACGGTCGGAACGGTTTCAGCTGGCCACCTACAGCCTGCTGCACCGCCTGCCCATTGCCCGGACCTTGCTGGTGTCTTCGGGCATGGCCCATATCACCGAGCACTTGTCGATTCTGGTGCGGGCAGGGGTTGACCTGGTGTCGAGCCTGCGCATTCTGGGGCGTGCCACCAAGAATCGCTATTACCGCAGCCGCCTGATCCTGGTGGCCGACTCCGTGTCGCGCGGGGAATCGGTGTCGTCGTCCATGCGCCGTGTGGGGGGGTTCCCGGCCATGGCGGTGCGGATGATCTCGGTAGGGGAAGAGTCGGGTAGCCTGGACCAGCAACTCTCGCACCTGGCGGCCGACTACCGCAAGCGGCTTGAAGTGCTGGTCAAGTCCCTCGCCGAGATTCTCAAGCCCGTGATCATCCTGATCGCCGGCGGGTTGTTCCTCTTTCTTATCGTGGCGTTGCTCCTGCCCGTCTACGACCTGGTCCGCCAGTCGGTGGCCCAAAGCATGGGGGCCGGGCAATGAGTACGGGCACGTGCCGGGCGACCAAGGGCGGCGCGCAGTTGGCGTTGCCCGCCGGTGTTGCTGCAGCGCTGGCGTTTTCTTGTGTGGTGAAGGCCTGCCTGTTGAGCAGTGCGGGGATTCCGAATGCGTAAACCTGTCTGGATTGGCGCGGGGCTGGGGGTGTTGGTGCTGGCCCTGTTGGGCGCTGGTGCCTGGATGAACCGCGCGTCGCCCGATGCCGGCGTTCCTGCCACGGGCCAGGCCGTTCGCAGCCCAGGCGCGGGCCTGCCGGCCGGTGGTACACCTGCTCCGGCGCTGGTCGCCGACGCGGCCTCGCAGGCGCGGTCTTCACAAGAGTCGCAGGAGCGCCGCCGGCGGCTGGCAGAAGTGCGGGCCGAATTCAACGCGCTGCGGGCCCAGGGTTTGCAGGCACCGCCAGAGAAGATGCGCGCCGTCGTGGACGAGCTCGAGGCGCTGTCTCCGCCGGGGTTTGATCCCCGCTATTTCCAGACGCTGCGCAGCCTGCTGGACACCAGTGCCCAGATCCAGAAGCTCAATAACGAGCTGCAGTCGATCAGCAAGAGCACGTCGCCCAAGGACACGGCGCGCCAGCAGGCCATCCTGGCCGAGATGCGCGTGCTGGGAGAGCGCTCCAGCGTGCAGGCGCGCGCGCTCCAGTCGTACGTGCCTGCGGCACCTGCGGGGGTGAAGAAGCCATGAGTTGCAGGGCGTGCTGCAGGCGCTTGCGCGCGCGCCGCACGGCGCAGGCCGGCTTCTCGTTCGTCGAAGTGTCGGTTGCACTGGTGGTTGCGGGGCTCATGTCATGGGCGGCGTTCAGTGGCTACGAAACCGTTTCGGCGCAGCAAGCAATCGAACGCGGCCGCGCCGAGGCGCAGCAATTGCAGTCGCTGGTGCGCGCGTTTTCGCTGCGCCATGGCCGGCTGCCCTGCCCAGGCTCGGCGGCCGACGGTTATGAATCCTTGACGGCAGGTGTCTGCGCGGCCGGCAACGAGCTCGGCTGGTTTCCCTACATAAGCCTGGGCCTGGAGCTTCCGGTGCAGGGGCTGCGCGCCCGCTATTCGGTTTTGCGGGACGCTGCCGCCAACGCCGACCTGGCCGTGGCCAGCGAGCGCACGGGGGACGTGGCCGGCGACGCCACCTTCCTTGACGCGACCGACCTCATCGTGGGGCTGAACAACGCCGCGCTGCTGTCCATGGCCGTCAGCAGAACCTACCTCACCGGGGACGCGGGCGCGGCCGGAGCGATCGATTGCGCGGCCAACCCCGTCACCTCCGCTGCCTACTGGGTGGTGGTGCCCTTGCAGGACCGTGATGGCGATGGCGATCGGCTGGATGCCCCCCACGCCATGAACAGCCTCTGCGCTGCCAGCCCCTTTGCTCCAGTGCGGCAGGCTTCCGACGATGTGGTGGCGGCAGAGTCGCCCGCCCAGCTGGCCGGTTGGCTGCGCGCCAACTTGCCCTAACGGCCACAGCCCTTTTCATTCCATGCTGCCCACTTTCCTGACCGTTCCTGCCACCCGGCCCATGCCGCGCCACTTGCGCGGCTTCGGCCTGCTGCAGGTGCTGCTCCTGATTTCAGTGATGGCCGGCCTGGCGGCCATGGGCTACCTGCAGTGGCGCGAGCGCGCCGGCGTGGAGTCGTCCCGGCAGGAGCGCCAGGTGCTGGCACAGGCAGACCAGGCCATCGTTGCGTTTGCCACGGTGATGCGCCGTCTGCCTTGCCCGGACACCAACCGCGATGGCGAGGAAGACTGCGGGAACGTGGATGCACAAAAAGGCTGGCTGCCATCGGTCACCTTGCGGCTTGCGGGGGCGGACCCCGGCGTGGACGTGGGCCAGTTGCGCTACCTCGTCCAGAGGGGGGCGGATGCCAACAACCTGACCACACTGACCGACACCTGGCGTCCGCTGGCCTACGACGATAGCGGCGAGACTTTCTCCTCCATGCAAGCGGGGTCGTATCCCAGCGATATCCTGACTCTCACGGACCTGTGCCAGCGCCTGGAGACCGCGCGTACCACGCCGTTGGGCGCCTCTCTGGCCCGTGTGAACACGGCGCCCTTGCGGTCTGTGGCCTATGCGCTGGCGCACCCCGGCAACACCGACGCTGATGGCGACGGCGATCTGTTCGACGGTGCCAACTCCAATGCGGGAGCCAACGCGAACCTGATGGAAGACCCCGCGCGCCGGCCTCTGCTGGCCACCTACAACGACCTCGTGCTGGAGCGCTCGTTCACCAGCCTGCAGGCGGATTTTCACTGCCGGCCGTTGATCGATTCGATCAACACCGTGGCGCTGGGCCATGACGTGGTGATCCAGGTCGCGCAAATGCGCGACGACAACATTGAGGCCGCAGGCCGCGCCGTGGCCTTCTCCACGCTGGCGACCATCATGACCGGGCTGGAGATCGCGCTGGCGGTGGCCGAGGGCATTTCTGATGCCGGCAACGCAGCCGCGGAGTGGGTGATTTGCGCCGCCTCGCTGGGCCTGGCGGTCAATGCCTGCGCCGCCGCGCCGCAGCACACCGCAGCCATCGCGCTGGCGGGTGGGGTGGTGTACGCCAACATTGCTGCCGCGGTGCTCAATGCCACGGCGGCCGGCATTGCTGCGGGCGCATTGGTGCTGGCATCGAACACTGCCACGCCCGACCAGGCCTGCCCACCCCGTGACACCAGCCTGCTCACCCAGTCCCTGGTGAGTGCGCAGGCAGAGCTGTCCAGTGCCGCCAGTGCCCGCCTCGCCGTGCAGACGGAAGTGGCGAACAAGACGATCGAGTTGAACGCAGCCATTGCGGAGCGCGATGCCGCTGTCGCCACGCTGGTGAACGTGGTGCGGGGGGGCGCTGCATCCTCGCAGCTCGACGGGCAGGTGAGCCAGTTGATCGCGGCCGCGGGTGGTTGGGGCTCCGCGTCGTACAACCGTGATGCGACCGAGTCGCGCTTGACGCAGGCCACCAAGGAGCGCGACCTGTGGGCGGCAGAAGTGGCCAAATACAACGCCATGCTGGCGGACACGGCGGGCACCATCGCACGGCTCACCAGCGAGATTGCCGCGCTGGATGCGCTGATCGCCACCAATCCGCCCAACAAAGCCGCTTTGATGGACCAGCGGGCCGGAAAGGACGCCGAACTGAAGCTGGCCAAGGACACCGCAGGGCTGACGGCCGTGCGCGACAAGGCCGCCGCCTCGCTGGCAACCGCCCAGGCCGCGCTCGACAACGCCACGGCAGCGCGCGACGCCGCTGTTACCAGCTTCAGCACAGCGCAGACCAGCTACCAGACGGCGTACGCCAACCTTGTGAACGGCGCTGCGCGGTACGCTGTCTACAACGGCAGCGGCCAGGTCATCGGTTACCGGTGCACCACCGCGTGCCAGCCAGGCGACACCAGCATTTCGGGTGCGCTCAACAGCGCGCTCGTGGATCTGTTCGGCCCGGCGGCCAGCAGCGGCCCCAGCCCCGATGCCAAGTACCTGCGGCCCATCAAGGTCCAGAAGGAACTGGATGCGCTGAACACCAAGCTTGCGGCCGCCCAGAAGAGGGAGAGCGAGGCACAGTACCAGGTTGACCAGTTGCAGCAAATGATCAACAACCCCGCCGCGTGCAACTCGACGGGTACGGCCGTGATTCCCATGACGCCCGACCAGGCGCAGGACATCCTCGTGGAAGTGGATCGCAAGGGAGGCACGCGATGAGCAGACGCCGCCTCATTTCGCGCCAGGCGGGCTTTTCGCTCGTGGAGCTGGCCGTGGCGTTGGTGATCATTGGCGTCATCGGCATCATTGCCTGGCGCTGGATTGCAACCACGCGCGAGCCCTTGCAGAGGCCGGCCGTTCTCAGCCAACTGGCCGAGGCGCAGGTTGCCGTGGAAGGGTTCGTGCTTTCGCGGCACCGCCTGCCCTGTGCCGCAGCAGACACCAGTGGCAACGAGGATTGCGCCAGTGCCACGGCGGCACTGCTGCCCTGGCGCACCCTGGGCCTGGGCAGCCGTTTTGGCGCGCTGCACTATGGCGTCAACCGGGGCGGCGCAGGGCTTGACCTTGCGGCCCTTCCCCCCGCATCCGTGGCGCCCGATCTGAACATCGATTTCAGCCCCGCCATTCCCGTGCTGGCGCTGTCCACCGACGCCAGCGTGAACACGGCCGCCGCTGCGGTGACGGCGGCCATCACGGCCGCAGGCAACCGCCGCGCGCAGGTCAATGGGCTGGACTGGTGCCGCGTGCTGCGCCGTTATGCCGCCAATCCTGCTGTTGCGGGCACGCTCCAGGCCGGCAATCCGGGCGCCAGCATGCCCGTGGCGTTTGTGCTGGTGCACCCGGGGTTGAACAACGTGTTCGAGGGCAGCAACGTCCCTGGGGGCGCTGGCGGGTGGCGTTTCGATTTTCCAGGGCGGCCCCAGGCAGCCGATTTCGATGACATTTCGCTGGCGGTAGGACCGGCCGATCTGTCGGCCCGCATCGGTTGCGCTGCGCGCCTCGGCGGCATGCAGGCGGCGGGGCAGGGTGCCTACACCGCCTACGACAATGCCCGCGTGGTGCAGGAGTACTGGTCGCTGCGGGTGTTCGACATCGACCAGGCACGGTCGGCGGTGGCGGGGGCCGAGTCGGGTGTGGCGTTGGCGGCCGTCAACCTGGCGCTTGCCGTGGGCAGCGCTGCGCTGGCCATTGCTTCGGCGTCCAACACCGAAGGCGTCACGATTTTCGGCATTGCCCTGGCGGCGGCGAACGTGATCACGGCGGGCATCGAGGTGACCCTCGCAGCCGTGGACCTGGTGCAGGCCCAGGAAGCGCTGCAGGCTTCCATTGCCAAGGAAGCCGCTGTGCGCGCTTATGTCGTGCAGCTGTACGAAACGTTCACGCAGGCCATGAATGCGGCGGTTTTGCTGGACCTGAAGGGGCTCAATCCATGAACCGCCGCATGAGGGGCTTCACCCTGGTTGAACTGTCGCTGGTGCTGCTGGCTCTGGGGCTGATATTGCCGGGCGCCGTGATCTTTTGGCAACTGTCCGAGCGGCACCGCGTGACCACGGTGCAGATGGACGCGCAGCGGCAGTCGCGCGACGCCGTGGTGGGCTTTCTGCATTCCCACTACCGGCTGCCTTGCCCCGCCGCGGACACGCAGGGAGTGGAAGACTGCGCCGCGACGCGCCAGGTCGGCATGCTGCCCTGGCGCACGCTCGACCTGCCGCGGCCCGAGGCAGGAGCCTTGCGCTACGGCGTTTACCGCGCGCCAGCGGGTGCAGGCGCCGCGGCCGCGCCTTTGGACCAGGATCTGGCCGTGGCCCGTGACCGCATGAATCCGCTGCGTGTGCGCACGCCCGACCCGATCCCGCTCAATGCCAATGCCCCCAACCCCAATGCGCCGCCCACCCCGACAGCGGCAGCGGGCCTGCTGGGAATCACGCAGTCGGGCAACGATGTCGCCGTGCTCAATGCGGCCTGCAACGCGGCCAATGCGCCTCCGTGTCCGCTGGGTGTGGACAATGCCGTCAACCTGATCGACGTGTGCCTGGCTCTTCATACCGCCAGCGATTCGCTGGTAGCGCCTGCAGGGCGGCTGGCCACGCAGGTCGGGGCCAGCAGGCGCACGGCGGCATTCGTGATCGCTGCGCCCGGCATGCTGGACGCCGATGGCAACGGCCAGGCCTTTGACGGCGCCAATGCCACGGCCAGCAATACCGACCCCACCTTCGAAGCGCCCGGCCGGGCGGTGACCACCACCTACGACGACATCGTGATGGCGGCGAGCCACACCGAACTCTTCGCCGAACTGCACTGCGGCGCCGTGCTGTCCGCGGTGTCGCACGCGCATTTCAACGTCGCCACGGGCGCGCTGGTGCTGGAGCGCGCCATGTACGACTACCGCGACCAGCTCTATATCGCCGTCGTGCTGGCGGGTGGCGACGTTGCCTCCGCCGCCGCTGGCGTGGCCTCGGCGGTGGCAGGATCGCTCGACGCCGCCAAGGAAATGGTGTCGGCCGTGGCGGATACCACCATGTCCGCCGGTGCACGCGCGTTCCAGATCGCGCTCGCCGCTGTAGGGATAGGCCTGGCGGTGGCCAGCGACGTGGCCGCCGGATATGCCGTGGTGGACGCCGCACTGTCGCTGGCAGAAGCCACGGAGGTGCACAACGACTTTGCCGCACGCACCACGGCGATGACCGAGCTGGCCCGCTCGGTCAACGTGAATGCGCTGGTGGCAGACGCCATCGGCCACTGATACCTTTCGATCACCGAGTTACGCACCATGATGTCCCTGCACCCCCACCACACCGGCGCGCGCCGCCAGCGCGGCTTTTCGCTGATTGAACTGAGCGTCGTGCTGATCGTGATCGGCCTGGTGCTGGGCGCGGTGGCGGTGGGACGCGATCTGCAGCGCTCCGCCGCCAACCAGCGCCTGTCCACGGACTTCATCCAGGGCTGGCAGCTGGCATACGAGGCCTATTTCAACGGCGTGGGCCGTCCACCCGGCGACAACCCGCTCGACCCCACCGGCCGCGTCAACGGGAGCGCAACCCCTGCGGGCCAGCCCCTGTGCGGCAACGACATGATCAATGCCTTTCTTGCCGCCGGCATTCGCGTGCCGACCGGGCGCACCGAAGGCCAGCAGGACCGCTATGTGTACCTGGACAGCAACGGCAACCCACAAGAAGTGCGGGTGTGCTTCCAGAGCGTGGCATGGGCCGAAGCGGGCGCGTCGGTGGGCACGTACGTATCCCGGCCCCGCAACGTCATGGTGATCCATGGGCTCACCTTCTCGCTGGCGGGCGCACTCGACCAGCAGATCGACGGACGCAGCGATGCGCGCTTTGGAAGCCTGCGGGAAAGCACGATGGCCAACAACGTGACGCCCAATAACCCGGGACAGATCTGGCCTGTTGATGACCGTATGGCGTTTGGCTCGACCGTCGCCACGTCGCTCGATGAATCGCAGGTGGCGGTGGTCGACGCCTACTTCAAGATGATGCGCTGATGGGCGGTGACAGCCGGCGCGCTGCCTGAAGACCGCCAGTGGCGACTGGCGGCGAGGCCGGAGCAAAAGAAAAAGGCCGGTAGCTTGTGGAAGCTACCGGCCTTATCTGTGGTGCCCGGGGCCGGAATCGAACCGGCACGCCTTGCGGCGGGGGATTTTGAGTCCCCTGCGTCTACCAATTTCACCACCCGGGCTGAAATTCGGGGAGACCCAAATTATGGCACAGTAGGGCGCATGAAATATCCGACGATTGAAGACGCGGTGGGTCACACGCCGCTGGTGGCGCTGCAGCGTATTGGGGCACAGGACAACGCGGCACGTGGCAATGTGGTGCTGGGCAAGCTGGAGGGCAACAACCCTGCCGGCTCGGTGAAAGACCGCCCGGCGCTGTCGATGATCCGCCGTGCCGAAGAGCGTGGAGAGATCCGACCGGGTGACACACTCATCGAGGCAACGTCGGGCAACACGGGCATCGCGCTGGCCATGGCTGCGGCCATCAAGGGCTATCGCATGGTGCTGGTGATGCCGGAGGACCTGTCGGTCGAGCGGGCCCAGACGATGAAGGCTTTTGGCGCCGAACTGATGCTTACCCCCAAGAGCGGTGGCATGGAGCATGCGCGCGACCTGGCCGAAGCCATGCAAAAGCGCGGCGAGGGCAAGGTGCTGGACCAGTTTGCCAACCCCGACAACCCGCGCATCCACTACGAAACCACGGGGCCGGAGTTGTGGGAGCAGACCGGTGGCCGCATCACCCATTTCGTGAGTGCCATGGGCACCACCGGCACGATCACGGGAGTATCGCGCTTCCTGAAAGAGAAGAATCCTGCGGTCCAAATCATCGGTGCGCAGCCGCAAGAGGGCTCGCGCATTCCGGGTATCCGCAAGTGGCCGCAGGAATACCTGCCCAAGATTTACGACGCCTCTGCGGTCGATGAGATGGTCTATGTGAGCCAGGACGAAGCCGAGGAGATGTGCCGGCGCCTGGCGCGCGAGGAGGGCATCTTTGGCGGCATTTCAGCGGCGGGCGCGTGCTGGGTGGCCCAGCAGATCGCGCAGCGCGAGAGCAACGCCACGATCGCTTTCATTGTGTGCGACCGAGGTGATCGCTACCTTTCCACCGGCGTTTTTCCCGCCTGAGGTTCGTTTTTATATAGAAAAGGCCGCTTGCGCTTGCCAGATAAGCGCAATCAGCTATCAATAGCGAAGCAAATGCAGTACGAAACCCGCCATTGCAGCCACTGTGGAACGCCACTTGCGCTGATCACGCTGGCCGAAGATGGCGGCGACAAGCAGCGTTTGCGCTGCCCTGCCTGTGGCTTCACCCATTGGAACAACCCCACGCCGGTGCTGGCCGCTGTGGTGGAGCTGGAAGGCCGCGTGCTGCTGGCGCGCAATGCCGCGTGGCCCGGCAAGTCGTTTGGCCTGATCACCGGCTTCATGGAGGCTGGTGAAACGCCGCAAGAGGGCATTGCGCGCGAGATTGCCGAGGAAACCAGCCTGCAGGTGAGCGCGCTGCAACTCATTGGCGTGTACGACTTCCAGCGCATGAACCAGGTCATCATTGCCTACCATGCGGTGGCCCACGGCAGCGTGCAGTTGTCGCCCGAGCTGCTCGAATACCGTCTCATCGAGCCGGCCAAAGTGCGTTGCTGGCCAGCAGGCACCGGTCTGGCGCTGGCCGACTGGCTGCGCGTGCGGGGGCACGAGCCCGAGTTCGTGGACTTTTTTGCGCGCACCGAGGCGGACAGCGCGGCATAAAATGGTCGCCATCACCCAGGAAGCATGATGGACATCCACAAGGAAATCGACACCCGCGGTCTCAACTGCCCGCTGCCCATCCTCAAGGCCAAGAAAGCGCTGGCGGACATGGCGAGCGGCCAGTTGCTCAGGGTACGGGCCACCGACAGCGGTTCGCTGCGGGATTTTCAGGCGTTTGCCAAGCAGACCGGCAACGAGCTGGTCGAGCAGCAGACTGCTGGCGACGAGTACATCCACGTCCTGCGCCGCCGCTGAAACGATCAAGGCCCTGGGCGCGGCGGGAGCGCCCGCCTCTTGGCCGCAACACGGGCAACCTCTGCTGCCGCACTGCCCGTGCCATTGCGCACTTCTCTATTTATGGCCTCAGCGTACGTGGCGGCTGCCAGTTCCAGGGTGGAGCGGGCCGTCGTCACCCACGCTGCAGCAGGCCTTGGCAGAAGAGGCCTGCTGCGCCTCATCCTGCCGTCACAGTTCCAGTGTCTGGAGGTATGCGCGAAAAGCCGCACCCACTTGCGGATGTTGCAGGGCCAATTCCACCGTGGCTTCGAGAAAACCTTCCTTGCTGCCGCAGTCGTAGCGCTTGCCCTCGTACTGGAAGGCGTACACCGCCTCGCTGTGCATCAGCCGGGCAATGGCGTCGGTGAGCTGGATTTCACCGCCTACACCGCGCGGCTGGTTGCGGATCTCGTTGAAGATGCCCGGCGTGAGGATGTAGCGGCCTGCCACGCCCATGCGCGACGGCGCGACGTCGGCCTTGGGCTTTTCGACAATGCGTTCGATGCGGATCAGCGGGCCGCCAGCGGGGTCTCCGGCCACGATGCCGTAGCGGTGCACCTGGTCGATGGGCACTTCCTGCACGGCGATCACCGAACGCCCCTGCTGGCGAAACGCCGTGGCCATCTGCGCCAGCACGGGCTCGCCGCCCTGTGGGCCCACCATCAGATCGTCGGCCAGCAACACCGCAAAAGGCTCGTTGCCCACCAGGGGTTCGGCGCACAGCACCGCGTGCCCCAGGCCCAGTGACCGGGGCTGGCGCACGAAGGCGCAGTCCATGTCATCGGGCTGGACCGAACGCACCAGGGCCAGCAGCTCGTGCTTGCCTGCGGTTTCGAGTTCGTTCTCCAGCTCGTAGGCCGTGTCGAAGTGGTCTTCGATGGCGCGCTTGCTGCGCCCGGTAACGAAGACCATGTGGCGAATGCCGGCGGCATAGGCTTCTTCCACAGCGTACTGGATCAGCGGCTTGTCCACCACGGGCAGCATTTCCTTGGGGCTGGCTTTGGTGGCGGGCAAGAAGCGGGTTCCGAGGCCGGCCACGGGAAACACGGCCTTTCGTACGGTAGTGGCAACAGTCATGGAATTCCTTGGTGAATGGGGGTTCAAACGCAGGCCGCCGCGTGGGCGCCCCGGCATGTGCGACCCAGTATGGCGCCGCTTTCAGCCCAACCGTGTCAGCTGATCGCGCAATCTGCCGAGCGTCGCGCCGAAGTCGGCCACGCGCTTTTTCTCCTGGTCGAGCACGGCGGCGGGTGCCTTGGCCACAAAGGCCTCGTTGGACAGCTTGCCATTGGCCTTGGCGATTTCGCCTTCGATCCGCGCGATTTCCTTGGACAGGCGGGCCTTCTCGGCGGCCACGTCGATTTCCATGAACAGGCACATGCGCGCCTCGCCCACCACGGCCACGGGCGCGGCTTGCGCGGCGGCGGCCCAGGCGGCCTCGTCGTCGAACACCTTCACCTCGCTGAGCTTGGCCAGCGCCTGCAGCACCGGCGCCACGCCGCGCATGAAGTCGGCACCCCCCACCACATACATCGGCAGGCGGGTGGAGGGCGAGACGTTCATCTCGCCGCGCAGCGCCCGGCAGGTGTCTACCAGGCCCTTGACGCGGGCCATGTGGGCAATGGCAGCTTCGTCGATCTTCTCGGGCTGCGCTTGCGGGTAGCGGGCAATGCTGACCGACTCGCCCGGGATGCCGGCCACGGGTGCTACCACCTGCCACAGGGCTTCGGTGATGAACGGGATGATGGGGTGCGCCAGGCGCAGGATGGCTTCGAGCGTGCGGATCAGCGTGCGGCGCGTGGCGCGTTGCTGCGCTTCGGTGCCGTTCTGGATCTGCACCTTGGCGATTTCCAGGTACCAGTCGCAGTACTCGTTCCAGACAAAGTCGTAGATCGTGTTGGCCACGTTGTCCAGGCGGTATTCTTCAAAGCCCTTGGCGACTTCGGCCTCGGTCTTTTGCAGCAGCGAGCTGATCCAGCGGTCGGCCTGGCTGAACTGCATGTAGCCGTGGGCCGGGCCGCCGGGCTGGCACTCTTCCTTGGTGTGCTCCTTCAGGCCGCAGTCCTGGCCCTCGCAGTTCATCAGCACGAAGCGGCTGGCGTTCCAGAGCTTGTTGCAGAAGTTGCGGTAGCCCTCGCAGCGCTTGCTGTCGAAGTTGATGCTGCGGCCCAGCGATGCCAGTGCGGCAAACGTGAAGCGCAGCGCATCGGCACCATAGGCCGGAATGCCCTCAGGGAATTCCTTTTGCGTGTTCTTGCGCACGGTGGGTGCGGTCTCGGGCTTGCGCAGGCCAGTGGTGCGCTTGTCGAGCAGGGGCTCCAGCGCAATGCCATCGATCAGGTCCACGGGGTCGAGCACGTTGCCCTCGGACTTGGACATCTTCTTGCCCTGCGCGTCGCGCACCAGGCCGTGGATGTACACATGCTTGAACGGCACGCGGCCCGTGAAGTGCGTGGTCATCATGATCATCCGGGCGACCCAGAAGAAGATGATGTCGTAGCCGGTCACCAGCACGGTGCTGGGCAGGTACAGGTTGAAGTCGTCGGTGGGCGCATCGCCTTGTTCAGGCCAGCCCATGGTGCTGAAGGGCACCAGCGCCGATGAGTACCACGTGTCGAGCACGTCTTCGTCGCGGCGCAGCTTTTTGCCCGGCGCCTTGGCCTGCGCCTCGGCTTCCGTGCGGGCCACGATCACGTTGCCGTCTTCGTCGTACCAGGCCGGGATCTGGTGGCCCCACCACAGCTGGCGGCTGATGCACCAGTCCTGGATGTTGTTCATCCACTGGTTGTAGGTGTTCACCCAGTTCTCGGGCACAAAGGTCACCTCGCCGCTGGCCACGGCGTCGATGGCCTTTTGCGCAATGCTCTTGCCGGTGGCATCGCCTTCGCCCACCTTGCTCATGGCCACGAACCACTGGTCCGTCAGCATGGGCTCGATCACCTGGCCGGTGCGGGTGCAGATGGGCACCATGAGCTTGTGCTTCTTCACCTCGACCAGCGCACCGATGGCTCCGAGGTCGGCCACGATGGCCTTGCGGGCCACGAAGCGGTCCATGCCGCGGTACTTGGCCGGCGCGTTCTCGTTGATGGTGGCTTGCAGCGTCAGCACCACGATCATGGGCAGCTTGTGGCGCTGGCCCACGGCGTAGTCGTTCTGGTCGTGCGCGGGGGTCACTTTGACCACGCCCGTGCCGAACTCCTTGTCCACGTACTCGTCGGCGATCACCGGGATCTGGCGGTCGCACAGCGGCAGGTTGACCATCTTGCCGATGAGGTGCGTGTAGCGTGCATCCTCGGGGTGCACCATCAGCGCCACGTCGCCCAGCATGGTCTCAGGCCGGGTGGTGGCCACCGTCAGACTGCCCGAGCCGTCGGCCAGCGGGTAGGCGATGTGCCACAGCGAGCCGTCTTTTTCTTCGCTCTCGACTTCCAGGTCGGACACGGCGGACTGCAGCTTCGGGTCCCAGTTCACCAGGCGCTTGCCGCGGTAGATCAGGCCCTGCTCGTAGAGCTTCACGAAGGTGTCGGTGACCACCTTGGAGAGCTTGTCGTCCATGGTGAAGTATTCGCGGCTCCAGTCCACGCTGTCGCCCATGCGGCGCATCTGCGTGGTGATGGTGTTGCCCGACTGTTCCTTCCACTCCCACACCTTGCTCACGAAGTTCTTGCGCGCCTCGGGCGGGGTGGGGCCCATGTCGTAGCGGCTGACGCCCTGCTCCTGCAGCTGGCGCTCCACCACGATCTGCGTGGCGATGCCCGCGTGGTCGGTGCCGGGCACCCACACGGTGTTGAAGCCGCGCATGCGGTGGTAGCGCGTGAGGCTGTCCATGATCGTCTGGTTGAACGCATGGCCCATGTGCAGCGTGCCCGTGACGTTGGGCGGGGGCAGCTGGATGGAGAACGCGGGCTCGCCGGCCTGCGGGGCTCCAGTGCCCCGAACCCCGGCGGCGCCATAGCCGCGGCGCTCCCACTCGGGGCCCCAGTGGGCTTCCAGGGCGGCGGGTTCGAAGGACTTGGAGAGGCTGTCGAGGCCGGGTTGTGCAGTGGTGTCGCTCATGGCGGGGATCGCAAATGAAAACGGCATCCCCAAAGGATGCCGTCAGGTTGACCGGAGGCGGGATGCTCCGGATTTTACCGGCCCGCCCGCGCAGGTGGTCCAAGTCGGGTGTTTTGATGCATTTTTGACCTATTGTGCTTTATTGGTAAGCGCTAGTAGCTATCAAATTAAGAGCAATCAAGATTGCGTCGGAACGAATTCCGGGCGGTCGTTGGTCTGGGGCTTGAGGGGCTCTGCGGCCTTGCCTGCGGCGCGCTCCTGGCGCCACTGCTCCTTGCGGGCCGTCCATTCGCTGAGGCGCTGGTGGGCCGTCTCGCTGTCCTTGTGCATGCGGGCCGCATCGGCGAGCTGGGCGGTGAGTTCGAGCCGGATGCCGTTGGGGTCGAAGAAATAGATGCTCTTGAAGATATGGTGATCGGTCACGCCCAGCACTTCAATGCCGTGGGCCTCCAGCCGCGCCTTGGTGTCGACAAGGTTCTGCACCGTGTTCACGCGAAACGAGATGTGGTTCACCCACAGCGGCGTGTTCGGCGAGGGGGCTGCCTTCACGTCGTCGCCCAGGTCGAAAAAGGCGATGAACGAGCCATCCTGCAGGCGAAAGAAGAAGTGCGTGTAGGGGCAGTATTCGCCCGTGCTGGGCACGTAGTCGCTCTGGATGATGTGGTATAGGGGCAGGCCCAGGATGTCTTCGTAGAAATGCCGCGTCTCCTCGGCATCGCGCGCCTTGTAGGCGTAGTGGTGCAGCTGCTCGATGGCGGCGGGCGGTGGCAGGGTGGCCGGGTCGGGGCGGGGGGCGGCATGCATGGCAAGGGTCTCCTTGGATGGGTAGCGCAATTCTACTATTCGTAATTGATTTACGTTAAGTTAACTCCGGAAGGCAAAAGGCTGGGGCGTGAAGTGCCGGCATGGGGCCGCGGTGGAGGCTCGGGCGCACCCACGCGGTGCGCAGGGATAGGTAATTCGCTCTGGCGCAAGGAAGGCAGACCGCACTAAGGGTGTGGGGAGTGGGAGCGGGGGATGAGGGTTGGGCTGGCACGGAGCGAGGGTGCATCCGGCATGCCATGGTCGCCGAGGTGCGTGCGGGTGCGCGCGCGGCGCGACGCGCTGCGGCTGAGGATTGGGCACGCGCAGTGCCCGCCATGAAAAAAGCCGCCTGCCGGGGGCCAGCAGGCGGCTTGGTACGGAAGCCGGGGGCTTACTGCTTGACGGCTTCGACCTGGATCACCAGGCGCACGTTCTTGGGGAAGCCCCAGTCAACGCCGTAGTTGATGCCGAACGCGGTGCGGTCGATGGTGGCCTCGAAGTCTCCACCGCAGACTTCGCGCTTGAGCATGGGGCTGTCGTAGCAGGCGAACTGGTTGGCCTTCAGGGTGACGGGCTGGGTCTTTCCGGCCAGCGTGAGTTGGCCGTCAACGGCGGTGACCTTGTCGCCCTGGAAGTGGAACTTGTCCGAAACAAACCGCGCCGTGGGGTATTTGGCCGCGTCGAAAATCTCGGCACTTTGCAGGTGCTTGTTGAACGTGGCCGTGCCGGTGTTGATCGAGGTGATGTCGAGCGTGATGTCGACCTTGCCGCTCTTGCCGGCCTTGTCGAACTGCACGCTGCCTTCCTTCTTGTCGAAACGGCCGCGGTTCACCGACGCGCCGAAGTGGCTGATCTCGAAGGTGGCAAACGTGTGCGTGGGATCGATGGCGTACTCGGCGGGAGCGGCGTGGGCCATGCCAGCGGCCAGGGTGGCGGCAGCGGCCAGGGCGAAGAGGGAAGTGCGCATGGAAAAGATCTCCGTGGATGCGTTGAAGAAAAGGGAGGCGAAAAAAATGCGGTCAGAGCTTGCCCACGCCGGTCAGCGCGAGCTTGAATTTCACTTGCACGTCGTCGGCCACCATCGAGGTATCGGCCCACTCGTTCTCGCCGATCTTGAAGGCCAGGCGCTTGAGCGGCAGCACGCCGGTGGCCGTGGTGGTGGCGCCGTTTTGCACCAGCGTCACAGGCACGACCACGTCGCGGGCGGAGCCCTTGATGCTGAGCTTGCCGGCCACTTCAAACTTGCCGGCGCCCAGCGCCTTGATGGTGCTCGACTGGAAAGATGCCTGGGGAAACTGGGGCACGTTGAACCACGTGGGCTTGGGCAGCTCGGCGTCGGTCTCGCGCGAGCCCATGGTGGCACTGCCGGTGTCCACGGTGAACGCGATCTTGCTCGTGGCGGGCTTGGCGGGGTCGAAGCTGATCTGGGCGTCGAACTTCTTGAAATGGCCTTCGAGTGGCACACCCATCTGGCGGGCGGTGAACTGCACTTCGCTCTGGGCGGGCACCAGTTTTTGCTGGGCCAAGGCCGGTTGCGCTGCCATCAGGGCGGCGCCCGCGAGGGCGAGGGTGGCGAAAGGGGTTGAAATCTGCATGGAAACTTCTCCAGGGTGGTCGGCAGGGATCAGCGGCGTCCGGGCAGCATGCGCTGCAGCAGCCCGTCGCGGTCAATGAACTGGTGCTTCAGCGCGGCGGCCACGTGCACGGCCACCAGCGCAGCCAGTGCAAATGCGCTGAGCTTGTGCAGCGGCTTGATGGCGTCGGCCAGCGCAGGGCTGGCGGCGACAAAGTCGGGCAACTGCCACAGCCCCAGAAACACGATGGGAAAGCCGGCGGCCGAGCTGTAAGCCCAGCCCAGCAGCGGCACGGCAAAAAACAGTGCGTACAGCACCTGGTGGGCGGCGTGGTGCGCCGTGTGTTGCCAACGCGGCATGGCTGTTTCCACGCGGGCTGGTAACGGCGGGGGGCGGTGGGCCAGGCGCCACGCCAGCCGCAGCAACGACAGCACCAGGATGCTGACGCCGGCCCACTTGTGCCAGTTGTAGAACTTCAGGCGCTGGGGAGAGAAGGGCAGATCGGCCATGTAGACGCCAAAACCAAAGAGGGCGATCAGTGCAATGCCCAGCAGCCAGTGCAGCAGCATGGCGGTGCGGGTGTAGCGGGGGGCGGCGAGGGCCTGGCCAGGGTGGGTAGATGGCATGTGGGCTGGTGCGGCAGGGCATCCGGCGGCCGTGGCGCGTGGTACGCGCCGGGCCTGGGGGCTGGGTGGATCGAAATGCCAAGTCTATGAAGCCGCAGGACCTGCGGGCTTCAGAGGAATTGACGGAATGATTCAAAAAAACTGAATCGATTGCCGATCTACGATCAAAGTTCCCCAATGCATGCGAAACCGCAGCGAGCCCGCACAGGCGGTGCAGGTGCAGGCTTGCGCCAGCGGCCACGCGGTGGCCTGCAGCCGTGTCAGTGCTCCAGCGCGGCCTTTTTCCAGGCCGTGGCGGCGGCTTCGCTGTCGTTGCGACGCTCTGCCAGCTCGGCGAGGTGGCGCCAGGCACTGGCGCGCAGGCTGGCGTCGGGCAGTTGCGGGGCGGCCTGGGTGAGCAGCTGCTGTGCCTTGCCCCAGAGCTGGTGTTTCAGGCAGGCCACGCCCGCCAGGTACTGCAGGCGGGCATCGCGCGGGTTGGCAAGCTGCGCTGACTCGATGCGGGACAGCCAGGGCGCGTCGAGCGTGTCGAGGCCCGCTTCGAGCGCACGCACCAGTTTCAGCGCGTGGTGGTCGGACAGGCCGCCCGGCACTTTCACCATGCGTTCCCATACCGGCAGCAGCCAGGCGCGCACCTGGGCCGGATCGCCGCCCAGGGCGGCCAGGCGCAATGCGGCATGGATGGCCAGCTCCGGCATGTTGCGCTCGGAGGGCTCGAGTTGCACCCATGCCTGCTGGAGCTGGGCAGTGTCGTGCGCGCTGTTGATGAGTTCGGTGGCCAGGCCGCGCACGATGCTCTGCGCGGCGCCGGCCG
>NZ_ACQT01000047.1 GCF_000175235.1 Acidovorax delafieldii 2AN | reverse complement strand
GGCGCGGCCATGGGCACCGGTGCGTCAACCGCGGCCTCGGCGGTGCGGGCGGCGGCGTCTGCAGTGAAAGGGGCCGAGTCTTCGGGCGCCCACGTATCGTGGGGATGGGGCACGAGGTGATGGGACGCGTAACCATGCGCCTCTGCATGCTCTGCACTCAGCGCCACCGAGTCACGCCACGCCTGGATGGCCACCCGTGAATCGCGGCGCGCACGGGTCCAGACCCAGGCCAACATCGCCAGGGCGAGTGCCAGCAGGCCCATCAGCGCATAGACCAAGCCGGCCGAAAACCGCTGGCTTTCGATCAATTCAAGGCGCTTTTGCAGTTCCACCACCGACGTGCGCTCGGCCGTGGACTTGGCGCGCAGCGCGGCCATTTCACCCTCGAGGGCGCGCACCCGCTCTTCATCTCGCTGGGCAGCCTCCGGGGGCGCATTCAATGCCTTCCAGGCTGCGGCGGCCTCTTGCCGCTGCGAAGCTGGCACCTGTGCAGGCACGGCCCCCAAGTCGGCCGAAGGACGCAAAGCCCCAGCAGGCTCGGCAATGACATTGAGCGGCTCCATCACAAGCCGTGAGCGCTCTGGCGCTGGAGTAGGCGGCGCGGGCGCCTTGGCCTGGCGCTCCTCCCGCTCCGGCGTCTTGCGAGCCACCACCCGGGGTGGCCGTGGGGGTGCGGTGCGAGCGACCGGGCTGGAAACCTGCGGCCGCGATGCCACAGGCGTGGAAGCATTAACCGGATCAGCAGGGGGGCTGGCCGCCGGCGTGCGCCGGCGCGCAGCCGCTGGGCGGCCGCTGCCTGACCCCGGCGCTGCCTTCTCCCACCGTAGCCGCAGGGGCCAGCGCCAACGGTTCAATGTTGACCAGGCGGCCTTGGACATGTGCCAACGGCGGGTCAGGCAAAAAGGTGTAGGTGCGCGTGATCTTTCCGTCGCAGCCCGCTGAAAGCCGCACCGAGATCACGGGCTCATTCACGGCGCCAGCCACCTGCACGCGCACCGCAGGCGATCGTCCTGGCAGTTCGGGCAGGGGCGACACGCGCACCCGGCCTTCCGAAACTGGCGAATCGCCAAAGACCACGTCCGCGGTGATACAGGACGACGCAAGCTCTACCCCAGGGTCGGGCTGCACATCGAAGGCGAGGTCGACCGGGCCGCCGAGAACCACCATTCCACGGCTTTGGCCCAGCGAAATGGCTGTGGCACCGCCAACAACCATCCAGCAGCCGATTCCTACAATGGTGTTACGTATTTTCACAACAATTTCACTTTTTGCTGTCTAGATTCTGGCACACAAGTGCGCTGAAGCGCCACAGCCATAATGCCGCCATGAAAAATCAGTTTCCTCTCGTAGGCATTGTGGGCACAGGCGCCATGGGGCGCGGCATTGCCCAGATAGCAGCCCAGGCGGGCAGTCGGGTTCTTCTTCTAGACCTGCAACCGGGCGCCGCCCAGGCCGCGCGCCAGAGCATCCAGGCCCAATGGCAACGCCAGCAGGACAAGGGCCGCATCGCCAGCGAACAAGCCCTGGCGTGGAGCAGCCTGCTCGAACCCGTCGCCGCCATCGCGGACCTGGCTAGCTGTGACCTGGTTGTTGAAGCCATTGTCGAACGGCTGGACGCCAAGCAAGCGCTGTTCGCCGAACTTGAGGCCGAGGTCGCGGCGCACGCCGTGCTGGCCACCAACACATCATCGCTCGCGGTCACCGCCATCGCGGCGAAGCTGCACCGCCCCGAGCGGCTGGCAGGATTTCACTTCTTCAATCCTGTTCCCTTGATGAAGGTGGTGGAAGTGGTCGCCGGGCTCAAGACGGACCCAGCCGTAGGCCAGGCCCTGGCCACCTATGCGCAGCAGATGGGACACACCGCGGTGCACGCGCAGGACACCCCGGGCTTCATCGTGAACCATGCGGGTCGCGGCTTTGGCACCGAAGCGTTGCGCGTCGTGAGCGAGGGGGTGGCCGATTTCGCCACCGTCGACCGCATCCTGCGCGACCAGGTGGGGTTCAAGCTCGGGCCCTTCGAACTCATGGACCTGACGGCGCTCGACGTGTCGCACCCGGTGATGGAGTCGATCTACCACCAGTATTACGAAGAGCCGCGTTTTCGCCCCAGCGTCATCACCGCACAGCGCCTGGCAGGTGGACTGCTGGGCAAGAAGGTGGGTGAAGGCTTCTACCGCTACGACGACGGCGTGGCCCAGGTCACGGCCGAGCCTGCAGCGCCGTCCGTGGCCAGCATTCCCCCGGTCTGGGTGTCACCCCGCGCAGCGCGGCGGGCTGAGCTCTATCAATTGCTCAAGGACCTGGGCGCAACCATCGAAACCGGCGCCTCACCATCGCAGTCGGCGATCACGCTGGTGGCCCCTCTGGGCTTTGACATCACCACCGTAGCCGTCGTGGAGCGGCTCGACCCTGCCCGCACCATCGGCATCGACATGCTGATCGACGATGCCGCAACACGACGCCGCGTGCTGGCCACCAACCCTGCCACACGCGTCGACATCCGCCAGGCCGCGCATGCGCTCTTCGTCCGCGACGGCAAGGCGGTGAGCGTGATCCGCGATAGTGGCGGCTTCGTCACCCAGCGGGTGGTGGCCACCATCGTCAACATTGCCAGCGACATCTGCCAGCAGCGCATCTGCAGTCCGCGCGACCTGGAGACCGCCGTCACCCTGGGACTGGGCTACCCGCTCGGCCCCCTGGCCATGGGTGACCGCTGGGGGCCCACGAACATGCTCGAAGTGCTGTTCAACATGCAGACCGTGTATGGCGACCCGCGCTATCGCCCAAGCCCCTGGTTGCGCCGGCGCGGGGCGATCGGCCTGAGCCTTGCGCACGAAGAAGAGCACTGAACCCCGCCCACTGTACGAGCCGCACATGCCCGCACAACTCCAAGCCAGCCGCGAGGGCCAGACCCTGGTCCTCACCCTCAACAACCCCGAGCTGCGCAACGCCATCGACCCGGCCATATATGCCGCCGGCATCGAGGCGCTCAATGTGGCCGAGACCAGCGCCGAGGTGCGCAGCGTCGTTATCACCGGCGCCGATGGAACGTTCTGCTCGGGCGGCAACCTGCTGCGGCTGCAAGCCAACCGACAGGCCGACCCGCAGATCCAGGTGCAGAGCATCGAAGGCCTGCACAGCTGGATAGAGACCATCCGCACCTACCCCAAGCCCGTCATCGCGGCGGTCGAGGGCGCTGCGACGGGAGCGGGGTTTTCGCTGGCCCTGGCTTGCGACATGGTGGTGGCGGCCCGCAATGCCGTCTTCGTGATGGCGTACAGCAACGTGGCGCTCTCGCCTGACGGCGGCGCCAGCTGGAGCCTGGCACATGCGCTGCCGCGCGCTCTGGCCACCGAGATACTCATGTGCGGAGAACGCATTGCCGCCGACCGCCTGCATGCCTTGGGTGTGATCAACCGCCTTGCCGAACCCGGCAGCGCTTTGAGTGCGGCGCTGGCGCTTGCAGAGCAACTCAACGCACGCGCGCCCAACGTGCTCTCCAGCATCAAGGACTTGCTGAACGAAGCCCCGCACCACGCATTGCCCGCCCATCTGGCCAGCGAACGGAACCACTTCGTGAAGAACCTGCACCATCCGAACGCCGGAGAGGGCATCACGGCGTTTCTGGGCAAGCGCACACCGCGCTACGACTGAGGCCGGTTCTCACGATCTCCGCAACGGAGAAGATCCACCGTGCCACGCCACGCCAAGCGTGCGCCGGCGTCAGGGCTCGTAGCCTGGGCCAGGAGCGCAACGACGCGTGGCGCGGCTTGGCGGCCTTCCCTTCAGGTTGCGAAACAAAAGAGCCGCCTGCCGCGTCACCCTCACTTCGCAGGCGCCGCCCCTTCGTTGGCCGCCTCCCGCCGGGCCCTTCCGCATCGCAACGCATTGGGCAGAAATGGCGTGAGCGGACCCTGAGCTACGCTATCCGCGCCATCCCTACCGCAGCCCCCCCCTGCAGCCCGCATGGTTTCGGGGACTTTCTCTTTCACGTGGGCAGCAGACACGCAGGTGACAACCCTGACCGCCGGGGCCCGTCCCTCACGCGACAATGGGCCTGTTTCTAGTCACCCAAAAGACAGGCCATGGACGACCCGATTCTTACTATCGAAGAACGTGAAGCGATCAACTCCGGTCGCTGGTTTTCATCCCTCTCACCATCCCTGCGACACGACATCCTGCGATGTGCCTACGTCAAACGCTTCAAGGATGGCGGCCTGATCGCCGCCCGCGGCGACCCGCCCGAGGAGTGGATTGCGTGCGCACGCGGCGCGGTGCGGGTGAGCTCCACCTCCATCTCCGGCAAGCAGATCACGCTCACCTATGTGGAGCCTGGCATCTGGTTTGGCGATGTGGCGATCTTCGACGGCGACCGGCGCACCCACGATGCCTATGCGCACGGCGACACCACCATCCTGTGCGTGGCCAAGGCCGATTTCAAGAAGATCCTCGCGGCGCACACCGAGTTCTACGAGGCCATGCTGCGCCTGCATGCGCGGCGCATTCGCCAGCTGTACGGTCTGGTGGAAGACCTCAACACCCTGCCCCTGCGCGCCCGGCTGGCCAAGCAGCTCGTGCACTTGGTGCGCAGCTATGGCATTCCAAGCCTGTCGGATGGCAACGAGATGCGCATCGGCCTGCAACTGGCGCAGGAAGAGCTCGCCCAACTGCTGGGGGCATCCCGCCAGCGCGTGAACCAGGAACTGAAGGCCATGGA
The DNA here is from genome assembly GCF_000175235.1 of Acidovorax delafieldii 2AN. Lineage (GTDB taxonomy): Bacteria > Pseudomonadota > Gammaproteobacteria > Burkholderiales > Burkholderiaceae_C > Acidovorax > Acidovorax delafieldii_B. The sequence continues at coordinate 16,939 of NZ_ACQT01000047.1, read as the reverse complement.
GCGCGAGGACGCCATCCGCATCGAACCGGGTGGCCTGGTGGTGCGCGACCGCGAAGCCCTGATGCGCATTGCCGAGACCGATTCCTGATACGCAGCCGCCTCTTGGCACTGCTTGTTATTGCCCCCTGTGCCGCCGTCCCGCGGCCCAGCCTGCCCGCACGCCCGGGCGTGAACCTTCTTCCATCCCAAGATGAGCAACTTTGAGCATTTCGTCGGCACGCGCCCCGTTTCCGAGCAGCATGCGTTCGACATCGCCACCCTGACCGCCTGGCTGGCCCGCAACATGGAAGGCTTTGCCGGCCCCATGACCGTCGAGATGTTCAAGGGCGGGCAATCCAACCCCACCTACAAACTCATCACTCCGGGCGCCAGCTACGTGATGCGCGCCAAGCCCGGCCCCGTGGCCAAGCTGCTGCCCTCGGCCCACGCCATCGAACGCGAGTTTGCGGTGATGCGCGGCCTGCACGGTACGGATGTGCCCGTGCCGCGCATGCACGTGCTGTGCGAAGACGAATCCGTCATCGGCCGCGCGTTCTACGTGATGGAGTGCATGCAGGGCCGCGTGCTGTGGGACCAATCCCTGCCCGGCATGACGCCCGCCGAGCGCGGCGCCATCTACAACGAGATGAACCGCGTGATCGCGGCGCTGCACACCGTGAAGTTTGCCGATCGGGGTCTGGCCGGCTATGGCAAACCCGGCAATTACTTCGAGCGCCAGATCGGCCGCTGGAGCAAGCAATATGTGGCCTCCGTCACCCAGCCCATCGAAGAGATGGACCGCCTAATGGAATGGCTGCCCGCGCACATGCCCGCCAGCGCCCGCGACGAAAGCAAGGTCTCCATCGTGCACGGCGACTACCGGCTCGACAACCTGATGTTCCACCCCACCGAGCCGCGCGTGATTGCCGTGCTGGATTGGGAACTCTCCACCCTGGGCCACCCGCTGGCCGACTTCAGCTACCACTGCATGGCCTGGAACATCCCCACGGGCACGTTCCGCGGTATCGGCGGACTGGACCTGCCCAGCCTGGGCATTCCCAGCGAAGACGACTACATCCGCCAGTACTGCGAGCGCACGGGCATCACCACGCCCGAGGCCCTGCGTGCCGACTGGAACTTCTACATGGCCTACAACATGTTCCGCATCGCCGCCATCCTGCAAGGCATTGCCAAGCGGGTGGAGGCCGGCACTGCCTCCAGCGCCCAGGCCAAGGCCTCGGGCGAAGGCGCACGCCCCATGGCCCAACTGGCCTGGGCCTTTGCGCAGCGCGGCTGAAGCCGGCCGCACCCCACCGATTTTTCACGGAGAACCCCATGGACTTTGACTACTCCCCCAAAACCAAGGAACTGCAGACCAAGCTGATCCAGTTCATGGACGAGCACATCTACCCTGCCGAGGGAGAATACGCCGCTGAACTCGCGGCCAACACTGCGGCTGGCAAGCGCTGGAGCGCGCTGAACACCATCGAAAAGCTCAAGCCCAAGGCCCAGGCCGCCGGCCTCTGGAACCTGTTCCTGCCGGTGGACAGCGCAGCCGCCTCGGGGTACGAAGGTGCAGGCCTCACCAACCAGGAATATGCCCCCCTGGCCGAAATCATGGGCCGCGTGATCTGGGCCAGCGAGGTGTTCAACTGCTCGGCACCCGACACGGGCAACATGGAAACAATCGCACGCTACGGCGATGAAGCCAACAAGGCCCGCTGGCTCAAGCCCTTGCTCGAAGGCAAGATCCGCTCGGCCTTCGCGATGACCGAGCCCGCCGTGGCCTCAAGCGACGCCACCAACATCGAGACGCGCATCGAGCGCCAGGGCGACGAATACGTGATCAACGGCCGCAAGTGGTGGATCTCTGGCGCCGCCGATCCACGCTGCGCCGTGTTCGTGACCATGGGCAAGACCGACCCCGAAGCCCCCAAGCATTCGCAGCAAAGCATGGTGCTGGTGCCCGCCGACACCAAGGGCGTCACCATCGTGCGTCCGCTCAACGTGTTCGGCTACGACGATGCGCCCCACGGCCACGTCGAGATGACGTTCGAGAACGTGCGCGTGCCCGTCTCCAACATCCTGCTGGGCGAGGGCCGCGGCTTCGAAATCGCGCAAGGCCGCCTTGGCCCTGGCCGCATCCACCACTGCATGCGCCTCATCGGCCAGGCCGAGCGCGCGCTCGAGTACATGTGCAAGCGTGCCTCTTCGCGCGTGGCCTTCGGCAAGACCGTGGCCCAGCAGACCGTGACGCAGGAGCGCATCGCCGAAGCCCGCTGCAAGATCGACATGGCCCGCCTGCTGACCCTCAAGGCCGCCTGGATGATGGACGTGGCTGGCAACAAGGTCGCCAAGACCGAGATCGCCATGATCAAGGTCGTGGCCCCCAGCATGGCCTGCCAGGTGATCGACTGGGCCATCCAGGTGCATGGCGGCGGCGGCGTGAGCGACGATTTTCCGCTGGCCTACGGCTACGCCAACGCCCGCACGCTGCGCTTTGCCGACGGCCCGGACGAAGTGCACCGCAACGCCATCGCCAAGTGGGAGCTGGGCAAGTACAACGCCTACGGCAAGGATGCCCCGGTGCCCGTGACGCGTGGCAGTTGAGCCGGCGGCACCGCGCAGGTGCCGAACGGCAAGTCCAGGGCGCCTCATTGGCGCCTTTTTTTCATGCGCGCGGTAAAGCGGTTCGTTTGGTAGGCAGGAGCCCAGCCCCTGGGCCGCGATGCGCAAAAGGGGGTTTCGCCCTCCCCCCGGGAAGGGCGCGGGCCCTGAGAAGTCCAGTTTTCTAGTGCCGCAGCGCTGCCTCCGGCACTGCGGTAAGGCTTTCAGGCATGGTCCTGAACGTGACAAGCCGCCGCTTTCACGCCACTGTGCTGCAGGGCCATCATGGCGCAGGCACGGTGGGTGGTGGTGATGGCAGGTTCTGCAGGGCTGCCTGGGCGGCGGCCAGCAAAATCCCGGTGGCGTTGGCCGTTTCCGCCAGACTGCTGCGGCGGTGTTCCGCACGCAGGTAGACCTTGCCACGCACCAGCATCACGATCAGCGGCGAGTGCGCGGACGGTCCATCAGCCGCTTCTTCGACCGCATTGAGCAACTGCGACACGAGAGGTGCATGCACCCACCGCTGGGCGTGCTCGGCGCATTCGGCCACCACGGCGAAATGGCGGCGAAACGACGCCGGAAGCTCGGGCCATTTCACCTCTTCGTACATGGCTAGCCAGCGCATCTCTTCGGGCATGTGCGCATCCACCGAGGTGCGCAGCGAGTCGGTGATGGACGAGTACACGTGCCGCTCCAGCGCCTCGCGCAGCGGCCGGTTCAACACCATCACGGCAGCGTCGGGATCGGCCCCCACATCAGCGCGCCCGCGCAGCTCCAGGCCTTGCACATAGGGCCGGGTGGGTGGGCCGCTTTCCAGGCGCCAAGGGTGCCCCCCCAGATCGCCGCCCAGGTCGAAATGGCCATCTTGCGCGTGGGCCACCATGGCAATCCGTTGCTGGGCAGCCCAGCGGGCCACGTCCTGGCTGGAGACGGGCTGGCCGGTAGTGGATGGTGTAGTGCCCAAGCCCGCAGGCGTGGCAAAGGCTTTGCGAAGGCGGTCGAACATGGCGGTCAGGGCCCATAAATCGCGGATGGCGCATTATTGGTCGAAACAACGCCAGCCCGAAGGGCTACGATGTCATCCACCATGGACAGCCACCCTGCCCCCGCGGCCGGCCGCCGAGCCCTGATCAGCGGCATGGGCGCATTGCTCGCCCTGGCCGCCGTACCTGCGCTGGCAGGGGACCCTGCAACTCTCCCCCCCGATGCAGGCCCCCATGCCCGCCAGCTCTTGCGCTGGATCACCGGCACCGGTGACCACCAGGGCAGGCCGTTTGCCGTAGTGGACAAGCCCGCCGCCCGCATCCACGTTTTCTCGGCGCAAGCCCACTGGATGGGCAGCACCCCGGTGTTGCTGGGCGCGGCACATGGCGACCACTCCGTGCCCGGCATCGGCGAGCGCCCACTGGCCCGGATACGCCCGGCCGAACGCACCACCCCCGCAGGCCGTTTTGCGGCCGAGCCGGGCCGCAACCTGCATGGCGAAGAGATCGTATGGATCGACTACGACGCCGCCGTCTCGCTGCACCGCGTGCGCAACGCCAACGCGGCCGAGCGGCGCTTGCAGCGCCTGGCCAGCAGCCGGGTGCAGGACAGGCGCATCAGCTACGGCTGCATCAATGTGCCCGAGGCCTTCTACAACCAGTGGATCGCCCCGGGGCTCGGCATGGCCGGCGGCGTGGTCTACATCCTGCCCGACACGGACCCGTTCGCTTCAATATTTGTAGCAGCCAGCACTTACCCGTAAAGCGCTACAGGCCTATTTGGCACAAAAAAATGGAAGACCGGGCAATGGATGCCGCGTGGGCAACCCTGAGGGGCAGCAGACACCGCGCCAGCGCATGGCGCCTGCCCCTGCGCCCGCAAAGGCAGCGCGCGACCACGCACCGCGACGCTTCAGGGCGCAGCCACCAATTGAAGGTCGTGCCGCATGCGTGCCGGGTTTTGCTGCAAGCTGCGGTAACCGCCCCCCACCCACGCCGTGCGCATGTCGCGGTAGCGTGGTGAGAAGACGAGCCCGCTCTGGCCGGTCTGGTAGATGAAGCGCGAGTTTTCGGGATCGGCCAGGTCGTACACCGCGCGCAGCGACGCGGCATGGCGGTTCACGAACGGGCCCCGGGCGTCGCCTGCGTTGTACTGGCCCACATTCACGGTATAGGCGTCGCCGGGCGATGGCACGCTCACGTCGAAATATGGCGCCAGCAGGGCCACGTTGCCCAGCGGCCGGTGGCTGCTGAGCGCCGGGTGGGCTTCGCCCCAGCGCCAGCGTGTGGGATCGGCTCCGTAAGCAGCCTGCAGACGGTCGAGCGCACGCACCAGCCCGGCCGCCGACTGCTCGGCGCACGACAGCGGCTGGCACCACCAGGCATCGTCGCGCTCCAGGATACCCTCCAGGGCGGCGCGGTAGTCGCGCTTGCCGTAGGTGGCCTTGAAGCTGGCTTCGCCCACGCGCGGCGCGATCACGCCCCGCACCATTTCGTCGGCCCAGGCGGCCAACACCAGCGGAGCCGGTCGGCCAGCGTCCATCACGCCGTCGAAGTCCTTCAGCAGAACCTGCGCGGCCTGCGCCAGCGGGTGCTGCGCGTTGGCCTTGCGCACATGGGGCAGCAGCCGCTGCGCAGCCAGCGACAGGGAGTCGGCCTGGATGGCCTGCATGCTGGCCATGTCGTGGCGGGGCTTGGCCTCGATGAGCTGGGCAATGCGGTCGTAGCGGTAAGGCAGCACCCAGTCCTGCGTGAGGTAGTGCGGGTAGCCAGGCGCCGTGACGCGCTGGTTGGCGGTGGCCACCCAGCCACTGCCGCCGTCATCCGCGGGGGCATCGCCGAGCGACAGCCAGCCTTGCCAGTCGTAGCGTGCGTCCCACCCCGGCGAGGGTGCTACGCCGCGAATGTCGTTGGCCGCGTGGCGCAGGGGCACCCTGCCCATGGCCTTGAAGCCGATGCGGCCCTGCACGTCGGCAGCGACGACGCTCTGCATGGGCGAGTGGTAGTGTTCCATCGCCGCCAGCAGCGTGTCCACCGATTGGGCCTGGTTGGTCAGCAGGCCCGCCACTACGGTCTGGTTGTCGGCATCGAGCGCGCTCCAGCGCAGCGCGAGCACGTACTTGCGCAAGTCCAGCACCTCGGCATGCGACTTCTGCACGTCGCTCAGCACCGGGCCATGGCGGGTGGCGCGCAACTGCAGCGTCAGGTCGGGCTGGCCCTTGACGCGGATGGTTTCGCTGCGCAACGCAAAGGGCCGCCAGCCCTCGGGGGTGCGGTATTGCGTGGGGTCGGCCGGATGGATCTGCTCCAGATACAGGTCCTGCACATCCGGGCCGGTGTTGGTGAAACCCCAGGCCACGCCCGCGGTGCGCCCCAGCACCACGAAGGGCAGGCCCGGCAAGGTGGCGCCGATCACGTCGGTGGCCGCGATGGGGCTGCCGTCGGCGGCCACGCCTGCCGGCGCCTGCAGCCGCGCGAAATACCAGATGGCAGGTGCACTGAGGCCCAGGTGCGGGTCGTTGGCCAGCAATGGTTTGCCGCTGACCGTGCGCGACCCCGACAGCACCCAGTTGTTGCTGCCCTTGCCGTGCGGGCTGCCTGCGTCCTGCGCAAGTTCATCCGCCCAGGCCAGCATGCCTTGGCTGATCTGGCGCGACAGAAGCCCGCCCGGCGCGCGCACTGGCGGCAACGGACGCGGGCTTGCTGGCGCTGCCGCCGCCCCCTTCAGCGCCCGTGGCCGCGATGGCATCGCGGTAGACCCCGAGTTGACGGTACAGCGCGGCCAGATCGGCCGATGCCGCCGGCGGCTCGCCCGGATAGGGTGGCATCAGCTGCCACAGCCGCTCGGTGTCGAGCGTGCGCGCCACCGAAAGCCGGGCAAATTCGTTGCCCCAGTTGCCGCCCAGGTCCAGCGCCATCATCAGGGCCCAGGCCACGCTGTCCTCGGGCTCCCAGACCGCTCCGCTCGCACCACCCGGCTTCACGCCCAGCACCACGAACTCTGGCGGCAGGACCTGCGGGCGCCTGGCATGGAAGGCATGGATGCCCCTGCTATACGCCTGCAACGCTTCGCGCGCGTAGGCCGGCAGCCCGGCGTACTGGCGGCGCGCACTGCCCATGATGTCGAGCGCGCGCATCAGTTTGTCGGTCTCGAGCGTGGCGGGCCCGAACACCTCGGACAGCTCACCGTGCATCACGCGGCGGTTGAATTCGAGTTGCCAGGAGCGCTCTTGCGCATGAACGTACCCCATGGCAAACCACGCATCCTGTGGCGACTGCGCCTGGATGTGCGTTACGTCGGCCGCATCGCGCTGCACGCGCACGCCCTCGCGCAGACCTTCCACCTGGATACGGCCATCCATTGCAGGAAATGTCCGCTGCACATACACGGCCAACGCCGCCCCTGCCAACAAGGCCAGCGCCACCAGCGCAACGATTGCATTCCTTACCCACGCCATGGCGTCTGTCTCCTTGAATTGATGGTGATGGGCTACCGGACCCGACCGGGCAAACCCCTGATTGCGCAAGCCACGCCCTGAAGGCACCAAGCCAGCGCTGGGCCATGGGCTATGGACCGCCGCTGCAAAACCTTGCGGCGGCGAGGATACTGTCAGGCCGTTTGCGCGCCGCCCCCGCTCACCTGGAAATGCAGCACCGTGGCGCTCGCTTCCTGGAACGGAACCCCCAGTGCGATCTGGCCTGCTCCGTGCAACATGCACGCGTCACGGCGCAACTGCACGGGGGTTTCACTGTCGCCAAACCGCACCCAGGTGCCGAAGCTGCTCATGTCGGTCAGCACGAAACCACCGTTGCGCCAGTCAATGCGCGCATGCAGACGCGAAACCCGCGGATCGTTGATGCACATCCGCGCTTTCGTTGCCCGCCCCACATGCACCGGCCCGTCGGCAGAGGTGAACGACAGCTCGCTGCCCGGCCAGGAAAACTGGATCTGCCCCAGCACCGTGTCGCCCCTGAGTGCGGGGCCGGGCAGCGTGGCCTGCATGGTCTGCGAATCGGGTTCTTCGTCTTCGCGCCATTCGACCTGGTAAAGCACCAGCATCTCCGCCTTGCCGCGAATCTCCATCATCCCCAGCTTGCGGTACCAGACCTCCGCCGTGGCGCCCGCGAGCAGCACCGCCGCTTCCGTGGCCCAGATCTCTGCAGGCCCGGCACGCTCGCACAGGCGCGAAGCCACGTTCACAGCCTCGCCATAGCAGTCGCCATCGACGTCCACAACTTCGCCACTGGCCACGCCCACGCGGATGTCCATGCGCCGCGCCTGGGCGCTGTGGCTCAAGCGGTCGTCGTGGCCCCGCAACATCGCTGCCGTGGCGGCAATGGCGCAGGCGGCGTCTGCGAAGACCCCCAGCACGCCATCGCCAAGTGTTTTCACCACCCGCCCCTGGTGCTCTTCGACGGTCTCGCAAATCCAGTGGGTGAGCTGGGTGATGGCTGCGGTGGCCCGCTCATTGCCCAGGGTTTCGTACAACGAGGTGCTGCCTGAAATGTCCGCAAACACGACCGTTGATAGAACACTCATGGGCACAGGCTTTCATGAAAAATAGGGACGCCGACGGCGCGCAGGGCACAAACCAAGTACATGCGGCAAACATGGAGCGGCCCACAAGAATAGCGCCGCCGGGCGCCAGCGCCGACCGGAACCGAAAGCCTCCATCATCGACAAAGTTGGCAAAAACGGGGAGCACCGTGTTGTCTTTATGCAAAAACAGGAGCACGCCACTTGTGCGCCGCCTTGCTCCCGCGTAACTTGACCAGCCCAGCCACTCGCAACCCGTTTGCATTTCCTTCATGCGTTGGAGCAAGCCCAATCTTCGCAGCAGCCTGCAGGGCCTTCTCGGCCGCGACGCGCCCGCCTCGACCGCGTGGGTGCGCAACCAAGGACTCGAAGAAGTGCGCCAAGCCATGATTGCATCGCTGGCCGGCCTGACCGGCGGTGAAGTGGCACGAATGCACATGCGGTTGAGGTATGCCGGCGACATCGAGGCCCTGTGGTACCTGCGCAGCGACCTGCGCACCACCCTTCTGCCCCTGCGCGGAGAACGGGTAGCCAACGCAACCCTGTCACGTCTGACCCTGCTGTTCCAGGGGCTGCTGCCCCGCGCGCTGGGCGGCGCACCCAAGCGCCCCGCCACCTGACACGGCGGCGCGCCGCTGGCTGCGCCACGCCTCAGTGTGCATGGCCCCAGTACAGCAGGGCATCGCGCCCTTCCACCGACAGCGACACCTTGGCACCCACCGGCAGCACGACCTTGGTCGCGACATGGCCGAAGGGAAGGTTGGTCAGCACCGGCGCCTTGATCTGGGTGCGCAGCCAGTCCACCACCGACTGCAGCTTGAATCCCTTGTCGTGGGGCGCGAGCTTGTAGTTGGTGAACTGGCCCAGCACCACAGCCTTTTGCTGCGCCAGAATGCCTGCGTGCAGCAGTTGCGTCAGCATGCGTTCGATGCGGTACGGGTGCTCGCCCACGTCCTCCACGAAAAGAATGCCACCACGCACCTGGGGCAGGTAAGGTGTGCCCACCAGGCCCGTCAGCACGGCCAGGTTGCCGCCCCACAGCGTGGCGTTTTTCACGTACAAATCGGGCACCGCAGGCCGCCCATCGGCCAGCGGCTTTTCTCGCGCCATGCGCCAGCCGGCGCCCTCACCGTGGCCCGTCAGCAGATCATCAAAGCAGGCCAGCATGATGTCATCGGGCTCGCCCTCGACCCCCAGGTCGCCGATCAGGCCGGGGCCCGCCCAGGTCACCGCCCCGGTCTGCGCCAGCACGGCACTCTGGAACGCCGTGAAGTCACTCAGGCCCACGAACTTCATGCCGCCGTCGATGGCCTTGGCCACCGCCTTGTAGCGGATGCCCGGCAGGATGCGCGTGAGCCCGTAGGCGCCGCGCGTGATGAGCGCCACATCGGCGCCACTGGCGGCCGCGCGGTGGATGGCCGCCAGACGCGTGGCGTCGTCGCCCGCAAAGCGCGTGTACACCGCCTGGGCGTCGGGGTCTACCTCCACCTCATGGCCCAGGGCCTTGAGGCGCGCGATGCCGCGCTTGAAGGCCGCCTTGTCGCGAATGGCGCCGGCGGGCGAATAGATGTAGATGTGCTGGGGACCGTGGTCGTGTTCGCAGTGCAGCGGGTCGTGGTGGTGGGGCAAAGCATTCAGGCCACGCAGCGGCCTGCTCCGTAAGAATGGGGGTGCGCCGGCTCGGCGGCGGGCGCGATCAGGACGAGAAGTATTCCACAGCACGCGCGGCAATGGCCTGGCCGTGCTCGGGCACGAAATGCCCCGCGTCTGGCAGGACGATGGGAGGCGGGCAGCCGCGGATGGCCCGCTGCAGCGACTGCATCACCGGCAGGCCCAGTACCGGGTCCTGGGCGCCGACGAACATCAGGCTGCGCCCTTGCCAGTCGTGCTGCCAGAAGTGGCTTGCGGCCCGCGAAACCTCGGCCCCGTCGGCATCGGGCTGACCAGGCACCCGCAGCGGAAACGCACGCAGCGCGGCACGGTAGCCGCGGTCGGGGAACGGCGCGTCGTACGCAGCGCACTCAGCAGCGCACAAATGCGGATTGGCGCGCGCCAGCAACCGCCCCACGCCATAGAGCGGCTTTTGAGTGCACATTTCGCGCCATTGCACGAAGCCCGGTGGCAGCGGGGCATCCCCCGTCGCCAGCAGGGTGTTCATGGCCAGCAGGCCCGCAAACCGCTCGGACAGGGCCATGGGCAGGGTCAGGCCCAGGATGCCGCCCCAGTCCTGGACGACCAGCACGACGTTGCGCAGGTCGAGGCGCTCGACCAACTCCAGCAACACCTGCCGGTGCCATACAAACTGGTGAAAGGCATCTTTCTTGGGCTTGTCGCTCTTGCCAAAGCCGATCAGGTCGGGCGCCACCACACGATCACCAGCAGCCAGAAACACCGGCAGCATCCGGCGATAGAGGTAGCTCCAGGTGGGGTTGCCATGCAGGCACAGCCAGGTGCGCGGGGCCTGCGCAGGCCCCTCGTCGAGATAGTGCATGCGCAGACCCGCCAGACTGGGCAGGTCGCTGATGAAATGCGCAGCCCAGGGGTAATCGGGCAGATCGGCAAAGGCCGCGTCCGGCGTGCGCAGGGCGTCGTCACGCAAGGGATGGCGGGCCTGCGCCTCGCTGCGCTGCTGGGCGCGCCGCTGGCGAAAGAACGTGCTCAGCAACGCTCCGCAGTCGTGCGCCAGCACCCCGCCCTGCACCTGCGTATGGTGGTTGAGCACGGTGTACCCGAACAGGTCGAGCACCGAGCCCGCCGCGCCGGTTTTGGGGTCCACCGCGCCAAACACCACGCGCGGCACACGCGCATGCAACATGGCGCCGCTGCACATGGCGCAGGGCTCGAGCGTGACATACAGCGTGCAGCCATCGAGCCGGTAGTTGCCCAGTTGCTCGGCGGCCGCCCGCAACGCCACGATTTCCGCATGCGCCGTCGGGTCGTGGCTCTGCACCGGGGCATTGCGGCCGGTGGCGATCACCTGCCCGTCCTTGACCACGACGGCACCCACCGGCACCTCGCCGGCCAATGCGGCCGCCTGCGCCTGCGCAAGCGCCATGCGCATCCAGTGTTCGTCCTGCTCCAGCGACATCTGCTATTTTTCTAATAGCTACCAGCGCCCGCTAAATGAGCGCAAGAGGCCATTTTTCTTCCAACGGGAGTTACTGGGGGTCTTCGGGCATGGGCCGGGCTTGCTGCATCAAGCCCTCGACCTGCTGCTTGACCTGTTGCTGCACCTGCTGGCTTTGCTCGCGCACCGTGCCTGTGGCTGCCGATGCCGGAGGGTTGGCGCCCCCTGCCGTCGCCGGCTGCTGCAACGACGGCACGGGCGCGCGGGTAGCCGCCAGCTGCTTTCTGGCCAAGACACCCACAATCGCCAGCGCCACCACCAAACCCACCAATCCAAAAACAGCACGCATGTATCAGCCCTCCGTATCGTGTGCGGGCGCGGGCACCATGCCCAGCCGCTCCATCCATCGCGCCAGCCCCTGGGCGTCGGGGTTGCCCTGCCGGTATTGCGCGTACATGGCGGCGTGGGATTCGCTGCGGTGCTGGTTGAGCTTGAGCTTGCACTCCAGCTCCACCACCTCCAGCTCAAAGGCCACGATGCCTGCCAGCATCTTGTGGGCGAACGCCTCGCCCAGCCCGCGCCACTGCGTGGCGTAAGGGGGTTCGTGGTCGCCGATCAGCTGCTTGAGCAGCGCATCCTTGGCGGCGGGCTCCTCGACCAGGCGGGCCTGTGCACGGCAGTGCACGGCCAGATAGTTCCACGTCGGCACCCGGGCGAGATCCGGGTAGACCGAGGGCGAAAGGTAGGCATGGGGCCCCATGAAGGTGACAAGGGCCTGGGGCCGCGCCTGCAGGTAGCGCCAGTGTGGGTTGGGACGGGCGCAATGGCCCAGCAGCACCAGCGCGCCGCCGCGCTCCTGCACATGCAGCGGCAGGTGCGTCACGAAGGGAAAACCTTCGTCGTCAGTGGACACCAGGCTGGCCAGCGGATGCTCGCGCATCAGCGCAAGGGCATGGGCCGGGTCTTTCGAATGGAACTGGGGGGGCAGGTACATGGGGCCCAACTGTAGTGGCAAAAAACCGTGGCCCGCCCCAGAGCGCACGCCTGCCCTGCAGGCACCCGGCGCAGCGCTGGGCCGGCCGGATTGCCTGATGGCATGCCGGCAGGATCAGTTCAGCGCAACGCGGCTGCCATCCTTGTAGGTGTAAAGCGTGACTGCGGGCGTCACCAGTTCACCCTTGGAGGTGAAGCTGATGTTGGCCGTCACACCCTTGTACTGGGTCTTGCTCAGGAAGGGGCCATACACCACGGGGTCCACCGAGTTGGCACGCTTCATGGCATCCACCAGCACCATGGCGGCGTCGTAGGCGTAGGGGCTGTAGATCTGGAACTGGCCGGGGAACTGCGCGTCATAGCGCTTCTTCCACTCGGAGCCGCCCTGCATCTTGTCCACCGATGCGCCGCCCGTGGCGCAGGTCACGTTCTTGACGGCCGGCGACTTGCTGGCCAGCTCGGGCAACTTGGGCGTGCACAGCGCATCGCCGCCAAAGAACTTCACTTCGCCCAGGCCCAGTTGCTCCATCTGGCGCAGCATGGGGCCCGCCTGTGCATCCAGGCCGCCGTAGAAGATGCCGTCGGGCTTCTTGTTCTTGATGGCCGTGAGAATGGCCATGAAGTCGGTGGCCTTGTCGTTGGTGAATTCCTCGCCCACCACCTTCAGGCCCTTTTGCAGGGCCGTGGCCTTGAACACCGAGGCCACGCCTTGGCCGTAGGCCGTGCGGTCGTCAATGATGGCCACGGTCTTGAGCTTGAGGTGGTCCGCCGCAAACAGCGCCAGGGCAGCACCCAGGGCATTGTCGTTGGCAATGAGGCGGAACGAGGTCTTGTAGCCGGGCTTGGTCAGGTCGGGGTTGGAGGCCGATGCCGTGATGTGCGGCAGATCGCACTTGTTATACACCGAAGAGGCGGGAATCGAGGTGCCCGACTGCAGGTGGCCCACCACGCCGGCCACCTTCTGGTCGCACAGCTTCTGCGCCACGGCGGTGGCCTGGCGGGGGTCGCCCGCATCATCTTCTGCAGCGAGCACGAACTTGATCTTCTTGCCGCCGATCACCAGGTTCTGCGTGTTCAGGTCTTCCACGGCCATGCGCACGCCGTTCTCGGTGTCCTTGCCGATGTGGGCGATGCCACCCGAGATCGGGCCGGCGTGGCCGATCTTCACGGTTTGCACGTCTTGGGCCAGGGTGGCGCCACAGGCCGCGGCCAGTGCGGCGGCGGCCGTCAGTTGCAGGGAAAAACGCAGGCGGGAATCAGACAACACGGCTCAATCTCCATCAATAAGATAAAAAAGCGCAGTTCCACAGGAAAACTGCCAACTGCGCATGGTACGCCGGGGCCAGTGCCGCGTCACCGCATTAGTAAGAGAGCATAGTATTTTTGGCCGCATTAATTTGCCTAATGCAGGGCCACCGGGCGCCGCGCCGCGCGGATGCCCCCGCGCCCACGTTACAAGGCAGGCGCTGGGATAATCGCCCGATGTCCCTGCTGCCCCACCAGATCGAACTGCTCTCTCCTGCCCGCGATGCCCAGATCGGCATCGAGGCGGTCAACCACGGCGCGGATGCCGTGTACATCGGCGGCCCCGCCTTTGGCGCCCGGGCCGGTGCGGGCAACGATATCCGCGATCTGGAACGCCTGATCGCGCACGCCCACCGCTTCAACAGCCGCATCTTCATCACGCTCAACACCATCCTGCGCGACGACGAGCTGGAAGCCGCGCGCCGCATGGCCTGGCAGGTATACGAAGCCGGGGCCGACGCGCTCATCATCCAGGACATGGGCCTCTTGGAGATCGATCTGCCCCCCATCCAGCTGCACGCCAGCACGCAAACCGACATCCGCACGCCCGAAAAAGCACGGTTTCTGCAGGACGTCGGCCTGTCGCAGATCGTGCTGGCCCGCGAACTCACCGTGCAACAGATTGCCGCCGTGCACCAGGCCCTGGGGCCGGTGGACGCGCCCGGCCGCGCCACCATCGAGTTCTTCGTCCACGGCGCGCTGTGCGTGGCCTACAGCGGCCAGTGCAACATCAGCCACGCGCAAACCGGCCGCAGCGCCAACCGGGGCGACTGCAGCCAGGCCTGCCGCCTGCCCTACCAGGTGACCGATGCCCAGGGCCGCTTCATCGCGCACGACAAGCACGTGCTGAGCATGAAGGACAACAACCAGAGCGACAACCTGCGCGCCCTCATCGACGCCGGCGTGCGCAGTTTCAAGATCGAAGGCCGCTACAAGGACATGGGCTACGTGAAGAACATCACCGCCCACTACCGCACGCTGCTCGACGAAATCCTCGAAGAGCGCGAAACCTCGGGCACCCCGCTGGCCCGCGCCTCCAGCGGGCGCACCCGCTTCACGTTCACGCCCGACCCGCTGCAGAACTTCAACCGCGAGTTCACCGACTACTTCGCCAACGGCCGCAAGGAGGACATCGGCGCCTTCGATACGCCCAAGAACCCCGGCCAGGCCATTGGCTGGGTCATCAAGGTGGGAGCGGATTTTGTCGAGCTGGAAGTGAGCGATCCCGCCACCATGCTGCACAACGGCGACGGCCTGTGCTACTACGACCTGCACAAGGAGCTGGTGGGCCTGGCCATCAACCGCGCCGAACCCGCCTCGCCGCGCAGCGCCACGCAATGGCGCGTGTTTCCCAAAGACCCCATGGACGGGTTCAAGGATCTGCGCAAGGGCACCGAAATCAACCGCAACCGCGACATGGACTGGGTGCGCACGCTCGAAAAGAAGTCGAGCGACCGGCGCATCGGCCTGTGGGTGCAGCTGTCCGAGCAGCCGGGCGGCTTCACCCTCACGCTGACCGACGAAGACGGCTACACCGGCAGCGCGCGCATCGCGCACGCCCACCAGGGCGCTACCGATGCCGCCCGCGCCGAAGCCACGCTGCGCGAACAGCTGGGCCGCTTTGGCACCACGATTTTCGCGGTGAACGACATTGCGCTGCAGCTCTCGCAGCCCTGGTTCGTGCCCGCCTCGGTGCTCAACGCATTGCGCCGCGAAGCGCTGGACGATCTGGAAGCGTCACGCGCCAAGGGCTTCGTGCGCCTGCCGCGCGCCGCACCGGTCGAGCCGCCCGTGGCCTACCCCGAGGACACCCTGAGCTACCTGGGCAACGTGTTCAACCACAAGGCCCACGACTTCTACCTGCGCCACGGCGTGAAGGTGATCGCCGCGGCCTACGAGGCCCACGAGGAAGAAGGCGAAGTCAGCCTCATGATCACCAAGCACTGCGTGCGCTTCTCGATGAGCCTGTGCCCCAAGCAGGCCAAGGGCGTCACAGGCGTGCAAGGCACCATCCGGGCCGAGCCGCTGCAACTCATCAATGGCAAGGAAAAGCTGACACTGCGCTTCGACTGCAAGCCCTGCGAGATGCATGTGGTGGGCAAGATCAAGCGGGCCGTGCTGCAGCAGGTTCCCGAGGCCCCCGTGGCCTTCTACAAGACACGGCCCCAGAAGGCACCCTGAACGGCCCCTGCGCCGCACTTGCCCCCTCGCGGAGGTAGAGCGCCGGGGTGCGCCATTTTTTGATGAAAACGTGCTATTGCGCTTGCGCACAAAGCGCGAGCAGCTATATTTTTTGAAGCAAAAAGCGCCCCAAGGAGCCAGGCAACGGCTCAAGCCACGCTATCTGCCATGCATTTGGGCTATGGTGGCACGCCCCCGCCGGTGAATGCGCAGCGCCGCGCACCAGCCTCTGGGCACTGTTCATTGCCTCCACAGAAATACCGCATGGCGACCGACACCACCTCCCCTGCCGACGCCCACCTGCGTGACGCCCAAGAGCTCGCCGAGGCGCACCGGGTCAACCCCAGCACCGGCCTGCAGGACGACGAAGCCACCCAGCGCGCACAGCAGCACGGTGCCAACGAGCTGCAGGACCACGCGCGGCGCAGCACCCTCGCGCTGGTGGCCGACCAGTTCAAGGACTTCATGGTGCTGGTGCTGCTGGGTGCCGCGGTCGTCTCTGGCGCGATGGGCGAAATGACCGACACGCTGGTCATCCTGGTCATCGTGGTGCTCAACGCCGTCATCGGCTTCGTGCAGGCCTGGCGCGCCGACCAGGCCATGGCCGCACTGCGCCAGCTCGCCGCAGCCAGCGCCACCGTGCTGCGCGGTGGCGAGGTACAGGTGGTGCCCGCCAGCGTGCTGGTGCCGGGCGACATCGTGCTGCTGGAGGCGGGCAACCAGATTCCGGCCGACCTGCGCCTGATCGACATCGCCCAGTTGCAGGTGGACGAATCGGCCCTCACGGGCGAGTCGGTCACCGTGGCCAAACAGACAGATGCGCTGGCCGCAAGCGAGGCGAGCGCCCTGGGCGATCGCACCAACATGGCCTTCAAGGGCACCACCGCCACCCATGGCCGCGCGCGCGGGCTGGTGGTGGCGATCGGCATGCACACCGAATTGGGCAAGGTGGCGCGCCTCCTGGACAGCGAAGACCGCAGTACTCCGCTGCAACTGCGCCTGGCCGCCTTTGGCAAGCGGCTGGCCCTGGCGGTCATCGGCATCTGCACCGTGATTTTTGCCGTGGGGGTGTTGCGCGGCGAATCGCCTCTTTTGATGGCGCTCACCGCCATCAGCCTGGCCGTGGCCGCCATCCCCGAGGCGCTGCCCGCCGTGGTCACGGTGCTGCTGGCGCTGGGCGCGCGCCGCATGGTGGCCGTGCACGCGCTGGTGCGCCGCCTGCCGTCGGTGGAGACGCTGGGCTCGGTCACCACCATCTGCTCCGACAAGACCGGCACCCTCACCCAG
>NZ_ACQT01000048.1 GCF_000175235.1 Acidovorax delafieldii 2AN | reverse complement strand
GCGCCACCAGCGCCGCCACATCGGCAGCCCCCTGCGCCAGCAGCAGCGGAAACACGTGCAGTTCCTCGTCCTGGTGGTGCAGGGGCGCGGCGATGTCGAAATAGCGCAGCACGTCGCGCGCGGCCTGCTGCGCCGGGACATCCGCGCCGTGCTCCAGCACATGGGCCCGCAGTCGCTGCAGAAGGCCCAGCGTGCGCTGCACACGCTCATGGCAGGCTTCCAGCATGGCGAAGGGCTGCTCGAACCCCACGGCCGGAGCGTTGAAGCCGGGCAGGGCCGAGGTGGTGCCCATGGCGCTCACCCGAACCGGACCGGCTGCCCCTGCCGATCAAAGGGAATGTAGGCGCCATGGGCGCCGCCCTTGATGGCATCGACCATGCGCTGCAGGGGGGCCTCGGCGTCGGCGCTGGTGGGTGCGTGGTTCAGCGTCCCCGACATCGCCGCAGCGAACACCATGGCCCAGTCGTGGCCCGGTGCGGTGAACTGGCGCGCCTCTTCCACCAGGGCGCTGAACGAGGGCAGCTCCTGCGGCGTCTTGTCCACGCACATCAGCGGCACCAGGGCACCGCCTTGCCCAGCCTCGAAGCGAGCGCGCTGGGCAGGCGTGGCATCGTCGGGCAGCTCGACGGCAGCAAACACGAAGAGAAGGCGCTGGGGCTCGGGCTGAAGCCGGGCCGCCTGCAGAAGATCGTCGAAGCTGGAAATGTCCATGGAAGGTCTCGCAATGAAAAAAGGCGATCGTCAAAGGGCTATCGAGGTGCCCGCGCTGCGCTGGCCGCGAGGGGTGGGTCCATTGCGCCGGGTCATGGCTTGCGTGCCGATAGGCCTCTTCAGAAGCCGGGCACGACACCCCGAACGGCGTCCAGGGTGCTGACATAGGCGCTGGCGGCCGGGCGTGCGCGTGCGGCCTTGCGCGACTGTACCGTGCCGATGCTGATGAAACACACCGCCTGCTCGGAGGCCGTCAGCCCGAACAGGGCACGCAGGCTGTTCGATTTGAGGGCCTTGCCGCTGGTCAGGGACGAACCGTAGCCCTGCGCGGTGGCCATCAACAGCATGTTCTGCACGGCACAACCCGTGGACACGAGCCGCTCGCCCAGATCAACCTCGGGGTCGCCGCGCTCGCCATCCACCACGACCAGCATCAGCACCGGCGCGCGGTAGGCTTTTTCGCGCGCCTGCTCGCACTGTTCGGGCGCGGCGCTGGGGTCGCGCTCCAGCAGGGCCTGGACAAACACGTCGGCCAGCGGCGGCCGCGCGGCCTCGGGCACCAGCACAAAGCGCCATGGCAATAGCTGGCCGTGGTCTGGCGCGTGGGCTGCAGCGTGGAGGATGGCCGACAGTTCGGCGGCACCCGGGCCTGGCGCCCCCAAACGCTTGGGCAGGATGGTCTGGCGCGACTGAATGAGCGCCGTTGCCATGGCCGCCACCGCGCCATCGTCCGCCGCAGCGGGATGCCCGGTAACGGGTGCAGGCTTCAGGGGCCAGGGAATGACAGCCATGGAAAAATCCTCGATTCAGCCCGGTCGCCCATCGGCGCGCAGGCAACCGTACCAGCGCCCCAGCCGCAGGCCCCAGATGCCCATGGTGCCGGCCCACAGGCCCGCAGCCAACGGCAGCAACCAGGGCAATGGCAGCCCGGCAATACCGGGCACGGCCGCCGCAATGCGCAGCACCGTCGCTGCCTGCAGGCACCAGAAGAGCGACCACGCGATGCGGTCAGCCACCAGGGCGCGCCCGCTGTGGCCACACGAAACCCGCGTGACCATCGCCAGCATCAACGAGGCAAGGCAGCCCATGGTCAGCGCGTGCAGTGCCCCCAGGGCCAGCACGCCGATCCCCAACGTGGCCTCGAGCCATTGGGAAAGCCCCCCCAGCAGAAACGCCACCCCCAGCCACAGAAAACCGATGTGCAGCATGGCCAACAGCTTGTTCTTCAGGCTTTGCACCAGCCCCCACACCCAGGCCAGCCAGACCAGCACGCCGCCCACGGCCAGCTGCAGCGTGCCATGCACCAGCATCCACGCCGTCCCAGCGGCGCCATGGGGGATGCCGGCCCACTCCAGCCATGCTGCAAGCACCTGAAGCACCGCGGCGCCCAGCATGAGCCACAGCACCCAGAACGGGCGCCAAGCCTCGACCATGGGCATGGCACTGGAGGTGAAGAACGGAATCATGCGGTGCGCCACCGTGACGTAGACCACCACCACAAACCCCCAGAGCCCCGTGAACACCCAGGTCCGCGCCAGGGCTGGAGCGTCGAAAACCTGGCTGAGCCACAGCCCTGCCAGGCTGGCGCAGCCCACCACGCAGGCCGTGCCGATGGCACGGGCATGGAGCTGGTCCGGCGCCTGGCTACGCCGTATGCGCCCCCAGAACTGCGCGGTCATCCAGACCAGCCCGGCGCAGGCCAGGGCCAGTCCGGCCCATGCCACGCCGGCACGCAGGTGCGCGCCCGCCAGCCACAGCAGCCAGCCGGCCGCCTGCAAGACCAGCGGCCAGCGCAGGGCCGGCACCGGCAGCGGCTCGACACCGAGCCACTTGGGCCCGGCGGTGAAAAGGAATCCCGAAAAGAACAGCGGAATGAAGCCGAACGCCATCACGGCCGAATGCACGAGCGTGGGCGACACCGCATAGTGCAGATCCAGCCAGCCGGTGGACCGGTCGAACTGCACCAGAGCCCACCACAGGCCCGAGGCCACCAGCACCACCATGGCCAGAAAGAAACCCAGCCGATGGGGCGCAAGCATCAGGTAACGGACACGCCAGCGCTTGTCCATCTTCGCCAGCGCCTCCGCAGAAGGCTTGCCAGACGCCACTCGCACCGGAATGACGGGCCGGGAGGTCACCCACAGCTTCCCAGGTGACCGCACTGCGTGCAGTAGTCGCAACCGTCCTTGCGGATCACGGCGTGCGCCCCGCATTCGGTGCACTTCTTGCCAGCCATGGCGGGCGGCATGCCGCTGACCGGCAATGCTGGCTCTTCCAGCGGCAGCAACTGCTGCACCGGATCGGTCACGCGCCGCGCCAGGATGTTCTGGATGGCGTAGGCCATGGCCGCCACTTCGGAGTCATGCCACATGGGCACGCGGGTGCCGTCGTCCTTCTGGTGCGTGCCAAGGCGCACGGGGCCGCGGTCCCACGCCACCTTGCGCATGTCGGACAGGGCGCGTTCCAGAAAACCGCCGCGGGCCGCCAGGGACAGCAGCCGCATGCTGGCAGTGATCCATTGCTGCGATTCGCCGCTTTGCCCCACCGGCATGAAGAATTCGATGGCGCGATCCACCGTGCTGTTGCCCACACCCGTAGGGACGGGCAGGAAGGAAACGATGAGGTACAGCGTCTTGTGGCCTTCCTGCGTCCAGTACTCCACCTTCTCGGCCACGGCCGAGAGGCCGCCCTTGGGCCGGCTCTCGATCACGGTGCGCATGGGGTCGAAGGAGGACGGGGCCGCAGGGACCGCCACTGGCGCTGCCGGAGCGGGCGCCGCATGGGTTTCGAGCACCGACCCCAAAATGGAATTGGGGCGGTAGGTGGCCAGTCCCTTGAGGCGTGCACGCCAGGCCTGCAGGTACAGGTCCTTGAAGTCTTCGTAGGGGTAGTCGGCGGGGATGTTCACGGTCTTGGAAATGGCCGTGTCCACGAAGGGCTGCACCGCCTCCATCATGGCGATATGCCCCTCGGCCGGCATTTCCAGGGCCGAGATGAAGTAGTCGGGCAGTGCGTTCACGTCGCCGCCCAGTTCGCGGTACAGCCGCCATGCATGGTCTTCCACCGAATACTCGCTGGTACTGCCGTCGGCTTCGCGCTTCTTGCGCTTGTACATCCACGAGAACGGAGGCTCGATACCGTTGGAGGCGTTGTCGGCAAAGGCCAGGCTCACGGTGCCGGTGGGCGCGATCGAAAGCAGGTGGCTGTTGCGGATGCCGTTCGCGCGAATGGCTTCCTTGATCGACTCGGGCAGGCGGCTGGCAAACGTGCCGGCCGCCAGGTAGGGCTCGGCTTCGAACTTGGGGAAGGCGCCCTTCTCGCGGGCGAGCTCCACCGAGGCGCGGTAGGCCGCGTCGCGCATGGCTTCGGCAATGCGCGCCGCCATGGCGCGGCCTTCCTGCATGTCGTAGCGCAGGCACAGCATGGCGAGCGTGTTGCCCATGCCAGTGAATCCCACCCCGATACGGCGCTTGGCCATGGCCTCGTCGCGTTGCTGCGGCAAAGGCCAGAAGGTCACGTCCAGTACGTTGTCGAGCGCGCGCACCTGCAGGGCCACCACCTTCTCGAAAGCCTCGAAATCGAACGACGGCAAGCCGTCGAACCCGAACGGATGGCGCACGAACCGGGTGAGGATGACAGGGCCCAGGTCGCAGCAGCCATAAGACGGCAGCGGCTGCTCGCCACACGGGTTGGTGGCGGCAATGGCCTCGCAATAGTTCAGGTTGTTGTCTTCGTTGATGTGATCCAGGAACAGGATGCCTGGCTCTGCGAAGTCATAGGCCGACTTCATGATGATGTCCCACAGCGCTCGCGCCTGTACCGTGGCATAGACCCACTGGCCGTCGGCCCGCTGATGGGCCCCCTGTGCCATGGCGGCGGTGCCAGGACGCGCGCGGTGCACCAGCTCCCACGGCCGGTCGTGCTGGACAGCTTCGATGAAGGCATCGGACACCCCCACCGACACGTTGAAATTGTTCCAGCGCCCCGGAGTGCGCTTGGCGGTGATGAATTCCTGCACATCAGGATGGTCGATGCGCAGCACCCCCATCTGCGCGCCTCGCCGCGCGCCCGCGCTTTCCACCGTGGAGCACGACTGGTCAAACACATTCATGTAACTGCAAGGCCCCGAGGCCACGGAGGCTGTTGCCTTGACCTGGGCGCCCTTGGGCCGGATGCGCGAGAAGTCATAGCCCACGCCGCCACCGCGGCGCATGGTTTCGGCCGCCTCGCGCAACGCTTCATAGATGCCCGGAAAACCCTCGTCGTCCACGCCCTGGATGCAGTCACCCACGGGCTGCACAAAGCAGTTGATGAGGGTGGCCTGGATGTCGGTGCCTGCTGCGCTCATGATGCGGCCTGCGCCAATGGCGCCGGCGTGCAGGTTGGCCAGGAACAGCTCCTCGTATTTCTGGCGCAGCTTGGGCGCCTCGACAGAGGCCAGGGCATGGGCCACGCGGCGGTAGAGGTCTTCGACGTTGGTTTCGCCGGGCTTGAGGTATTTCTCACGCAGCACATCGAGGCTGATGGGCTGCGACGAAGAGGTGGGATTCATGGGGGGACTGGGTTCGCGCTTCATGGGTTTCTGGATGATTGGTATTCGCTGCCTGCCGGCCTTGCGCTCCATCAAGAAGGGAATCAAAGCTCGTCCAAAAGAACCTGCCCGTCATGCTCCACATAGGGGTGGTACGGCCCCGTACCACTGTTGTCTGCCAACGACGCGGGCACAAAGCCCCCCGTCTTGACATCGAACACATGCACTTCCCCCTCCTCGATCACGTAGTGCCAGCCGTGCAGGCTGATCTGGCCTGCCTGCACTCGGCTACGGACCATAGGATATTCCATCAGCCGTTCCAGCTGCAGCACAACGGCTCTCTGTTCGGTGCGCCGCAGTGCCTCAGGCCCCGGTTGCACGGGCAGCAATGCCTCGCGACCCAGATCCAGCCAGCGTTCGAGGTTCGGCGCCTCGGGCGAGACCTCACCATACATGGCCTTGATAGCCCCACAATGACTGTGGCCACACACGATGATGCGGCGCACATGCAGGTTCAGCACCGCGAACTCGATCGCTGCGGTGGTCCCGTGGTGGCCGTGCGAGCCGTCGTACGGGGGGATGAAAGCCCCCACATTGCGCACCAGAAACAGCTCGCCAGGCCCCGCACCGGTCAGCAGATAGGGGACGAGGCGCGAATCCGAGCAGCCGATGAAGAGTGTGGTGGGGTGCTGTCCCCCGTCCACCAGGTCCTGGAACTGCTGGCGGTACTGGGGAAAGGCGTCGTCATGGAACCGACGCAGACGATCGAGCAGTTCATCCGGCATGAAACCAGTCCGTAAGTGAAGCAGCGCTGGCCGCTACTGGACCAGCGGTGAATCCGCCGCATCCAGCACCACGCCCTCGACCACGGCCGCGCCTGCCAGCAACTGCAGGTATTGGCGCAATGCGTTGACCCAGGCCTGCTGGCGCAAAGTCAGCCCGATTGCCTTCCGGACCTCTTCAAAGGAGGGCTGCAGCCCCGCCTCGCGCGCCACCACCTCTACCACATGCAGACCGAAACGGCTGTGCACCAGGCGGGACAGCACCCCGATTTCGGCGCTGCCAAACACTTCGCGGGCGAATTCCGGGGCGCAGTCCGCCCGGCTGAGCCAGCCCAGGTCGCCGCCCTGCTGGCCACTGGGACAGTTGGACCATTGTGCGGCGGCCTCGGCAAACCGTACGCCACCGTCATCTGCGCAGCGCAGATCCAGCAGCATGGCCTCGGCCCGCAGCCGCAGTTGCTTGACATCCACGCCCGGCGTCACGGCAAACAGCACGTGGCGCAGTTGCGCACGCTCCCCCTGCGCATGGGCGGCGGGGTGTGCTTCATGGTAGCGGCGGCAGGCTTCTTCAGAGGGCTCGGGAATGGGCAGCTCGCGCTCCAGCAATTGCTCGATCGCGGCCGATGCGGCCGCGCTGGTGGCGCCATCGGTTCCCGGCACGTCATCAAGGGGCAGCAGGCCCGCCTGCTGGGCGGCCTGGCGCAACAATTCGGTGCACGCACGCTGGCGCAGCGTTTCCTCGTCCAGCATCTGCCCCGCCTCATGCAAGGCGATGCCGTTGACCCTGGCCACCGGCATGGACTGTTCAACGCCCTCTGTCGCAAGCACGGGCGCCAGCGGCGCGGCTTCCACTGCCGTTGCCAGCGCTTCGTACGCAGCCGCCTGCGCAGCGGTGAGCGTACTGTTGCCGGTGTCACTGCCGGTGGAGGCGCATCCGCAGCCTCCCGATCCACATCCATGGCTCATGTTGTGCTCCTCGTTCAGGTGGGATGCCTCAGACGCGACGCTGGTCGCTGGGCTGCATGTGGCCTTGCGGCAGGTTCATGCGACGCGCGCGCACCAGTTGGTAAGGCCGCAGCACATAGGCCAGCGTGCCGAAGCCGCTCCAGACATGGACAAGACGGGTGAACGGGAAGATCAGGAAGATGCTCATGCCCAGCACCATGTGGGCCTTGAAGATCCAGCCGGCATCCGCGAGCAGACCTACCGCCCCCGAACGGAAGGTCACGATGCGTTGCGCCCACTCTGCCAGCAACATCATCATGGAGCCGTCCAGGTGCTTGGCCGACAGCGGAATCGTTGCCAGACCCAGTGCCAGTTGCAGCCACAGCAGCAGCAGCAGGACGATGTCACTGGTCTTCGACGTCGCGCGGATGCGTGCATCCGACAGGCGCCGGTGCAGCAGGATGGAAACCCCCACGAAGCCCAGCAGACCCGCGATACCGCCCGACACCATGGCCATCAACTGCTTGTTGCCTGCACTGATGAAGGCTTCATACAAGAAGTGCGGCGTCAGCATGCCCACGGAGTGCCCGAAGAAGAGGAACAGCACCCCTATGTGAAACAGGTTGCTGCCCCAGCGCAGGCTGCCGGCCCGCAGCAGTTGGGAGGAATCGCTCTTCCATGTGTACTGGTCGCGGTCGAACCGCACCCAGCTGCCAATGAAAAAGACGGAAAGGCAAATATAGGGATAGATCCCGAAAAGCAGGGTATCAAGCCAGGCGGTCATACGGAGACTCCTTCTGGTGCACGCGGGGTGCGGACAAAATGCATCGGTTGCGGCTGGCCAGGCTTGGCCTGCCCCTGGGTGCTGCAACCACCAAACGCTTCGGGCTCGGCCCAGACCTCATCCATGGGTGGTTCGGGCGTCAGCGTCACCGGCTGGGCGCGCTGGCCCGACACTTCGAGCACGGCTGCAACAACGCTGGCATAGGGGCTGTTACGCGCCACCAACGCGCTGAACAGCGCGTTCAGGATGTGTGCCATTTCGCCCAGGAACTCCATCGCCACCGCAGGCGGCTGCGTGGAAGCGAACTCGAGCACCACAGGCAGATGGTCGGGAAGCTCTTCGGCATCGAACTGCAGGCCGGCCTTTTCATAGGTCTGCATCAAGTCGATGAGCGCCGGGCCGCGGTCGCGAGAATCGCCATGCACATGCTCGAACAGGTGCAGCGAAGTCTGGCGCCCGCGATCGAAGTTGTCGACGTAACGTGCCTCTGCCTCCATCGGGTCCAGTGCGGCCAGGTGCTGGCACAGCGCCTCGATCTCGGCCATGCGCTCAGGGGTGAGTGCCTGTTCCAGCTGCAAGGCATCCAGCAACTGGGGCATGACGCTGCGCATTTGCGCGTCCGGGTAGCTCAGCAAATAGCCAAGGGCGCGCAGGGTGAGGCGCAGAGTGGCTGGGGTTTTCTTGAACATGGCAGCTTCCTTTACACCGTGGCCTTGATCGGAATGGTGCGCGGCTTCTTGCCACCAAACATGCTGGTTTCGGTAGCACCATCGGAGCAGCCGTTGCCGAACGAGAAGCCACAGCCGCCGCGGATGTCAAAGGCGTTTTCGGCATATTCCCGGTGCGCCGAAGGAATCACGAAACGGTCTTCGTAATTGGCGATGGCCATGACCTGGTACATCTCCTCCACCTCGGCCATCGACAGGCCGGCCTGCTTGAGCACTGCCAGGTTCTGGCGCTGCTCCACATGCTTGTCGCGCTGGTAGGTGCGCATCGCCAGCATCCGCTCGAGCGCCTGCACCACGGGCGCGGTGTCGCCCGCCGTGAGCAGGTTGGCCAGGTACTGCACGGGAATGCGCAGTTGCGACACATCGGGAATATCACCATTCACGCTCATGTGGCCTGCATTGGCGGCGGCCGTGATGGGCGAGAGCGGCGGCACATACCAGACCATGGGCAGCGTGCGGTACTCGGGGTGCAGCGGCAGGGCCACCTTCCACTGCACGGCCATCTTGTAGACCGGGCTGTTGCGGGCGGATTCCATCCAGCTGTCCGGGATGCCATCAATACGTGCCTGGCGGATCACATCGGGGTCGTTCGGGTCCAGGAAGATGTCGAGCTGCGCCTGGTACAGGTCGCGGTCGCGTTCCACGCTGGCGGCTTCCTGGATGCGGTCTGCGTCGTACAGCAGCACGCCCAAATAACGGATGCGGCCCACGCAGGTTTCCGAGCACACGGTCGGCTGGCCGGCTTCGATGCGCGGGTAGCAGAAGATGCACTTCTCGGCCTTGCCCGACTGCCAGTTGTAGTAAATCTTCTTGTAGGGGCAGCCGGAGACGCACATGCGCCAGCCGCGGCACTTGTCCTGGTCGATCAGCACGATGCCGTCTTCCTCGCGCTTGTAGATCGAGCCCGAGGGGCACGATGCTACGCACGCCGGGTTCAGGCAATGCTCGCACAGGCGCGGCAGGTACATCATGAAGGTGTTCTCGAACTGGCCGTAGATGTCCTTTTGCACATCGTCGAAGTTCTTGTCCTTGCTGCGCTTGCTGAACTCGCCGCCCAGGATTTCCTCCCAGTTCGGGCCCCACTCGATCTTCTCCATGCGCTGGCCGGTGATCAGGCTGCGCGGGCGCGCCGTGGGTGCCGCCTTGCTTTCGGGCGCCGACTGCAAGTGGTCGTAATCGAACGTGAAGGGCTCGTAGTAGTCGTCGATCTGCGGCAGGTTGGGGTTGGCGAAGATGCGCATGAGCAGCTTCCATTTGCCGCCCTGGCGGGGGGCGATGGAGCCGTCCGGGTTACGCACCCAGCCACCGTTCCAGCGGTCCTGGTTTTCCCATTCCTTGGGGTAGCCAATGCCGGGCTTGGTTTCGACGTTGTTGAACCAGGCGTATTCCACCCCGGGGCGGCTGGTCCAGACGTTCTTGCAGGTAACAGAACAGGTGTGGCAGCCGATGCACTTGTCCAGGTTCAGCACCATGCCGATTTGTGCGCGAATTTTCATCGTTTTTCTCCTTGTGGCTCAGGCATGTGCGGGGGCATCAGACACATCGTCGTCCAGCCAGTCCACGCGGTCCATCTTGCGTACCAGCACGAACTCGTCGCGGTTGGTGCCGATGGTTCCGTAATAGTTGAAGCCATAGCTGTACTGGGCGTAGCCGCCGATCATGTGGGTGGGCTTGAGCACCACGCGGGTGACCGAGTTGTGGATACCACCGCGCGTGCCAGTGATTTCCGAGCCCGGGGTGTTGATGATCTTTTCCTGCGAGTGGTACATCATCACCATGCCGGGGTTCACGCGCTGGCTCACCACCGCACGGGCCGCAATGGCACCGTTGGCGTTGAAGAGCTCCACCCAGTCGTTGTCCACGATGCCGGCGCGTGCCGCGTCGTCCTCGCTGAGCCACACCACCGATCCGCCCCGGTTGAGCGTGAGCATGATCAGGTTGTCGCTGTAGGTCGAGTGAATGCCCCACTTCTGGTGCGGCGTAATGAAGTTCAATGCAATCTCGCGGTTGCCATTGGGCTTCTTGCCCTCGACTTCGTGCAGCGCCTTCAGGTGCACCGGTGGGCGGTAACTCACAAAGCCTTCTCCAAAGTCGCGCATCCAGGGGTGGTCCTGGTAGAACTGCTGGCGGCCCGTAAGGGTGCGCCAGGGGATGTACTCGTGCACGTTGGTGTAACCGGCGTTGTAGCTGACCTTTTCGCTTTCCAGACCCGACCAGGTGGGCGAGCTGATGATCTTGCGCGGCTGCGCCTGGATGTCGCGGAAGCGGATCTTCTCGTCCTCGCGGTGCAGCGCCAGGTGCACGTGGTCGCGGCCGGTCTGTTTGCCCAGGGCTTCCCAGGCCTTGCAGGCCACGTGGCCGTTGGTCTCAGGCGCCAGCATCATCACCACTTCGGTGGCGTCGATGTCGGTCACGATGCGGGGCATGCCCTGCGTCACGCCCTCTTCCTTCACGCGGCCGTTCAAGTCGCCCAGCTGGCCGACTTCGGTTTGCGTGTTCCAGCCGATGCCCTTGCCGCCGTTGCCGGCCTTGTCCATCAATGGGCCCAGGGCGGTGAAGCGCTTGTACAGGTTGGGATAGTCGCGCTCGACCACCGTGACCTGCGGCGCGGTTTTGCCGGGGATGAGTTCGCACTCGCCCCGCTTCCAGTCACGCACGCCATAGGGCTGGGCCATTTCGCCCGCGGTGTCGTGCATGATGGGCGTGAGCACTACGTCCTTCTCGACGCCCAGGTGGCCCACGCTGACCTCGCTCACGGCCTTGGCGAAACCCTTGTAGATCTCCCAGTCGCTCTTGGCCTGCCACGCAGGGTCCACCGCCGTGGAAAGCGGGTGGATGAAGGGGTGCATGTCGCTGGTGTTGAGGTCGTTCTTCTCGTACCAGGTGGCCGTGGGCAGCACGATGTCGGAGTACAGACAGGTCGTGCTCATGCGGAAGTCAAGCGTGACCAGCAGGTCCAGCTTGCCTTCGGGCGCCTTGGCGTGCCACTGCACTTCCTCGGGCTTGGCCTCGTCCTGGCCCAGGTCCTTGCCCTGCACACCGTGGGTGGTGCCCAGCAGGTGCTTGAGGAAGTACTCATGCCCCTTGCCCGACGAGCCCAGGATGTTGGAGCGCCACACGAACATGTTGCGCGGCCAGTTGTCGGGGTGGTCCGGGTCCTCGCAGCTCATCGTGAGGCTGCCGTTCTTGAGCGACTGCACCACGTAATCCTTGGCGTCCATGCCCTTGGCAGCGGCGTCCTTGGCCACCTGCAGCGGGCTGGTCTTGAGCTGGGGCGCCGAAGGCAGCCAGCCCATGCGCTCAGCGCGCACGTTGTAGTCGATCATCGAGCCGCTGTACGACTTCTTGTCGGCCAGGGGCGAGAGGATTTCCTCCATGCCCAGCTTCTCGTAGCGCCACTGGTCGGTGTGGGCGTAGAAGAAGCTCGTGCTGTTCATCTGGCGCGGTGGGCGGATCCAGTCAAGCGCGAAGGCCAGCGCGGTCCAGCCGGTCTGGGGCCGCAGCTTTTCCTGGCCCACGTAGTGCGCCCAGCCGCCACCGCTCTGGCCGATACAGCCGCACAGCATCAGCATGTTGATGATGCCGCGGTAGTTCATGTCGCAGTGGTACCAGTGGTTCATGGCCGCACCGATGATGACCATGGACTTGCCATGCGTCTTGTCTGCGTTGTCGGCAAACTGGCGCGCCACGGTGATGATCTGGTCACGCGGCACGCCGGTGATCTTTTCCTGCCAGGCGGGGGTGTAGGGGCGGTCGGCATCGTAGCTGCCACCGGGCTCTTCGCCGGGCAGACCCCGGTCGATGCCGTAGTTACCGGCCAGCAGGTCGAACACGGTGGCCACCATCACGCGGCCCTGGGCTTCGTGCCCGGCCAGTTCCAGGTGGCTTACCGGCACGCGGCGCACTATCACGTCGCCGCCTTGTTCGTTGGCGGTGAAGTTCGGCGTTTGCACACCGCCAAAGTACGGGAAGGCCACGTCGGCCACGTCGTGGGCCTGGACACCGTCTTCGATCACCGACAGCTTGAGCTTGACGGTGTTGCCGGTGCGTGCTTCCTTGTTCTCCAGATTCCACAGGCCCTGGTCGGCACGGCCGTCGGCGCCCCAGCGGAAACCGATGGAGCCATTGGGCAGCGTGACCTGGCCCAGCTCGTCGTAGCCCACGGTCTTCCAGTCGGGGTTGTTGGACTGGTCGAGCTGGCCGGGGAAGTCGCTGGCGCGCACGTACCGGTCAGGCACCATGACCGTGCGGCCATCGGGCAGCGTCTTTTCTTTCAGTACCACCAAGAGCGGCAGGTCGGTGTAGCGGCGCGCGTAGTCGTCAAAGTAGGCGCTGCGGCCCTTGCCACCATCCTTGAAGTAGAACTCCTTGAGGATCACATGGCCCATGGCCATGGCCACGGCGGCATCGGTGCCCTGCTTGGGGTGCATCCACAAGTCGCCCAGCTTGGCCACTTCGGAATAGTCGGGCGTGATGGACACGACCTTGGTGCCCTTGTAGCGCACCTCGGTCAGGAAGTGGGCATCGGGCGTGCGCGTCTGGGGCACGTTGGAGCCCCAGGCAATGATGTACGAACTGTTGTACCAGTCGGCCGACTCGGGCACGTCGGTCTGCTCGCCCCACACCTGCGGACTGGAGGGTGGCAGGTCGCAGTACCAGTCGTAGAAGCTCATGCACACGCCGCCGATCAGGCTCAGGTAGCGCGAGCCTGCGGCATACGAGATCATCGACATCGCGGGAATGGGCGAGAAGCCGATGATGCGGTCAGGGCCGTGCTTCTTGATCGTGTAGACATTGGCCGCAGCGATCATCTGGTTGACTTCGTCCCAGGTGCTGCGCACGAAGCCACCCAGGCCGCGCTGCTTCTGCCATTCGCTGCGCGAGGCGTCGTTCTCGACGATGCTGGCCCAGGCGTCCACCGGACTCTTGGCCAGGGCCATGGCGGCGCGCCAGTGCTTGAGCAGACGGCCGCGCACCATGGGGTATTTCACGCGGTTGGCGCTGTACAGATACCAGCTGTAGCTGGCGCCGCGTGCACAGCCGCGGGGTTCATGGTTGGGCAGGTCGGGGCGGGTGCGGGGGTAGTCGGTCTGCTGGGTTTCCCACGTCACGATGCCGCCCTTGACGTAGATCTTCCACGAACATGAGCCTGTGCAATTCACGCCGTGGGTGCTGCGCACGATCTTGTCGTGTGCCCAGCGGTCGCGGTAGGCATCTTCCCAGGTACGGTCTTCGCCGTTGGTCTGACCGTGGCCCTGCGCAAAATTCTCGCGGGGCTGCGAGAAGTACGAAAGGCGATCGAGGAAATGGCTCATCGGGGGCTCCTTTTTCTAGCAATTGGGTACATGAATCAGCAAGGCATCTCTGCGTGCTTGCGGGCGTAGTACCACCAGGTGATCACAATGCAGATGACGTAGAAGGCAACGAAGGTCCAGAGCGCTGCCTCGGGGCCGCCGGTCAGTGCAATGGAGCTGCCGTAGCTCTTGGGAATGAAGAAGCCCCCGTAGGCGGCCATTGCGGCCGTGAAGCCCAGCGTGGCAGCGCCCAGCGTGTTGCCCTCCTTGGTGGCCTGTGCCACAGCGGCCGCGTTGTTGCGATCGACACCGCGCAGGGCTTCAGTCAGGAAGATCACCGGAATCATGCGGAACGTCGAGCCGTTGCCGATGCCGGTGGTCAGGAACAGCACCAGAAAGCACACGAAGAATCCCGAGAACTGCCCTGCCGAGCCGCCCGAGGGCAGGAAGCCAATGACCCCCACCACGGCCAGCGCCATGACGACGAAGTTCCACAGCGTGACGCGTGCGCCGCCAAGCTTGTCGGCCAGCCAGCCACCGAAGGGCCGCACAACCGCGCCCACCAGCGGACCAAGCCATGCGTAGGCCAGTGGGTTGACGCCAGGAAACTGGCTCTTGATCAGCAAAGGAAAACCAGCGGCATAGCCGATGAAGGAGCCGAACGTGCCCAGGTACAGCACGCACATCAACCAGTTGTGCTTGCGGCGGAAAATGGCGGCTTGCGTGGCGAAGGAGGCTTTTGCATCGGCAATGTCGTTCATGCCGAACCAGGCCGCCAGCGATGCCAACGCGATCCATGGCACCCAGATGAAGGCCGCGTTCTGCGTCCACACCTGCGCCGATTGGCCATTCTTCACGATCGTCTGCGGATCGCCCCCAAAGATACCGAAGATGCCAGCCGTGACGACCAGCGGGCTCAGGAACTGCACCACCGAAACACCCAGGTTTCCCAGGCCGGCATTCACCCCCAGCGCCGAGCCCTTGCGCTCTTTCGGAAAGAAAAAGCTGATGTTGGCCATGCTCGAACTGAAGTTGCCGCCGCCCAGGCCGCACAGCAGCGCAAGCATCAGCATCGTCGGGTAGCCGGTGGTGTTGTCCTGCACCGCGTAGCCAATGCCGATGGCGGGTATCAACAGGGTGGCCGTGGAGATGGCCGTCCAGCGGCGGCCACCCACGAGCGGCACCATGAACGAATAGAAGATACGCAGTGTGGCGCCGCTGAGGGCAGGTGCCGCGGCCAGCCAGAAGAGCTGGTTGGTGGAGTACTTGAATCCCAGCCCCGGCAGACTCACGGCCACCACGCTCCAGACCTGCCAGATGGCAAAGGCCAGGAACAGCGCAGGCACCGAGATCCACAGATTGAGCTTGGCGACAGCCTCACCCTCGCGCTCCCAGAATGATTTGTCCTCCGGAGTCCAGATAGTGAGCGTGCGCCCCTGGCGCTCGCCGCTGCTGAGTTGGTTGGCAGACATGGTGTTACCTTGAAATATTTGTGCGGGCGGCTCAATGCGCCGAAACATGGGACGGGTCCATCACATCGGTGCGGCGGACTTCCGTGAAATACATCCAGATCAGCGAAACCCAGACCACGCCATACATCAGCATGAAGGCGCTCGAGCGGATGCCGGTCCAGTCCATCAGGGCGCCGAACATGATGGGCAGCACGAAGCCGCCCAGCCCGCCTGCCAGCCCCACGATGCCGCTGATGGCCCCGATGTTCTTGGGGTAGTCGTCGCTGATGTACTTGAAGACACTGGCCTTCCCGAAGGCAAACGCCACGCCCAGCAAGCCCATCAGCGCAGTGAACGCATAAACATTCAGGCCCAGGTGGAAGGTGGTGGGGCCATTCACCGTGAGGATGGTGAAATCAGTCTGCGGATAGCTCAGCAGGAACAGGCAGATCCAACTCACCCACATCACCCACCAGGTCACGCTGTGGGCGCCGTACTTGTCGCTGAGCACGCCGCCGATGGCACGCAGCACTCCGCCGGGCAACGAGAAGCAGGCCGCCAGCAGTGCAGCCACCCGAATGTCCAGGCCGTATTCGCCCACGTAGTACTGCACCATCCACAGCGACAGCGCCACGTAGCCACCGAACACGATGCTGTAGTACTGGCAGTATTTGATGACCTTGGGGTCCTTGAGCGCCCGCAACTGGTCGGTGAACTTGACGTTGCTGGACACGAGATGCGCCGGGTCGGAATAGCTGAACAGCCAGAACAGCACCAGGGTACCCAGCATGATGGCGGCATACACCTGCGGCACCATGGTCCAGCCAAAGGCCACCAGCAACACCGGCGCCACGAACTTGTTCACGGCCGCACCGGAATTGCCTGCGCCATAGACACCCATCGCAGTGCCCTGGCGGTTCTTGGGGAACCAGCGGGCCACATAGGGCGTGCCCACGGAGAAAGAGCCCCCCGCCAGCCCGACAAACAGACCGATGGTGAGAAAATGCCAGTATTCGGTGGCATAACTCATGAGCCAGATGGCCGGCACGGTGATCGCCATCAGAACCGCCATCACGATCCGCCCGCCAAAACGATCGGTCCAGATACCCAGGGGCACGCGCACCAGCGAGCCGGTGAGCACCGGCATGGCCGTCAGCAGGCCGAACTGGGTTGCGCTCAGGTTCAGCATCTTCTTGATCGGGATGCCGATCACGCCGAACATCATCCACACCATGAAGCAGACCGTGAAGGCCAGCGTGCTCACCAGAAGCACGGACCAAGCCTGCCGTGTACGTCGCGGACTTTCGCCCGCCGAAAGCGATGCGT
This sequence comes from Acidovorax delafieldii 2AN, assembly GCF_000175235.1. Lineage (GTDB taxonomy): Bacteria > Pseudomonadota > Gammaproteobacteria > Burkholderiales > Burkholderiaceae_C > Acidovorax > Acidovorax delafieldii_B. The sequence goes on along the minus strand of NZ_ACQT01000048.1, from coordinate 4,831 downwards.
TTGCCATGGGATATTCCCTCTCTTTCCTGTGTGGCCTGCATCGTCTCGCCTGGGCAGGGTTTTGCCTATCCCTCTTCGGGACGTTTCACCACGGCAAAAGAACGAGGGCATCGGAGCACCATCGTCCAAAAGAACTACTACCTTCGCGAACCGCTCCCGCGGCGGGCACCGACTGCACCCAGCGCACGCCAGTCACCCCGAGATCCACAGTCACCGCGGCAGGCGCCAACGATGTGGGCGTGTAGAACGACGCGCTGCAGGCGCCCGACACGAGCCCGTTAGACACCCGCGCCGCAAAACTCGAAGAAATGAAAGGGCTGACAGGGCGGGCACACGGCCCGGAGGCGCAGCAACGCACCGCTCCTCGGTCTGCGCCATCCGGCCCGCCCGGGGAGGCGATGCAACCCAGGTCAGCGCAGGCGATCGGAGGCGTACACGGCCGCCTGCACCCGCGAACTGAGCCCGAGCTTGCGCAGGATGTGCTGCACGTGGATCTTCACCGTGGTCTCGGCAATATCAAGGACCCGCGCGATTTCCTTGTTGCTGGCGCCGCGGACAATCTCGCGCAGTACCTCTTCTTCACGGGGCGACAGCGGCGTGCTCGCATCGCCCACGTCGAACGCAGCTGGCGGTTGCGATCTTTCGGCAGACCCTGGCTCAAGGGCGTCCGCCTCGGGAGCGCCCTGCGACTGGAAAGCCGCCACCAGCTTGCCCATGAGCTCGGGGCTCACGACGGGCTCGCCTGCCGCAGCGCGGCGGATGGCCTGCGCCAGCAGGTCGCCATCAATGGTCTTGAGCAGATATCCCTGTGCACCATTGCGCAGCGCAGTGGCCAGATCCTGCGCATCCTCGCTGACGGTGAGCATGAGCACGCGCGACGACGGCGACACTTCGCGCAACCCGCGGATGGCGTCCACACCCGTCACGCCGGGCAAGTGGTTGTCCAGCAGGATCACGTCCGGGCGCAATGCAGGGGCCAGGCGCATGGCCTGCGCGGCATCGCCCGCCTCGCCCACCACCTGCAGGCCCGGGTCCTGCCCCAGCAAGGCCACCAGGCCGCGGCGAAACAGGTTGTGGTCGTCCACCACGAGCAAGGTCACGGGTCGCAAGGAAGGCATAGGCATCAGTGTTCGGATTCGGCAAGGACCGGCAGCGGCGTTTCGCGGGGCGCCTGCAGGGCGGCCATGGTGGGCAGTTCGATGCATACGCGGGCACCCTCGCCCGGCGACGATTCGACCTGCACCACGGCCCCGATGCGCTGGGCGCGCTCGCGCATGATGCCCAGGCCGACATGCAATGAATCGGGCGGCACCGCATCGACACGGAACCCGGTGCCATTGTCCAGCACTTCAAAGCGCCAGCGGGGGTGGCGGTGGACGTGCAGTTCCACCCGTGTCGCGCCCGAATGCTTGCGCACGTTCGACAAGGCCTCCTGCACCATGTGCAGCACCTGGATCTGCACGTCGGGCGGCAGGGGCAAGCCGTGTCCGGCCATGGTGAGTGTGGTGGCGATGCCCGTCTGGTGCTCGAACTTCGACAGCGTGGCGCGCAGCGCGGCCTCGATGTCTTCCTCGCTCGTGCGCGTGCGAAAGTGCACCAGCAATTCGCGCACGTCGGCATAGCATTCGCGCACGCCCACGTCCAGCTCGCCCATGCTGCGGTCGCGCGCCACCACGTCGCCCTTGGCCACCGCGTCGCGCAGCAGCTGCGTCTGAATTTTGAGGAAGGCCAGCGATTGCGCGATGGAATCGTGCAGCTCACGGGCCAGCAGGCTGCGCTCTTCGGCCACGGCGGCCTCGCGTTCGAGGGCCGTCGCCCGCAGACCTTCCATGGCACTGGCCAGGTGGCGCGTCATCGCCTCCAGCAGATCCCGCACCTCGTCGGTGTGCGCGGTGGGTGAGCGGAAAAACAGATTGATTTCGCCCAGCAGCCGCTGCTGCATCTGCACCGGAATCGCCACCATGGTCTGGAACCCCGCATCGCGGCAGTGCGGAAACGCCAGCGTGGTGGAAGGCACGATCGGGATGACGCGCGTACGCGCCTGGCTTTGCGGCTGCCCGCACATGCAAGCGCCGGTGTGCAGGCAGTGCTCCTCCTCGGTCATGGCCACCGGCATGCCGTCACCCGCCAGCAGCACGTAGCGTTCGTTGGCCTCGTCGGACCAGCGCACTGCAGCAGCGTCTGCACCCGCCACACGGCGGATCTGCTTCACGAACCCCTGGGCCAGCGCTTCCAGCCCAGTTGCCGAGGAAGCCAGTGCACTGACCTCATAGAGGGCCGCCAGGCGCTGGTTCTGCACCGCGATGTTGGCGGTTTTCTCGCGCACCTTCTGCTCCAGTTCCTCGTGCGAGGCCTGGAGCGCGTGGGCCATCAGGTTGAAGCCCGCCGAGAGCTGGCCGAATTCGTCATCGGCCTCCACCGGCAACCGCACCCCGAGGTCGCCCTGGCGCAGGCGCGCCTGCGCCTGCTGCAATTGCGACACCGGGTTGAGCACCAGCAGGTAGCTCACGGCCATGAAGGTGATGGCGGCGGCAATCGCCACCGCCATCATCGACAGCTGAAAGATGTGCAGCACCGCCGTCCAGCCCGCGATCTGGATTTCGATGGCCTCGACAAAACCATCCACTTTGTGAACGAAGCTGTCGGCCTGCGCCAGGGAACGCGCACGGTCCGGCGGCAATCCGACTGCCCACTCCTTGCGCAAGCCACCCCAGGTCGTGCGGATTTCCTCGAACCGCTCCCGCGTATCGGCGCCCCATGGCACGAACAGGGGGCGGGACGGATCCCCCGTCCGCAGCAACTCCAGGCTGGCATCGAACTGCCGCGCATGCCGCTGCACTTCCTCGGGGGATTCGGTCTGCTGCACGAGCACCATGCGCAGCATGTTCATGCGCAGCCGTCCGGCCTCGTTGACGGCAGCCGCGCCGCCCTCGAGCTTCCAGGCCACCCACAGCGTCAAGCCGATGGAGGCCAGGGCCACCAGCAGGAACCCGCCGCCCATGGCCAACAGCTTGAAGGTCAAAGGGGACTTGGTGCGCATGGGCGCAGTGTAGGAAGGCGCGATAAACCCACTCTTGACGTGCATCAAGATTGCGCCGCGTAGCATTGCCGCATGTCGCCTGCATTTCTCCGACCCTTGTGGCTTCTGAGCGCCGCCGCCACGTTGGGCATACTGGCCGGCTGCGCCAGCCCCCCCACCATCGTGTCTGCCACCGCCTGGCCGGCCGCGCTGGACGCGGCGCCCCCGGCCGATGTGCTGCTGCTCGGGGAGCAGCATGATGCCCCCGACCACCAGCTGTTGGAGCGCCAGACGGTGCAGTGGCTTGCAGGGCGCGGCCAACTCGCCGCCCTGGTCCTGGAAATGGCCGAGCGCGGCCACAGCACCGCCGGGCTGCCACGCGAAGCCACCGAGGCGCAGGTGCAATCTGCGCTGCAATGGCACGACGCGGCCTGGCCGTGGTCGGCCTATGGCCCCGTGGTCATGGCGGCAGTGCGCACGGGTGCGCCGGTGCTGGGCGGCAACCTGCCGCGCACCGCCATGGCCGAGGCGGAAAAAGACGCCCACTGGGACAACCACCTCGCTGCCCATGCACGCGAACAGTTGCATACGGCCCTGCAGGAAGGCCACTGCGACATGCTGCCTGCGGCGCGGCTGCCCACCATGGCGCGCATCCAGATCGCCCGCGACGCCAGCCTGGCCGCCACCGCCCGCGAAGCGATGCGCCCCGGCCAGACCGTGCTGCTGGTGGCCGGGGGCGAACATGTGCTGCGCCACCGGGGGGTCCCGACCCACTGGCCGCGCGATGTGCAATCGAAGGTGGTCTCTGCGCTGGCACGGCCACCACAGGGCGAGGCGGCAGGAACCGCGCCAGCGACGGCCGCGGCGGGGACAGGCACGGACATCGTCATCTCCACCCCGCCCCTGCCGCCGTACGACGCCTGCGCATCGCTGCGCCCGCCCCAGTAGCGCCTGCGCAAAAAAGCGGGCAACGCAGGACGCAGGACGCAGGACGCAGGACGCAGGACGCAGGACGCAGGACGCAGGACGCAGGACGCAGGACGCAGGACGCCAACACTACGGCCATTTGCGGTTTTCATTGATTTTGATGCTTCAGACCGCCCGCGCCTTTACGCGTCCTCCGTCTGCAGCTATAGAAAGTAGAGCAACCACGGTCTTGCCGCTAACCTGCACAGCACTGCGCTGCTGGCCACATGCGCCCCCAAGCGCGTCCAGTGGGCATCGAAGCATCAGGAACCATCGCCCCGATCCGCTACGCTCCCGCACGCCATCGAATGGCACACCAATGTGGCTACATCGCTTATATATCTTCCGTTTGACGCTACAAAATAAGGAGCATACAGACACCCCCTCTCGACATGGCGCACAGCCCCCGCAACTGTGCCCTGAAAACCGGGGCGCCGGAGCCCCATCTCCACAAGGTTTCCAGGCACAGCAATTGCCGCCAAAGAAGCCCTCAGTGCATGCACGGCAAGCAACGACAGCTACAGAGAAAGAAGCAATTCCCCCGTCGATCCGGTGCGCCCCCGCATCCGCTTGCGCTCCGCGGCATCGACATCCGCCGCGCTGAGCGCCAAGTCGCGGCGGCAGATGACCGCCCCTTCGGGGCCTGCCGTGGCACCCGGTGTGCGCAACGCCCGGGTATCCATCGCAGACCGCTGCAAAAAAGAGCAAGCCACCGGTACCCAGTCATACGGGCCGCGTCACCCGGCAGTTTCCAGAGGGTGGGCGCGCTGCTTGCCTGACGTTGGGCGTTGGGCGTTAGGCGTTAGGCGTTAGGCGTTAGGCGTTAGGCGTTAGGCGTTAGGCGTT
>NZ_ACQT01000049.1 GCF_000175235.1 Acidovorax delafieldii 2AN | reverse complement strand
TCCGAGCGCGGTGGCCACCAGCAGGGCGGCACACCCGCACAGGCGCGGCCAGCAGCGGTGGCTTGCCTCCTGCCGTCCAGATGGGTTGCGGTTCATGCGGGCGCTCCTTGCCGCATTTCAGCGGGCTGCGGGTTTTGCGGCGGGGGCGCCCTGGGCCGGGCTGCTGCGCTTGGTGGTCACCTGCCACTGGATCTCACCGCGTGTGAAGCCGTTGCTGCCCAGGCTCTTGGCAAATGCATCGCTCACGTCGTCGATGGTCCGGAAGCCCGGCACGGCCTTGAGGGCGGGGCCTTGCAGTGGAGCGGGCAGGGCGGGCAGCGGATCGGTGTCGGATGCAAAGCAGCCCACTTTTTCCGTGCCGGGTTTGCCTGCGTCCATGATGAAGGCGGGGTTGGGCGTCATCCAGTCGGGAATGCGCGTGGACAGCTGCGCCGACACCAGCGAATGCGGATGGATGGCATTGGGCAGCAGGCGCATCACGCCGCCCCTGGCGTCGGCAAAGTAGCAATACAGGTGCGAAGTGCGCGATACCGTGGCCGAGAGGAACACCTGCTCGCCTTCTTCAAAGGCGGCGCGTTCGCCCGCCGGCAGGGGGTTTTCGATCTGCAGCTCCACCCGCGTGGCCTCGGGGGCGGTGGCAATCGTCGCTTCGGGCACTGCCGCCGCACCCGCAGAAGCGCCCGTTGCGGGGGTGGCGACGGCCCCGGTGCTGGTCCAGCCTACGCGGGCCAGCGTGCCGTCGGGCGCAAGGGTGACGTAGTTTCTCAGCGCCCGTTCGTAGGTCGGAAAATCCACCACGCCCGAGGCCACCAGCCCGCTGTCCGCCTGGAAGCGCGCGAGGGCCGTGCGCAACTGCGGGCTGTTGCTTGGCAGGGGCTCGGTGCCCAGCGGCAGGTAGCCGCGGCTGATCAGCGAGCTTTGCACCAGGCTCGACTGCGCCTGCGGGCCGCTCTCGTCGAACCAGTCGCGCATCTGGCGCTGGAAGTTGGGGTGGGTCTGGTCGAGCGTCAAACACTGCCAGTAGGGCACACGGGCCCATTTGCCCACGAGTTCGATGGTGCCCAGGTCGATGAGGGTGCGCATTGCGCTGCCGGCGCCCTGGGCGTAGTCGCGCCCCACGTTGAACTTGACGCCGTAGCTGCCGATGCGGCCGGCCAGGTCCAGCCCCTGGCCCGCACCGCCGATGATCACTTCATTGGCGGAGTCGAGCCCCGGAATCAGCGTGCGCGTGCGAAAGTCGCCCAGGTGCATTTCGAGGGCGATGATGGTGGCATTGCGGCTGGCGCTGTAGCCCGTGTCGAGCCGGCTGGCCGAGGTGCCCACGTCGAAGCGGTTGCTGATGACGTTCTGGTCCACATAGGCCACGGCGCCCGACAGGTACAGCGCGGGCCGCTGCAGCTGCATCTGGTTGTTGTTCAGAAGGATGGTGGTGAGGTTCTGCACCGTGTCCTGCCGGGCGATGTCGACTTCGTAGTCCACGAAGCGGAAGGCATTGCTCAGCCGCGACATCTGCGACAGGGCCGTGATGATCATGTCCTTGCTGGCCACGGGCACACGGCTGGAGTAGTCGGGGATCTGCTTGCTGGTGATCAGCGTGGGGGGCAGTTGGGCTTCGCGCAGCAGATGGTCCATGCACATCAGCGAGTCCGAGAAGCTGGAGATCGAGCGCGTGGGCCGCACCACCGGGCGGTCCGACTGCGAGGCGTAGGACTGGAACGCCGCGTCCTTGCGTGCATCGACGGGCATGGTGCAGCCCTGCACCAGCAGCACCCCCGCGAGTGCAGCGGCCGTGCAGGCAAGGCGCTGGCGCTGCAAGGCGCGGAACATGGGCAATGCTGTTTTCATGAACTTTCCCCTGGTGCGGTGCAGCGGCTTACGCGGGAACGTGAAGGAGCAAGCGACCCTCTCGCAGTCGCAGGCCCCTTCAATTGCAGATATTCACAAGGTCTCCGCGCAGCACCACGATCTGTTCCTTGGGCGAGCCCGCTGCGGTGGTGAGGGTGGTCGTGCTGCCGATGCTCTGGGTGCAGGTGGTCTTGAAGCCATCGGAGGTGGCGGTGGACACCACGTCCTTGTTCGTCAGGATGTCGCCCGGATCGCCCGAGAACGCCTTGGCCTCATAGCGCGAGATGCGCGCCTTCTGCCATGCGGGCATGTCGGTGGAAGGCGTGATGTAGCCCGAGCGCGGCGCGGCGCCCGTGGGCAGCATCTGGATGCTGACTTTCTTGTCCAGGATGACCGGGTCTTCCCCTGGAGCGTATTGCGCGACTGCGTGCCAACTGCAGCACAGCGTGCCGAGGGCGATTCCCACCCGGATCGCGAGGTGTTCGACCATGATGCGGCCTCCAGTCATTGTGTGAGAAAGCGCCAGGCCCCCGCGCGGGCGGCCTGGCAAGCTTTTGGGGAGCAGGCGCAGCGATGCGCGGGCTTACCAGCCCGTGCTGCGCTGGCAGCGACCGTCTGCGCAGGGGTCGCGTGGCTCGTTGCAGGCGTCGTTGGATGCGATGTTCTGCGCCGCATGGCTGTTGTAGCCCTTGGCCTGGTTGGTCACTGTGGCGTTGTTCAGGTAGGTGGCCTGCGTGGACAGCCCGGCGATCGTCACCGCGCCGAAGTTGGACGAGAGGTTCTGGGTTGCCAGCGAATTGCTGCCGTCGGCTTCGTTCTTCACGGTGCTGCCCATGGCGGCCACGCCTTGCATCGAGGCGCCGGTGATGCGGACCTTGCCGTTGTTGCTGGCCAGGCTCTGCAGTGCGTCGGCCGTGCCGCCCGCGCCCTTGGCGCTGTTGGTCACGTTGCTGCCCGTCAGGGTGGTGGTCTGGAATGAAAGGCCACCCTTGGCCACTTCGACATCGCCGGCGTTCGACGACACGTTCTGGTTGGCGAAGTCGTTCTTGTCGACGGCGGTGTTGCTCAGGGAGCCCCCGGTGGCGATGGTCTTCTGGTCGGAAATGCCGGCGATGGTGATCTTGCCGGAATTGCTCGACACGTTCTGCAGCGCGTCATTGTTGCTGTTGGACGTGTTCGATACCGTGATGCCCGACAGCGTGGCCATCTGGCTTGAGACCCCCGTGATGGAGATGGCCGCCGGACTGGTGGGTTGAACGGCCATTGCTACGGTAGCGATGGTGCTGAGTGCAAAAAATGCAAGCTTTTTCATGACAGTTCCTTCGAGTGCTGACCAGATACCGGTTCCCAAGGCCCATCCATGGGGCGGCCTGGCGGGACAGGACGCCGTGGCTCGCGCCGCGAAGCAGCGGTTTGAAAAGCCGTGCGTGTTCTGCCTGGGGTCAGTGTGGTGGTGCGGTTCCGCTCCACACATCCCCAGCGCGGGCTACCGAGCAGGCATGAGGGTGCGGCGCTGGCGGCAAGGGTGGCGGCAAAGTCAGAGCCCTGGCAGGCCGTTGCAAAGTCGCCGATGCAGGCCCCGCCAGCCTCACCGGGCAACCCCTTTTCAACAAGGTAGTTTCGGTTTGTAACTTTGGAAACGTATGCAAATTGTTAATTGCGGGTGTAGATGTTTGCCGCTGTTTCTTTTAGTGTCGCGACCTGAAGGCATTCATTGCGCGCAGCAGTGCGTGTTGTTGCGGCTTCTGCGCACCCTTGGAGGTTGTGTATGGTCACGTATCCCGCCGAGCCCGGCCTTACCGGGCCAGTTTTCCGATCACCGGACGGTGGCGCAGGGGAGACGCACTTCGGAGCGCGCGGCAACCCCTCGTCCATCTGGCCGGATTTCCTGATAGGCCAGGCCGAGCGGCCAGTGCGCGTGCTGCTGGTGGACGACGACGCGCACATCCGCATGGTGATTGCGCAGGAACTCATGGCCGAGCCGCGCACGCTGCTGGTGGCCCAGGCGGGCAGCCTGCGCGAAGGGCGAAAGGCCATCAAGCAGCATGAGTTCGATGTGATGCTGGTGGACCTGCACCTGGGCGATGGCGAGGGTTTCGAGTTGCTCGACTACCTCAAGACCGTGCGGCCAGCGGCCGAGGCGGTGGTGATATCGGTCATGGAAAACGATGACCAGGTGCTGCGCGCCTTCGAGCTGGGCGCGACAGGGTATCTCAGCAAGAACTCGTGGTTTGGCAGCTATTCGCAGGCCGTGCTGCAGGTGATGAACGGCGGCGCATCGATCACGCCCAATTTGGCGCGCCGGCTGCTTCAGCGCTTCGACACGACCCGGGGCGACGCGCCCAAGCGCCGCCAGCCCGACGATGCCGACCGTCTCTCCGCACGCGAGAAAGAGATCCTGCGCATGGTGGCCAGCGGCTACACGAGTACAGAAATCGGTTCGCGCCTGCTGATCAGCTGCATGACGGTGAACACGCACATCCGCAACATCTACCGCAAGCTGCAGGTGCGCACCCGCGCCCAGGCCGTGCGCTTTGCGTCGCTGCGTGGGCTGTTCTAGGCCGAGGGCAGGGTCGCCGCGCAGCGGGCCTTCATGTTTCGCACCCGTCCGTCAAGCTTTGCGCTGGCGTGTGTCGCGCTGTGGGGCGTGCAGTTGGTGCTGAGCCTCATGGTGTCGCATTACTGCTGGCTCGGCAGTTCGACCGTGCAGCGCTGGCTGGATGTAACGATGATCGTCACCGAAGTGGTGCTGGGCGGGCTCATCCTGTTGCAACTGCCCCGTGCGCTGCAGTGGCAACCCCGGCGCAACCCGCGCCCCAGCGCGGAACTGCAGGCCGAGCGCCAGCGCATCGCACGCGAGCTGCATGACAACCTCGGCTCTCAACTCGTCAGCGCCATGGCAATGCTCCACCCCCTGGCGCCGGCACCTGCGCAGGCCCTGCAGGCGCTGGAGCTGTGCCTGCTGGATCTGCGCCTGGTGGTGGATTCGATGAATGCCCGCACCGACACGCTGGAAGACCGCCTCGCACGTTTGCGCCACCGCGTACAGCCCGCATTGGACCAGCGCGGCATCCGCATGGAGTGGGATGTGCAGTGCCTGGGCAGCGTGCCAGCGCTGGATGCCGAGCGCAGCCTGCACATGGTCTCCATCGTGCAGGAGGCCCTCAGCAACGTGCTGCAGCACGCCCGGGCCACGCGCGTGGCGGTGCGCGTGGGCCATGACGCCCACCTGCAGTCCTGGTTCCTTGAGGTGTGCGACAACGGGCGGGGCCTGCCAGACTCCGTGGCCGTGTCAAGCGCCGGCCCCGCTGGCATGGGCCTGCCCGGCATGCGCAGCCGTGCACAGGAGATTGGCGGGGCGCTGGAGCTGACGCGGCCCGAAGGGGGCGGCACCTGCGTCCGGGTGGTTGTGCCGGACGGCGCCACTGCAACCGACGCGTCTGCAGCCCCAAGTGCGGCCGCATCCGCACGCACGCTGCCGCCCTGAGGGCCGCTCGCCGTCGCCCACCCGGCGCTGCATGAGATTGCATGCAAAAACGGCATGTAGTGCTTGTGAAGCGGTCGTCTACAGCTATTGAAAATAGAGCAATCCTAGGCAGGCTCGGCCGGGGCGCCGGCGCGGAAGGGGGCGCCGCCTGTGGCACACTCGCCCGCTTTTCCCGTCCATGTGCCCCGCAGGATAGAACGCAATGCAAAAGATCGTCCGGCAGATTGCCGAAGAAATCCGGATCACCGAGCAACAGGTCAAGGCCGCCGTCGAGCTGCTGGACGGCGGCGCCACGGTGCCGTTCATCGCCCGCTACCGCAAGGAAGTGACCGGTGGGCTGGACGACATCCAGTTGCGTGAACTGGAAGCCCGCCTGTCCTACCTGCGCGAGCTGGAAGACCGCCGCGCCGCCGTGCTCAAGGCCATCGACGAGCAGGGCAAGCTGACCGACGCCCTGCGTGCCGCCATTGCGGCCGCACCCACCAAGCAGGAGCTGGAAGACATCTACCTGCCGTTCAAGCAAAAGCGCCGCACCAAGGGCCAGATCGCGCGCGAGTTCGGCATCGAGCCGCTGGCCGACAAGCTGTTCGCCGATCCCACGCTGGACCCGGCCGTCGAGGCCGCAGCGTTCACGAAGCCGCCCGAGGTGCTGGACGACGGTAAGCCCGGCGCGGACTTTTCCACCGTGCCCGCCGTGCTCGACGGCGTGCGCGACATCCTCTCCGAGCGCTGGGCCGAAGACCCGGCCCTGGTGCAGCAACTGCGCGAGTGGCTCTGGGCCGAGGGCCTGCTGCGCTCCAAGAAGGTGGAGGGCAAGAACGAGAACGACCCCGAAGTCTCCAAGTTCCGCGACTACTTCGAGTACGACGAGCCCATCGGCCGCGTGCCCTCGCACCGTGCCCTGGCGGTATTCCGGGGCCGGGCGCTCGAGATCCTCGAAGCCAAGCTGGTGCTGCCCGTCGAGCCCGAGCCGGGCAAGCCCAGCATTGCCGAAGGCAAGATCGCGCTGCACCTGGGCTGGAGCCACGCGGGCCGCAAGGCCGACGACCTGATCCGCAAGTGCGTGGCTTGGACCTGGCGCGTCAAGCTCAGCCTCTCGACCGAGCGCGACCTGTTCGCCCGCTTGCGCGAAGAGGCCGAGAAGGTCGCCATCAAGGTGTTTGCGGACAACCTGCGCGACCTGCTGCTGGCCGCGCCTGCCGGCCCCCGCGTGGTGATGGGGCTGGACCCCGGCATCCGCACCGGCGTGAAGGTGGCCGTGGTGGACGCCACGGGCAAGCTCGTGGAGACCGCCACCGTGTACCCGCACGAGCCGCGCCGCGACTGGGAAGGCTCGCTGCACACGCTGGCCAAGCTGTGCGAGAAGCACGGCGTGAACCTCATCGCCATCGGCAACGGCACGGCCAGCCGCGAGACCGACAAGCTGGCCGCCGACCTCATCAAGCTCGCCGCCAAGGTGGACCGTGTGATCGAGAAGGTGGTGGTGAGCGAGGCGGGCGCCTCGGTGTACTCCGCCAGCGAATACGCCAGCCAGGAGATGCCCGATGTGGACGTGAGCCTGCGCGGCGCCGCCTCGATTGCGCGCCGCCTGCAGGACCCGCTGGCCGAACTGGTGAAAATCGACCCCAAGAGCATCGGCGTGGGCCAGTACCAGCACGACGTGAACCAGAGCGAGCTGGCGCGCACCCTGGGCACCGTGGTCGAGGACTGCGTGAACTCGGTGGGCGTGGACCTGAACACGGCCAGCGTGCCGCTGCTCTCGCGCGTCTCGGGCCTCTCGCCCAGCGTGGCCAAGGCCGTGGTGCGCTGGCGCGAGGCCAACGGTGCGTTCAAGAGCCGCCAGCAACTGCTTGACGTGGCGGGCCTGGGCCCCAAGACCTTCGAGCAGGCAGCAGGCTTTCTGCGCATCCGTGGCGGCGAGAACCCGCTCGACATGACGGGCGTGCACCCCGAGACCTACCCCGTGGTCGAGCAGATCATGGCCAAGACCGGCAAGCCCGTGGCCGAGCTGATGGGCCGCGCCGACATGCTCAAGACGCTGCGGCCCGAACTGTTCGCCAACGAGAAGTTCGGTGTCATCACCGTCAAGGACATCCTGGGCGAGCTGGAAAAGCCCGGCCGCGACCCGCGCCCCGACTTCAAGGTGGCGCGCTTCAACGAGGGCGTGGAAGACATCAAGGACCTCAAGGAAGGCATGGTCCTGGAAGGCACCGTGAGCAACGTGGCCCAGTTCGGCGCCTTCGTGGACCTGGGCGTGCACCAGGACGGGCTGGTGCATGTGAGCCAGCTGGCCCACAAGTTTGTCAATGACGCCCGCGAGGTGGTCAAGACCGGCGACATCGTCAAGGTGAAGGTCATGGAAGTGGATGTGGAGCGCAAGCGCATCGGCCTGTCGATGAAGCTCGATGCCGCGCCACCGCGCCAGCACGGAGACCGGGGCGCGGCGCAGGGCAACCGCTTCGAAGGGGCCGGGCGCGGCTACCAGCAGCCGCCCCGCCGCGCGTCCGAACCTGCGCAGCCATCGGCCATGGCCTCGGCATTTGCCAAACTGCAGCAGGCCAAGAATCGGTAACAACCGGGTACATAATCGCCACCATCTCAACCGGAGGCGCTGTACCCCATGGAGCTGAACGCACTGCTGGCCCACCCCGTGGCGCTGCCCAGCCTGCCCCGCGCAGTCGCGTTGCTGATGACCGAACTGGCCCATGAGGAGCCCAGCCTGCGCCGCGTCAACCAGGTCATCGGCACCGACCCGGCGCTGACCGCCAGGCTGCTGGAGATGGCCAACGCGCCGGCTTTCCAGATGCAGCGCCAGATCGCCGGCATCCCCGAGGCTCTGGCGCTGCTGGGGGCCGTACAGTTGCGCACCCTGGTGAGTTCCGCCCCGCTGGGCACCACCTCGCGCTCGGTGCCGGGTATCAACATGCAGCAGTTCTGGCGCTACAGCCTCAACACCGCCAAGCTTGCGCGGTCATTGGCGGGCATCGTGCACCACAACCAGATCGCCGCGTACACGGCGGGCCTGCTGCACGCGGTGGGAGAGCTGCTGCTGCACCTTGCCGAGCCGGAAAAGGTGCAGTCCATCAATACGCTGGTGCCGCCCCTGGACCTGCGGCGCTCCAAGATCGAACAGCGCATTTTTGGCTACTGCTACGGCAACATCAGCGCGGGGCTTGCGCGGCGCTGGCAGTTTCCCGAGGTGGTGGTGGATGCGCTCGAGCACCAGAACGCCCCGCTGGACAACAATGCCTACGAGCCGCTGGCGGGCGTGATTCACCTCGCGTCATGGCGCGCCCGCGCGCGCGAGGCCGACATGGGCGAAAAGGAAATGGCGGTGTCCTTTCCCGGCGAGGTCGGGCTGGTGCTGGGCCTGGACATCGACATGGTGCTCCAGCAGGATCCCATCGACTGGACGGCGCGGCCCGAAGCCTCCGACTACATGGTGTGATCGCGCGGGCCGTGGGCTGCGGCTTGGCGGTCGAGCTGTGCGCCCCTGGGTCCGGCGTGTTCTGCTGGGCACAGCGCGGTCCTTAGCTTGGGGCTGCGGCCCGTGGCGCGGTGCCAGCGATGCGGCCGGCGCCCGTTGCTTTGCGACAATGGGGCCATGAAAGCCCTGCACATCCACGCCGGCCCCCGGGCCCTCCAGCACCTGGAGCGACAGGGGTTGCAACCCGGCGATGTGCGCGTGATTCCGGCCGCGGCGGGCGGCCCCAAAGGGCTGGTGCTGGGCCCTCTGGACCGGTTCATCTTTGGCGACTGGCTGCTGCAGGCCGGGCCTGGTGCGCAGCCTGTGCATCTGGTGGGGGCATCAATCGGCGCCTGGCGCATGGCCACTGCGTGCCTGGGGGATGCGAAGCAGGGTTTCGAGCGGCTGGAGCACGACTACATCCACCAGCACTACGACCTGCCGCCGGGCCGACGCCGGCCCGCGCCGGCCCATGTGAGCGAGCGGTTCGGCCAGAGCTTGGCAGCGTTCTACGCGGGGCGGGTGGACGAGGTGCTGCACCATCCGCGCTACCGTCTGCATGTGGTGGCCTCGCGCGGGCGGGGGCTGCTGCGGCGCGAGCACGCCCTGGCGACGCCGCTGGGGTATCTGGCGGCCTTTGCCACGAACGCCGTGCATCGCCGGGCCATGGGTGCCTGGCTGGAACGGGTGGTGTTCTCGTCGCCCGACGGGCCCGGCAGGCCCGACGGATGCACACCCCTGCCTTTTCGGGCCGATGACTACCGCACCCGGCAGGTGCCGCTGTGCGCCGCCAATTTCATGCCGGCGTTGCAGGCGAGTTGCTCGATTCCGTTCGTGCTGCAAGCCGTGCACGACATACCGGGCGCGCCCCGCGGCGCGTACTGGGACGGTGGCATCACCGACTACCACATGCACCTGCGCTATGGCGCTTCGGTACGGGTTGCTATTCAAAACGTAGCTGATAGCGCACAGCCATCAAGCGCTAGCGGCCGATTTGACCTCGAAACCGTGCGCCATGCCGACGGGCTGGTGTTGTACCCGCATTTCCAACGCCACGTGGTGCCCGGCTGGCTCGACAAACGGCTGCCGTGGCGGCACCGGGCGACGCCTGCGCTCGACGCCATGGTGCTGCTGGCCCCCAATCCCGAATGGGTGAAAACGCTGCCCAACGCCAAGCTGCCCGACCGCAACGACTTCATGCAGTACGGCGCAGACACTGCCGCGCGCGCCCGGGTGTGGCAGGCTGCGGTGCGTGCCAGCCAGCAACTGGCCGATGAATGGGCGGCCTGGCTGCACAGGCCCGACCTGGGTGTGGTGCAACCTCTGTAGGGCCTCGGCGGGTGGCTCAATGGGTGCGCGATAGACCGGATTGGGGCCTCGCTTGAGTCGCATTTTGGGTCGCAGGGGGGCCTGCACCTCATCGCCGTTGCCATCGCCGTTGCATCCGCACTGCAAGGGCATGGCCGCGGCCGTGCAGGGCGCCGTTTCCAACCGTGCGGGCGGGCATCGCCGCATGCCTGCGGGCCCCGACCCATGCCGTGGCGAATGCGCCGCGCGCCCGGGTCAGGCTGCGTCCGGCGGCAGGGGCGCGGAAAGGCTGTGCGCCCACCAGTCGGGGCGGGTGGCCTGGTGGTTGCGCGCCCACTCCATCACCTCGTGCGCAGGCATGGCCGGGGCGATGCCATGGCCTTGTGCCAGCTCGCACCCCAGTTGCAGTAGCTTTTCGCAATGCGCGCGGGACTCAGCTCCCTCGGCGATGACCTGGCGGTGGAAGGCGGACGCCAGCGCAACGATCGCGCCCACGAGCGTCAGGTCGTCGGGGTCGTGCAGGATGCCTTTGACGAACGACTGGTCGATCTTGATGGTTTCGGCGGGCAACCGCTTGAGGTACGACAGCGACGAGAACCCGGTGCCGAAATCATCCAGTGCAAAGCGCACGCCCAGCGCCTGGCATTTGTGCATCATCTGGCGCATGTACTGGATGTCCTCGAGCGCCGCGGACTCCAGGATCTCGAGTTCCAGCCGGGCGGGTGGCACCTCGGGGCAGCCATGCAGAATGTCCTTGAGGCGGTCCACGAAGTTGCCGCCGTGGAATTGCCGCGCGGCGATATTGACGCTGACCGACCACCCCATTCCCGCCCGCGTCCACACCCGCATCTGCGCCAGAGCTTCCTGCAGCGCCCATTCGCCCACGGCAACGATGAGGTCGGTGTCGTCAATCAGCGGGAAGATTTCGTGCGGGCCCAGCAGCCCGCGCTCGGGGTGTTGCCACCGCATCAGTGCTTCCATGCCCACGATCTCGCCCGTGCGCAGGTTGACCTTGGGCTGGTAGTGAAGGCGCAACTCGCCCGCGTGCAATGCCTGTGCGATGCGGGTCTGCTGCGAATGCAGGGTCTGCACCTCGCGGTCCAGCCGCACGTCGAAGAAATGCATCTGGTTGCGGCCCGCCGCCTTGGCTTGGCACATGGCTTGGTCGGCGTGGCGCAGCAAGGTGTCGGGGCCGGCGTTGTCGGGCGGGAAAACGGCCACGCCCACGCTGGCGGTGCACTGCAGCGCCAGGTCGTCGATGGCGTACGGCTGGGCCAGTTGGGCCAGGAGCAGCGTCAGGCGCTCTTCGATGGCGCGGGCATGAGGCAATTCGCCCAGCAGCAGCGCGAATTCGTCACCGCCCATGCGTGCCACGGCGTCGGTGGGCCGGGCAAAGGCCGTCAGGCGCAGGGCGACTTCCTTGAGCAGGCGGTCGCCCACCAGAATGCCGTGCTGTTCGTTGATGGCCTGGAAATGGTCCAGGTCGATCAGGCAGACCGCCAGCACGTTGCCCTGGCTTCGCGCCGTGAAGATGGCATGGGTAAGCCGCACGGCCAGCGCGGTGCGGTTGTACAGGCCGGTCAGTGCGTCGTGGCGCGCGTGCCAGGAAAGCTGCTGGCGCAGGTTGCGCGTTTCGGTGACGTCGCGAAACACCAGCACGCGCCCCGCCACGGTGCCGTCGGCCTGCCGGATGGGCGCCGCCGTGTACTCGATGGCATAGCGCTCGCCCGAGCGATGGATGAGCACCTGGTGCGTTGCCTTGGGGGTGAGCAAGGGGTCGGCCCCGGGCCTGGCTTCTTCGCTCGTAGCCAGGCCCAGGGGTTTCTCGTAGAGCTTGAAGACCTCGGGCAGCGCCCGCCCCAGCGCCTGTTGCGCCGTGTAGCCCGTCATGAACTGGGCTGCCTCGTTGATGGTCTCGATGCGCCCGCCCTGGTCCGTGGTGATCACGCCGTCGGCAATCGAGGCCAGCGTGACTTCGGCGCGTTCCTTTTCAGCGCGCAGGGCTTCTTCTGCCTGCCGGCGTTCGGTGATGTCCACCAGCGCGCCAATGGTTCCGGCCACGGCACCGTCGGTGGTCGTGAAGCCAGCCTGGTAGTACACCATCTCGCGCGCGGGCAGGTGCACCGGGTGCACCTCGACCACGCTGCCCTGTGGGCGGGTCACCAGCAGGGCCTGCAGTTCGGCCGATCGCTCGGCGCCGCCGGGCGTATCGTCCGCCGGCATGCTGGCGGAGTGCGGCCAGGGCCGCTCGAAAAGGCCGCGCCAGGCCTTGTTGGCGTCAAGGCCCACGCCTTTGGCGCTGCGCACGAAAACGGGCAGCGGCAACGCGTCGATCAACTGCCGGGTGAAATGCAGTTGCTCGCTCTGCAGGCGCTGCGTTTCGCGCAGCGAGTGCACCAGCGACTGCACCTTGGTGGCCATGTCGTTGAAGGCGCGGGCCATGGCGCGTGCCTCGAGCGAGCCGGTGACGGCCATGCGGGTGTCGAGGTGGCCTTGCTTGAACTGGTCCGACGCCGTGGCCAGCCGCGCCAGCATGCGTGCGTTGGCGCGCAGGAGCAGGGTCAGCAGGAACAGGATCGTGAAGATGTTCAGTGCAGAAATGCGCGACTGGACCACCACGTTGCGCCACACCTGGTCCGTGAGTGTCTGGGGTGCCAGGGTGACCGTCAGCGTGCCCGTTCGCCCATCGTCGAGCCGCCGCACGAATTGCCGTTGCGGGGGCTCGATGCCAAGGTATTTCGAGAACCAGTCGGGCGCGCTGGGGGCTGCGGCGGGGCGCTGCCACGTGACCGGCGCACCCGCGTCCACCTGCCACTGCAGCATCAGCAGCGCGGGCGGCAGCTGGGGCGTGCCATCGTCCAGCGCCTGCTCGATGTCTTGCAGCGTGGGGGCTTTCTGCCGCATCAGCGACGGCAGCAGGATGTAGGCGATGCGGCCCAGCTCGGCGGTCGCGCGCTCGTGCGCCTCGTCGGTCTCGGTGGCCACCAGCGCGTGGTAACGCACGCCAGTGACCAGCACCATGATGAGCAGGATGGGGATGAACAGCCGGGGATAGGTCCCGTGCGCCAACCATGTTTGTAGTTTCACTCGGCGCATGGGCAATCTCGCTGTGCGATCAATGCAGGTCAGATGTGAAGGAATGTTTCCTGCGGGGAAGTTTAGCGCCGTCGTGCGAGCCATGTAAGGTCTGGGCGCGACGGCGGGTACTGGCGCGCCAGTTTCTGCAGTGGGACCGACCTTGCCGCGGGCGGGGCGTTGCTCCCAGCCAAACGGCTCGGGCCGCGCGCACGGCAGGCAGGAATGCAAGCGTGTCGGCTTGGGGTGTCGGTCAATGCGGGGCAGCGGATGCGCGCAGGCTTGCAGGCGTTACGCGGCAGGAGCTGCCCGTCTGGCGCATCCACCCAGGCATCAGACGTTCAACCCAATGGCACCGCGTTGATCATTCCATTCAACGTGCCAAATGCAAGGAAGCATGCCGCATGCCACCGCCTGCGCAAGCCTCAAGGGGCACAGCGCGTCACCCTTCTATCCCCGTGGCGGGTGCGGGTGCGTTGGTTGGGCAGTGGTCGGACCGCCTTCCTGTGCCCCGTTGCGTGCATGGGGTTGGCCGGCAGCCTGTGGGGTGGCTGGCGCAGCGGCCCATTGCCGCCAGCCACCGTGCTGAAGCATGGGACAGGTCAATGTCCGCCGCTGGCGAGCGCGCGGAAAGCCTGGCCTCAGAGTGCCTGCGCGAGGAGGTCGCGGTATTCGTCGGCGGTGGCCATGCGCGGGTTGGTCTTGTGGCAGTGGTCGGCCAGCGCGCCCTTGATCACGTCGTCGAACATCGCCTCGGTCACGCCCATGGCGGCCAGGCCCGTGGGCAGGCCCAGGCGGGCGTTCATGTCGCGGATGGCCTCGGGGATATCGCCCGCGCTGCCCAGACCCATGGCATGCGCCATGCGCTCAAGGCGCCGGTCCTTGCGCACCGATTCGGCCTGCGCGTTGAAGCGCACCACGGACGGAAGGAACATGGCGTTGAGCGTGCCGTGGTGCAGGCGCGGGTTCACGCCGCCCAGGCTGTGGCTCAGCGAGTGCACGGCGCCGAGGCCCTTCTGGAAGGCCATGGCGCCCTGCATGCTGGCGCTCATCATGTTCAGGCGCGCTTCGCGGTCGGAGCCGTCGCGCGTGGCGCGCTCGATAGCGGCCCAGCCGCGTTCCAGCCCGTCGAGCGCGATGCCGTCGGCCGGCGGGTTGAAGGCGGCCGACATGAAGGTCTCCATGCAATGCGCGATGGCGTCCATGCCCGTGGCGGCCGTGAGCATGGGCGGCAGGCCCAGCGTGAGTTCGGGGTCGCAGATGGCCGCCTTGGGCACTAGGTTCCAGGAATGGAAGCCGAGCTTGCGGTGGTCGTCCACGATGATGATGGCACCGCGCGCCACTTCGCTGCCCGTGCCGCTGGTGGTGGGCACGGCGATCAGCGGCGCTGCGACGGCTGTGATGCGCGGCGAGCCGCCTTCGATGGTGGCGTAGTGCGTGAGCGGGCCCTCGTGCGTGGCGGCGATGGCGATGCCCTTGGCGCAGTCGATGGCTGAGCCGCCGCCCACGGCGATGAGGCCATCGCAGCCCTGCGCCTTGTACACCTCGACGGCGGCGCGCACGGCGGCCTCGGTGGGGTTGGAGGGGGTCCGGTCGAACACGGCCACGGTCATGCCAGGCAGGGCGTCCAGCGCCTTCTGCAGCACGCCGGCTGCTTTGACCCCGGGATCGGTCACGACCAGCGGGCGCGTGATGCCCACGCGTTCGCACTCCTGCTTCAGGAGCTTGACGGCGCCGAACTCGAACTGGACTTGGGTGACGTAGTAAATGAGAGCCATGGCGATGGGAGGAGTTGCGTTTACGATGACGTCAAACACTTTACAACCCGGAGACACGCATGACCACGAAGCAAACCCTCATTGCGCTGGCGCTATCCGTCGCCTTTGCGACAGCCGCACAGGCCGAGTGCCTGACCGACGCGCAGGCCGCCGACATGGTGGCCCACTACATGGCCAAGACACCGGCGGCCAACCCCGAGAACCTCTCGGACGCCGACGGCGCATGCACGCGTTCCAAGGTCAACCAGTTGCTGGCGCAGCGGCTGGGCAAGGTGATCGGATACAAGGCCGGGCTGACCAATCCGGCGGTGCAAAAGCGTTTCAACACCGACAAGCCGGTGTGGGGCAAGCTGTACGAGGGCATGGTCTTGCCCAGCGGTGCCATGGTGGATGCAGCGTTTGGCGCCCGGCCGCTGTACGAAGCCGACATGCTGGTGCGCGTGAAGAGTGCCGCCATCAACCACGCCCGCACGCCCATGGAGGTGCTGGAGGCAGTGGACCAGGTCATCCCGTTCATCGAGCTGCCGGACCTGCTGGTGCAGGCGCCGCCCAAGCTCAATGGTGCCGGCGTGAGCGCCATCAACGTGGGCGCGCGCCTGGGCGTGGCCGGCACGCCGCTGGCCGTGCCGGCCTACCGGGCCGAGCGGTATGCGATGCTGCAGGCGCTGGCCGACATGAACGTGTCGCTTGCCGATGGCAACGGCACGCGCCTGGGTGGCGGCAAGGGCAGCGATATTCTCGACCATCCGCTCAATGCCGTAGTGTGGCTGGCGGGCGCGCTGGCCCAGGAGGGGCTTGCGATGCAGCCGGGCGATCTGATCAGCCTGGGCTCGTTCTCACCGCTGTTGCCGCCCAAGTCCGGCCTCTCGGTCACCGCCACGTACGACGGTCTGCCGGGTGCCGCGCCGGTGCGCCTGGGCTTCAGGTAACAATGCGCCCCTTGCCCGCGGCCTGCGCGGGCGGCTTTCCCCGAGACCCTGACCGTTGACTGATCTGCACATCCACCACACCCGCCTCACTCCCCAGATGCGCAGCGTGCTCGAACGCATGGCCCGCGCGGGGCACCCGCCACTGCACACGCGCTCGCCACAGGATGCCCGCATCGCCTACGAGGCCGGCGCGGGTGTGCTCGAAGTGCCCAAGGCGCCCTTGGCCCGGGTGGAGGATGTGGGCATTCCCGCACGCGACGGCCATGTCCTGCCCGCGCGGCTGTACGCGCCGACCACGGCGGCCGGTCTGCCGCTGCTGCTGTACCTGCACGGCGGGGGCTTCACCATTGGCAGCATTGCCACGCACGACACCCTGTGCCGCGAACTGGCGCGGCTGGCCGGGTGCATGGTGGTGTCGCTCGACTACCGCCTTGCGCCCGAGCACCGCTTTCCCACCGCCACCAACGATGCGTGGGACGCCCTGCAATGGTTGGCGGCCCACGCGACGTCCCTGGGTGCGGACCCTGCACGCCTGGCCGTGGGCGGCGACAGCGCCGGCGGCACCCTGGCCGCCGTGAACGCCATCCTGGCGCGGGACGCCGGTATCGCGCTGGCGCTGCAGTTGCTGTTCTACCCCGGTTGTGCGGCCCACCAGGACACGCCTTCCCACGCCACCTTTGCGCGCGGGCTGGTGTTGGAGGAGCCCGCCATCAGCTGGTTCTTTGGCAACTATGTGCGCAGCCGCGAGGAGCGCGAAGACTGGCGCTTTGCCCCCCTGTACGCGCCCGATGTCGACGGCGTGGCGCCGGCCTGGCTGGGCCTGGCCGAATGTGACCCGCTGGTGGACGAGGGCGTCGATTACGCCGACAAGCTGCGCCTGGCCGGCGTGCCGGTCGAGCTGGAAATCTACCGAGGCGTGACCCACGAATTCATCAAGATGGGCCGTGCCATTCCCGAGGCGCGCAAGGCCCATGCCGACGCGGCCCAGGCGCTGCGCCAGGCTTTTCACAAGGACTGAAAGTGACCATGCAACGCAGCAGCTTTCGCTGCTTTCACCGCCTGCGCGTGCGCTGGGCCGAGGTGGACATGCAGAAGATCGTGTTCAACGCGCACTACCTGATGTACATCGATACCGCCATGTCCGACTACTGGCGCGCGCTGGCCCTGCCGTATGAGTCGAGCATGCTGGCGTTGGGCGGCGAAATGTATGTGAAGAAGGCCACGGTCGAGTACCACGCCTCGGCGCGCCTCGATGACACGCTGGATGTGGGCCTGCGCTGCACGCGCGTGGGCAATTCCTCCTGTCTGTTCGAGGCAGGCATTTTCGCGGGCGACCAGCTGCTGGTTTCGGGTGAGCTGGTCTATGTGTTTGCCGACCCGGCCACCCAGACATCGCGCCCCGTGCCGCCCTCGCTGCGCGCCATCTTCGAAGGCTTCGAGGCCGGCGTGGACATGGCCGAGGTGAAGACCGGCGACTGGAACGCCCTGGGCCGCGACGCCGGCCGCCTGCGCACCGCCGTGTTCGTGCGCGAGCAGGGCATCCCTGCCGACATCGAGGCCGATGCGCTGGATGCCACCGCGCGCCATGCGGTGGTCTATAACCGCCTGGGCATGCCCGTGGCCACGGGCCGGCTGCTGCAGGAAGCGCCCGGGGTGGGCCGCATCGGCCGCATGGCCGTGGACCGATCGGTGCGGGGCGCCCAGTGGGGGCGGCAGTTGCTGGAGGCGCTGGTGGAGGCATCGCGCGTCCGTGGCGACCGCGAGGTGCAACTGCATGCCCAATGCAGCGCCGAAGGCTTCTATCGCCGTGCGGGGTTTGCCCCCGTGGGTGCCCCCTATGAGGAAGCGGGCATCGCCCACGTCGCCATGGCGCGCAGCCTTTAGCCGTTGGCCGTTGCTCCGTATTTTAAGTGCTATGAAAAAAGAAGCTTGCCGCGCTTGATTGGTAAGGACTGCGGACGATTTTTGCCTGAATTTCCGCAGAACGTCGCGCGCCCCGGCGATCCGGGCGCGGCGGCCGCAGCCGCAGCTACCGCCCGGCAACCTCAAATGTCGTCGAGCAGTGGGTAGGGAAGGGCGCTCAGCGTGATCGGTACGCCGCCGGCTGCACCCACCTGCAGGGCGTCTTGGGTGGCAGCAATCTGCAGCGACACGATGGCATCCACGCCGCCGCCCGGTGCGGGCGCCACCTGCACAACGGTGCCGCAAGGCTGCTCCAGGTCGCTGGCGGCAAAGATTTCCGCGCCCACGGCCATGGGCGCATCGGCATGAGCGATGTACGCCCTGCGCTTGAGGGTGCCACGGAACTGGCTGCGTGCCACCACCTCCTGGCCGGGGTAGCAGCCTTTCTTGAAGTTGACGCCGTCCACCGACTCGTAGTTGAGCATCTGCGGCACGAAGGCATCGACCACCGGGGCGGTGAGCGTGGCCACGCCGCTTTGCACATCGCTCCACTGCCACAGGGCGGTGTCCAGCGTGGCACCCGCCGGCGCCGGTTCGGTGGCAGGCGCCACCCATATTGCGCGGGGCTGGCCCAGGGCCGGGTACAGATGGACGACGGTTGCAGCGCCGAAATCGGCCTTTGTCCAGGCTGGTTGCGCGCCACCAGCTACTGATTCAATAGCGCTTCCCGCCAGCCCATACAGGGCGTAGTCCGCGCTGGCGTCGCTCAGCCGGGCCTTGGCTCGCAGCACGAACATCGACAGGCGCTTGAGCGTGGGCGCCAGCAGGTCGCGGCTGCAGATCAGCAGCACTTCGGTGGCACTGCACTTGAAGCCGATGAAGCTGGCCTGCATGCGGCCCTTGGGCGACAGAAAGGCCGCCAGGCGCGCGTGCTGCAGGTCGAGCAGCGCGAAATCCTGGGTGAGCTGGCCGTGCAGAAACTTGGCAGCGTCTTCGCCTTCCACGCGAATCACGCCGAGATGGGGCAGGGGGGCAATACCGTTGAGAGACAGGGTCATGGCTGAATTATGATGCCCGGTCCCATACATACAGGCAGCAGGGTTGTGCGACGTTTACTGGCTTTGATCGTGTTGGTTTTGATCGCACTGGGGGGCGCTGCCTACTGGTGGCTGCACCAGCCGTTGCCCGTGGGCGCGCAGGCGCTGGAACTGGCCATCGAGCCCGGCACCACCCCACGCGGCGTGGCCCGCGATGTGGTGGCGGCCGGGGTGCAGACGGATGCCCGACTGCTCTATGCCTGGTTCCGCTTTTCGGGCCAGGACCGCGCCATCAAGGCGGGCAACTACGAAATTCCCCCGGGCACTACGCCGATCGGCCTGCTGAACAAACTGGCGCGGGGCGAGGAATCCCTGCGCGCGCTCACGCTCGTCGAAGGCTGGAACTGGCGGCAGGTGCGCCAGGCGCTGGCCCGGGAGGACCAGCTCAAGCCCGACTCCGCCGGCCTGTCCGACGATGCGCTCATGGCGCAGCTCGGCCGGCCGGGGGTGCACCCCGAGGGGCGGTTCTTCCCCGACACCTACGCCTACGCCAAGGGCACGAGCGATCTGGCGTTGCTGCGCCGCGCCCTGCACGCCATGGACCGGCGCCTTGAGGCCGCCTGGGCCCAGCGCGCGGCCGATACCCCGCTCAAGTCGGCCGACGAAGCCCTCATCCTGGCCAGCATCGTCGAAAAGGAAACCGGCCGCGCCGCCGACCGGGGCCAGATCGCCGGCGTGTTCGTCAACCGCCTGCGCAGCGGCATGCTTTTGCAGACCGACCCCACGGTGATCTACGGCCTGGGCGAGAAGTTCGACGGCAACCTGCGCCGCCGCGACCTGCTGGCCGACACGCCCTGGAACACCTACACCCGCGTCGGGCTGCCCCCCACGCCCATTGCCATGCCGGGCAAGGCCGCGCTGCTGGCGGCGGTGCAACCCGAGCGCACGCGTGCGCTGTATTTCGTGGCCAAGGGTGATGGCAGCAGCCACTTCAGTGCCTCGCTGGACGAGCACAATCGTGCCGTCAACCGCTACCAGCGTGGCCAGTGAAGTGCGGGCCCGACTGGTCAGGGCCGCCCGTGGGCGCGCCCTTTGCGCGCCGCGCTGGCCGGGTGCTGGCGGCACCACCGTTTCATAAAGGTATCCATGTCCCGACCTGGCTTGTTCATCACGTTTGAAGGCATTGATGGCGCTGGAAAGTCTTCGCACATCGAAGGGTTGGCCGAGGCCTTCCGTGCGCAGGGGCGCACGGTGACCGTTACCCGCGAGCCCGGGGGCACGCCGCTGGCCGAAAAGCTGCGCGCCATGGTGCTGAACGACCCCATGGACGCGCTGACCGAGTCGCTGCTGATCTTTGCCGCTCGCCGCGACCACCTGTGCCAGGTGATCGAGCCCGCACTGGCGCGCGGCGACGTGGTGCTGTGCGACCGTTTTACCGACGCCACGTTTGCCTACCAGGGCGCTGGGCGTGGCTTCGATCTTGAAGTGCTATCAAAATTAGAGCTTATGGTGCAGACCGGGCTTGCGCAAGAGCCCGGTTTCATGCGCAACCCCGATCTCACGGTGTGGTTTGACCTGGCGCCTGAGATCGCGGCGCAGCGCCTTGCCGGCGCACGCGTGCCCGACCGCTTCGAAGCCCAGCCGGTGGAGTTCTTCCGCCGCGTGGCGCAGGGCTACGCCGACCGGGCAGCCACCGCCCCGCAACGTTTCGCACGCCTCGATGCCGCGCTGGACCGCCACCGTGTGTGGCAGCAGCTCACCAGCGTGTTCGTGCGCCGCGGGTGGCTGGCCATCATGGTTGCCACCCAGGGGGGCGGCCAATGAGTGGCACGTCTGTGGTGGCCCTGGCGCCCTGGATTGCCGCGCAGCGCGCCACCTTGCTTGCACAGCGCGGCCACGCCTGGCTGCTGCAGGGGCCTTCGGGGCTGGGGCAATACGCGCTGGGCCTGGAACTGGTGCGTGCCTGGCTGTGCGATGCGCCCGGTGCACAAGGTGCTTGCGGCCAGTGCGGCAGCTGCCACGCCATTGACGTGCGCACCCACGCCGACCTGTGCGTGCTGATGCCCGAGGTGCAGATGCTGGCGCTGGGCTGGCCTCTGTCTGAAAAGGCCCAGGCCGACATCGACGACAAGAAGCGCAAGCCCAGCCGCGAGATCCGCGTCGAGGCGATGCGCGATGCCGTTGAATTCGCGCAGCGCACGTCTGCGCGGGGGCGGGGCAAGGCCGTGCTGGTGTATCCGGCAGAGCAGATGAACCACGTCACGGCGAATGCGTTGCTCAAGACCCTGGAGGAGCCCGCGGGCGACGTGCGCTTCGTGCTGGCCAGCGAGGCCGCGCACCAGTTGCTGCCCACCATCCGCAGCCGCTGCCTGGGCCACGCCATGGTCTGGCCTGCCGAGGCCGAGATGCTGCAGTGGCTGGTGGGGCAGGGCGTCGAATCCGCCGC
>NZ_ACQT01000050.1 GCF_000175235.1 Acidovorax delafieldii 2AN | reverse complement strand
CCAGGCCATTGCGCGCGGCGATGTGGCCGCGCTGGGCGACTGGGCCCCGGCCCAGGTGATCGACGCGCTTCAAAAGCTGTGCCACGACTTGCTCGCCGCCCGCGTGGGCGCGGCACCGCGCTACTTCGCGATGGCCGATCTGCCCAAGCCACCCCCGCTGGGGGCGCTCACTCGTTGGTCGCGGGCTCTGGTGAAGGAGGCACGCACGGCCGATCACCCGTTCAACGCAGGGCTCATGCTCGAGGCGCTTGTGGCGCAGGCGCGAAACACCCTACACTCAAGGCACTGAAGTCGCACCGATCACCATGAGCAGTCCATCCACCGCGCCCCGTCCCAGCGTCATGCAGCTGGCCATCAAGGAAAAGGCGGCCCTCTATGCGGCCTACATTCCCTTTTTTGCCGAAGGGGGCATTTTTGTTCCCACCCCGCGTGACTACAAACTGGGCGACGATGTGTATGTGCTGCTGACCCTGCCCGACGACACGCAGCGCTATCCGGTGGCGGGGCGGGTGGCATGGGTCACTCCGCCACGTGCCGCAGGCAACCGTACGCAGGGCGTGGGCATTCAGTTCCCCAAGGACGAAAAATCGCGCCAGCTCAAGCTGAAAATCGAGGAGCTGCTGGGTACCGCCCTGGGGTCGGAGCGGCCCACGCAAACCATTTGATTGCGTGCCCCGAATCTCTGCCGACCCGCGCTGGCGGGTCGGCTTTTTTGTTTTGAAATCGCATGTTTACCGATTCGCACTGCCACCTCACGTTTCCGGAACTGGTCAGCCAGCTGCCCGCCATCCGCCAAGCCATGGCCGATGCACGGGTGGAGCGGGCCCTGTGCATCTGTACCACCATCGAAGAATTCGACGACGTGCACGGCCTTGCTCTCGCGCATGACAATTTCTGGAGCACCGTGGGGGTGCACCCCGACAACGAGGGGGTGACGGAGCCATCGGTGCAGGATCTGCTCGACCGCGCCGCGCTGCCCCGCGTGGTGGCCATCGGCGAGACCGGCCTCGACTACTACGGAATGGAAGACCGCAAGGGCGGGCGCAGCATTGCGGACCTGCAATGGCAGCGTGAGCGCTTTCGCACACACATCCGCGCGGCGCGGGCCTGCGCCAAGCCTCTGGTGATCCATACGCGCAGCGCCTCGGACGACACCCTGGCCATCCTGCGCGAAGAGGGCGAAGACGGTGCGGGCAACCGGGCGGGCGGCGTGTTCCACTGTTTCACCGAGTCGCTGCAGGTTGCGCGCGCAGCGCTGGACCTGGGTTACTACATCTCGTTCTCGGGCATCATCACCTTCAAGAGCGCGCAGGACCTGCGCGACGTCGTGGCCTTTGTCCCGCTGGACCGCATGCTCATCGAAACCGACAGCCCCTATCTGGCACCGGTGCCCTATCGCGGCAAGACGAACAACCCCGCGTACGTGCCCCTGGTCGCCCAGCAGATCGCGCAGACGCGCGGTATTGCGGTAGAGGCGGTGGCCGAAGCCACCAGCCGCAATTTCGAAGCGTTGTTCAAGGGAGTGCGGGCATGAACGCGCGGCGTCGCAGTCTGGTGGCCACGGTGCTGGGCACCATGGCCGTGTTCGCGGTGCCACTGGCGCGGGCGGGTTCGTACGATGATTTCTTCACCGCCATCCGCCGTGACGATGGCGCCGCCATCGCGGCATTGCTGCGGCGTGGTTTCGACCCGAACACGCGCGACCCCAAGGGCCAGGTGGGCCTGACGATCGCTTTGCAGCTGGAGGCGCGCAACGCTTTCGCGGCCCTCATGAACGCCCGGCAAACCCAGGTGGATGCGCGCAATGCACAGGACGAAACCCCCCTCATGATGGCTGCCATCAAGGGCAACATCGAGGCCGTCCGGGCGTTGATCGCGCGGGACGCCGATGTGAACAAGCCGGGTTGGACGCCCTTGCACTACGCCGCATCGGGCACGTCGCCGCAGCATGCGCGCATCATCGCGTTGCTGCTGGAAAACCACGCATACATCGATGCGGCGTCGCCCAATGGCTCGACCCCCCTCATGATGGCTGCGCAATATGGCACGCCCGAAGCGCTGCAGCTCTTGCTGGACGAGGGGGCCGACCCCACGCTGAAGAACCAGCTGGGCCTGACTGCGAGCGACTTCGCCTTGCGCGTAAGCCGCAAGGAGGCTGCGGAAAGCATTGCTGCCGCGATCCGCCGTCGGCAACCCAACCGCGGCAAGTGGTAGCTGGCTGAGCCATGTGCATCCAGCGCCTGGGGCGCTGGGGCGGCCGTGGTTTCTCGCATCGCGGCCGTGCAGCCGTCAGTTCGCTGCGGGACGGCTTTGCAGGCGTGCGTAGAGACCGCCGCTGGCCAGCAAGGCGCTGTGCGTGCCTTGCTCGGCGATGCGCCCGCGTTCCATCACCACCACACGGTCCGCGTGCTCGATGGTGGACAGGCGGTGCGCAATGACGAGGGTGGTGCGCCCGCGCATGAGGCGCTGCAGGGCGTCCTGCACCAGGCGCTCGGATTCGGTGTCCAGCGCCGAGGTGGCTTCGTCGAGGATGAGAATGGGCGCGTCCTTGTACAGGGCGCGTGCAATGGCCAGGCGCTGCCGCTGCCCGCCCGAAAGCTGGGTGGCGTTGTGTCCCACGACCGTATGGATGCCCTGCGGGAGCGCGGCCACATGCTCGGCCAGATTGGCGGCTGCGAGGCAGTCGTGCACCCGTTGTTCGTCCACGTTGCGGCCCAGTGCAACGTTCGCGGCAATGGTGTCGTTGAACATCACGACATCCTGGCTGACCATGGCAAATTGCGAGCGCAGGGCATCGAGCCGCCACCCGGCCAGCGGGTGCCCGTCCAGCAGCACCTGGCCCGATGAGGGGGTTACGAAACGGGGCAGCAGGTTCACCAGCGTGGTCTTGCCAGCCCCCGAAGGCCCTACCAACGCCACGATTTCACCTGGCTGCACGGTGAGGCTCACACGGTCGAGTGCGGGCGCCTGCTCGGTACCGAAAGCCACCGTCACCTCCTGCAAGGTGATGGCGCCCTGGGCGCGTTCCACGCTGTAGTGGCCGCCGGTTTCGGCCCCCGCATCGGTCAGCAGTGCCAAGCCGCGTTCAAGCGCTGCCACGCCCCGGGTGATCGGATTGGCCACATCCGCAAGCCGGCGGATGGGGGCGATCAGCATGAGCATGGCAGTGATGAACGAAACGAAACCGCCCACGGTGACGTCCCGGGCGGTGACCGCGCCCCGGCTTTGCCACAGTGCAATGCAGATCACCGCCGACAGTGCGGCTGCAGCAAGCAGCTGCGTAAGGGGTGTCATGGCGGATGAGGCAATGGTCGACTTGATCGCCAGTCGTCGCAGGCTTTGGCTCAGGCTGCCGAAGCGCTCGGCCTGGCGGGGCTGGGCACCATGCAGGCGCACCATGCGGTGTGCCAGAACGTTCTCTTCCACCACATAGGCCAGTTCGTCGGTTGCCTGCTGGCTGCTCTTGGTGAGGCTGTACAGGCGGCGCGAGAGCGTTTTCATTATCCATGCGACGCCGGGTACCACTACGGCCACAATCAAGGTGAGCTGCCAGTTCAGGAACAGCAGATAGCCCAACAAGGCAACAAGCGTGAAGCCGTCGCGCGACAAGCCGAGCAGTGCCTGCACGAGCAGGGTTGCACCCGTCTGTACTTCGTACACCACCGTGTTGGACAAGGCGCTGGCCGACTGGCGGCTGAACAGCGCCATTTCCGCCGCCAGCACACGGTCGAACAAGGCCTGGCGCAGCGCCAGCATGCCGTCATTGGCAATGCGGGCCAGCGCGTACTGGGCGACAAACTGCGCAATGCCCCGCACCAGAAAAACCCCGAGGATGGCCAGCGGCACCATCCACAGGGCTAGCGTTCCCTGCGTAAAGCCACGATCGAGAAGGGGTTGCAGCAGGGCCGGAATGAGCGGCTCGGTAACGGCGCCCACCAGCGTCGCAACGATGGCCACGCCCCAAGCCAGGCGATGGTGCCCAAAATACACCGAAAGCCGTGCCAGTCGGGTCCGCAGCGTCGTGGTGGGGAGGGCCGTGGTGGGGGCTTGCGAAGCGCGGGATTCAGTGGGTTGCATGTGGGAGCGGATTCTACTTTTCGCCGCACACGCTGCGCACAGTTTGTCACAGGGGTACACTTATGCTGTGTAACATTCGTGCCTGTCCACCGGCTTTCGCTCGGTTTCCGCTGGCTGCCAATGACCACTGCTTCTATTCCCTCCTCCTCACTCGCCGCGGCTGTGCCGCAACCCCTGCGCCGCCATCTTCTGGCCGCACTGATTTCCACTCCGGCACTGCCCGCCTTGGCGCAATTTCGCGTCGAGGTGACGGGTGTCGGGTTGACCCAACTGCCCATCGCCATCGCCCCCTTTCGGGGTGAGGCGCAGTCTCCGCAAAAGATCGCTGGCATTGTTCAGGCGGACCTTGAACGTAGCGGGCAGTTCCGTGCCGTGGATGCAGCGGGTTCAACGCTCGATGAAACCTCGCGTCCCGACGTGGCGCTGTGGCGCCAAAAAGGAGCTGATTCGCTGGCCACGGGCAGTGTCACGCGGCTGGCTGACGGCCGCTTCGATGTGCGCTTTCGGCTGTGGGACGTGGTGCGGGGCCAGGACCTTGGCGGTCAGAGCTTTGTGGTCACGCAAGGCGATTTGCGCCTGGTGGCCCATCGCATCGCTGATTACATCTACGAAAAGCTCACGGGTGAGCGCGGGGTTTTCTCAACCCGCATCGTGTACGTGACCAAGTCGGGCACCCGCTACAGCCTGTGGGTGGCCGATGCCGATGGCGAGAACGCGCAGTCGGCGCTCTCCAGCCCCGAGCCCATCATTTCGCCAGCGTGGTCGCCCAATGGTGGGCAGATTGCCTATGTGTCGTTCGAATCACGCAAACCCGTGGTGTACGTGCATGACGTAGCTTCGGGCAGGCGCCGGCTCATCGCGAATTTCCGTGGCTCCAACAGTGCGCCTGCGTGGGCCCCTGACGGCCGCACCCTTGCGGTCACCTTGAGCCGCGACGGCGCCTCGCAGCTCTACACCATCGATGCCAACGGCGGGGAGCCTCGCCGCCTGATGCAAAGCGCAGGTATCGATACCGAACCTGTGTTTTCTGGCGATGGCCGCAGCATCTATTTCGTGAGCGACCGGGGCGGTGCGCCGCAAATCTACAAGGTGCCCGCTTCGGGCGGCAACGCCGAGCGCGTCACCTTCTCTGGCACCTACAACATCTCGCCCAGCATCAGCCCCGACGGTCGTTGGCTGGCTTACATCTCGCGTATCGGCGGAGCCTTCAAACTGCATGTGATGGACCTGTCTTCGGGCGCTGTCTCTGCTATCACCGACACGAGTTCCGACGAAAACCCCAGCTTCGCTCCGAACAGCCGCCTGATTGTCTATGCGACACAGCAGCAAGGCCGGGAAGCGCTCATGACCACCACCCTCGACGGCAAGATCAAGGCCCGTCTGGCGGGGCAGGGTGGAGACATACGGGAACCCGACTGGGGCCCGTTTCAGAAACAGTGAATCTTTGCTCAACTTTGTTTATCAAGCCTTCAGGAGAATTTTGGATGTTCAAACGCGTTTCCCTTGCCATCACCGTCGCGGCCCTTATGGCAGGCTGCAGTTCTGGCGTGAAGCTGGATGATGTTCCGGTTGAAGACAAATCCGCCATTCCGACCGCCGGTGCCAATGGTGCCAACTCTGGCAATGCTGGCTCGAATGGGGTGGCTGGTGTCAACCTGGGCCAATCTGCGCGCGACGGCGCTGGTCCTGTGGGAGTGAGCCGCTTGGTCTATTTTGACTACGACAGTTACGTCATCAAGCCCGAGTTCCAATCGCTGATCGAGGCCCATGCGCGCTTCATCAAATCCAGCAGCAACCGCAAGGTTGTGGTGGAAGGCCATACCGACGAGCGCGGTGGCCGTGAATACAACCTGGCGCTGGGCCAAAAGCGGGCCGAAGCCGTTCGCCGTTCGCTCGGACTGCTGGGCGTTCCTGACAGTCAAGTCGAGGCCGTGAGCTTCGGCAAGGAAAAGCTGGCCGTGCAGGGCACCGGTGAAGATGTGCACGCGCAAAACCGCCGTGCTGAACTGTCCTACCGCTGATGCGCTCAGCTACGTTTCCAATGCACTCGAGGGCGCTGGCAGCACTGATGCTGTCGTGCACCTTTGCGTCCACCGGTCACGCTGCCCTTTTCGAGGATGACGAGGCGCGCCGCGCAATCATCGAGTTGCGGCAGCGGGTGGATGCGCTGCAGCAGGCTAACCAGCGCTCCAGTGACGACCTGCGCAAATCCGGGGACGACAACTCGCAGTTGAGGAGAGGGCTGCTTGATCTGCAGACGCAGATCGAGGCGCTTCGCGTCGAGCAATCGAAGTTGCGGGGGCAGAATGAGCAGCTCCTGCGCGACGTGGCTGATCTGCAGCGTCGCCAGAAGGACATTGCCCAGGGGGTGGACGAGCGCCTGCGCCAGTTTGAGCCTGTGAAGGTAACAGTGGACGGCCTCGAGTTTCAGGCCGATGCCGCAGAAAAGCGCGACTTCGAGGCGGCGCTGGCCATCTTCCGTTCCGGCAAGTTCGCCGAGGCCAACGCCGCGTTTGCTGGCTTCGTCCGGCAATATCCCCGTAGCGGTTATGTGCCCTCTGCGCGCTTCTGGTTGGGCAATGCCCAGTACGCGGCGCGTGAATACAAGGAAGCCATTGGCAATTTCAAATTGTTGTTGTCAGAGGCGCCCAACCATGCCCGCGCTCCCGAGGCGGCGTTGTCGATTGCCAATTGCCAGATCGAGCTGAAGGAGACGCGCACGGCGCGCAAGACCCTGGAAGATCTGTTGCGGGCCTACCCACAGTCCGAGGCCGCCGTGGCTGCAAAAGAGCGGCTTTTCCGACTGAAATGATGGCTGTCAGCATGCCTGCTGCCGCCATGCCGGCGCAGGGCGAAGCCGCGGATGAGGCGGACCTGCAGCGCCGCTTTGGCGGGCTGGAGCGTCTGTACGGTGTTGCGGGTGCCGTCCGTATCCGCCAGGCCCATGTGGCTGTGGTGGGTATCGGCGGGGTCGGGTCGTGGGCCGCAGAGGCTCTTGCGCGCAGTGGGGTTGGGAAGATCACCTTGATCGATCTCGACAACGTGGCCGAGTCCAACATCAATCGCCAGATTCACGCGCTTGGTACGACCATCGGTCAGGCCAAAGTGCTGGCAATGCAAGAGCGCATCATGCTCATCAACCCGTATTGCCAGGTGGTATGCATTGAAGATTTTGTAGAGCCTGAGAACTGGCCCGGCCTGCTCCCGCCGGGTGTTGATGCAGTCATTGATGCATGCGACCAGATCAAGGCCAAGACCGCAATGGCTGTGTGGGCCCGCGAGAACGGGGTGCTGTTGGTGAGCGCAGGGGCAGCAGGGGGCAAGCGGCACGCGCACAAGGTTGACATCGACGATCTCAGTGTCGTCACCCATGATCCTTTGCTCGCGCAATTGCGGTACCGCCTGCGCAAGCACCACCATGCGCCCCGCGAAGGGCGCAAGATCGGCGTCGTCTGCGTGTTCAGCCGCGAAGCCGTTGCTGCGCCGGATGCCTCCTGTGCGGTGCAAGGCGACGGCACCTTGAATTGCCACGGATACGGCTCTACGGTGGCCGTTACCGCCACCTTTGGCCAGTGCGCGGCCGGGTGGGTGCTTGATCAGCTGGCCTTGCGGCCCCGCTTGGCGGGCAAAAACACGCTATAATTCTAGGCTTTGCAGCAAGCGCAAAACTGCTTCTTTCTGCAAGGGGGACGTTAGCTCAGTTGGTAGAGCAGCGGACTTTTAATCCGTTGGTCACAAGTTCGAATCTTGTACGTCCTACCAGAGATATCAAGGGCTTAGCCGTCAAGGCTAGGCCCTTTTCTCATTGAGTGCTTGCAAACTAAAATAGCCTGGCCCCAAGGGGTTGCCATGGCTCTGGGATGCGCATCCTCGCGCCAGTACGTTGCGCTGCGGCTTCAGGCGCTAACTCCTCTAATGCGCTAATCCATGGTCGCTACCGTCATCCTTGGCATGCTCTGCGTGCACCTGCTGCTCTTTAGTGGGATGTTTCTGCTGTTCAGCACCAAGCTGCATGGCAAGAAAATGGGCTTGGACGTCTTTGCCATCGGCAACCTTTTGCTGGGGTTGGCTTACCTGATGCAGCTGGTTGGCGGCCCTTCTGGGTGGGGCGTGATGAGTGTCGTCAATCACACCCTCACGCTCTGCGCTCCTGTGGCTTATGTGCTGGGGGCCATGCGGTTCTTTAATCGCCCCGTTCCCGTATGGCGCCCGCTGTCCGCACTGGCCGGTATCTATACGGCAGCGCAAGTACTGGTGCAGTCGACGCTCGGCTCGGAGGCCCGTTATGCATTGTTGGCGGGCTGCTGCGCTTTGCTCTTTCTGGCCATGACGGTGACGTTGCTCTATGGCACCCGCACTTTCGCCAAGGATCTGCGTACCGAGGTGGTTGTTTTTGCCGTTCTGATTGGCGGTATCTGTGCACTGAATGCTGCGAAGTTTGTGGCGATTCTCTCTGGGGGATTGCAGGCACTTGATATGAACAGCCGCTTCCAGATGGTCTTCTACATCTATATGTCGTTCCTGGGGACAGTGCTTCCCCCATCCGCTGTTTGGCTGGTTTTGAGTCGCCTCACCGATGATCTGCGCGGCATGGCGGCGCGCGACCCGCTCACAGGGCTGCTGAATCGGCGTGGCTTGATGGATGGCCTGGATGCGTATTTTCGCGCCCGGCCAGCCGCGTCAGCGCATCTGCTGATCGTGGATATCGATCACTTCAAGAGCATCAACGATACCTGGGGCCACAAAGTGGGCGATCTGGTCTTGTGCCGCGTTGCCGAAGTTCTCAGAAGCACCGCCCGCCGTGGCGATCTCACATGCAGACTTGGCGGTGAGGAGTTCGTCGTCGTCGCCTTCGATACAGACAGCATCGGCGCCACGCAGTTGGCAGAGCGCATGCGCGAGGCGATTGAAGACCGCCAGATGCAAGATAGCGGCCTGACAGAGCCGGTTCGATGTACCGCAACCATCGGTGTTTCCGAGGGGTTCGCTTCCGCTGCAGCTTTTGACGAGACCCTGCATCAGGCAGATGCCGCGCTGTACCGAGGCAAGATGTCCGGTCGCAATTGCGTCGAGATGGTGCGCGCACGGGAAACACAGCCGGCTGCATCGCTCAGCCTAGGATAGAGGGTCGTAGTGGCAACACTGCCTTGCAGTATCGGTCCTGGCATCTGATCACTGCGGCCCCGAGCAGATAGTTGACGCTGTGGGCACGCGGTGACGCGCCAGATCGGTACGAAAGCCACAGCCTGCACAGATGCGCGCACTGCCACAGCCGCGTTGGCTTCTTGTTACGTCAACTGTCCGATCAGCTGGCGCCCCAGGCCGGTAACGCTGAGCACTTCTGCAGCCCGCGACGTGGCAGCGGCGGCCGAAATCTTGGCTTCGATATAACCGCGTGACCACAACCACTGGACCAGCACGAGGTGGAAGGGGTGTGTTACCCGCACGGCACGCCTGGTGCGCTCCAGCGCCAGGGCCAGTTGTCTGAGATAAGCAATCGGCATGGCAGTCCCCTGATTGACAGGCCTTTCGATTGCATCTCAGCCACTGATGGCGTAGGTTTCCAAATGTTGCCATCCGTTAACTTGGGCAGTGCTTGTAGTCAATGACCATGGTTTGCGTTGGGGCGCCACACCAATCGTTAACGTTTCAACACAATTGGGCGCGGCAACTCGGGGCCCGGATCTGCTGGGGAGGGCGATACCCCAAGGGAAGCATTTGGGCCGGCAGAAAGTCAGAGCTGCGTCGCGCGCGTGGGTCAGCGCCTTGTCGTTGCAGATTTCGGTGCAATCGGCTCGATGCCTGGCGGGGGGCAAATGCATGGCCACATGCCAAGCCAGCGTGCCGACCTGGGCTGCCCGACAATCACGGCATGACCACTTCCCCCACCATGCTGCGCCTGATGGGCCTGGCTGCCTTTTCCAGCATGGCGTCCATGCGCGTGTGCGATCCCATGCTGGTGGCGTTGGCGCAAGAATTCCACGTCACCACAGGCGATGCCTCGGCCGTGATTGCGGCATTTGCCGTGTCTTATGGCGTTTTGCAGTTGATTTACGGCCCCTTGGGCGATCGCTTTGGAAAGGTGCGGGTAATCATTGGTGCCACTTCGGCCTGCGCGTTCTTCAGTGCGGCCACGGCGATGGCACCGGGCCTGGCAGTGCTGGTGGCCTCGCGTGCGGGCATGGGTGCGGCCGCTGCCGGCATCATTCCTCTCGCGATGGCCTGGATTGGCGATCAGGTTCCCTATGCACAGCGCCAGGAAACCCTGGCCCGCCTCATGGGTGCCACCGTGACCGGCATGATGATGGGCCAATGGTTTGGTGGCGTAGCGAGCGAAACCCTGGGCTGGCGCGCGGCGTTTGCGGTGCTGTCGGCCCTGTTTCTGGTGGCCGCCGTGCTGCTGGTGCGCCAGATGCGCGTGAGTACGATCGTGCCAGCGCAAGCTGGATGCAGCACAGGTCCTGCGGCGGCATTTTCGCTGGCAGCCTACCTCTCGGCCACACGCGATCTGCTGCGCATACCCCGCGTGCGCTGGGTGCTGGCGGTGGTAGCAGTGGAAGGTGCGCTTGCTTTCGGCACCGTGGCGTTCGTGCCGGCGCGCATGGTGAATGGATTTGGCTTGTCGGCCTCGGCGGCAGGTGGGGTGATGGTTCTGTACGGTGTGGGCGGACTGCTCTACAGCTTGTTCGCCCGCCGCTGGCTGGCCCTGCTGGGTGAGCGCGGACTGGCTCTGGCGGGGGGCACTTTGATTGCCGTGGGGCTGTTGCTGCTGGCGTGGGCCCCAGTGGCCGCGTGGGCGATTGCGGGCTGTTTTCTGGCAGGGCTGGGTTTTTACATGCTGCACAACACGCTGCAGACGCACGCGACCCAGATGGCGCCCCAGGCGCGAGGCACGGCCGTGACGCTGTTCGCCTGTCTTTTGTTTCTGGGGCAGTCTGTCGGCGTCATGCTGATGGCCGCCAGCGTGGACCGTGGCTGGCTGGCGCCCGTGTTCACTGCCGCCGCAGCAGGCGTGCTCGTTCTGGGAGCCCTCGTTGCGCGCAGCTTGCGGCCGCATCTACATGGGTGAATGTTTGGGGCCGGCGTTCATGGGGAACCCACTTTGGTGGGCGGCGCGCTGGCGCCCTTGGGGTGCAAGGATGAGTGGCAATGCGTCACTTGGCGGTCGATAGCGGAGAAATGGCATTCCCGAATGCCAGAGCCCCGACGCTGACCCCCAAGACCCCAAGACCCCAAGACCCCAAGACCCGCACCACGCACCACGCACCACGCACCACGCACCACGCACCACGCGGGCGTGCGGAGGCCTGACCGGCACAAGATGCGGGCGATCCGCTGGAGTGCGCCTAATAACCGGATTGTCTTATTACTTTATTTTTCGATATTTTGATTGTTTATATTTTCTGGTTACAGTTTCGTATCGCTTCACTTCTTGCGCTGCGGCGGCCTTCGGGGGCTGTGCAGCGCAATTTCATTTCATGATCGACTTACGGGGTATCACCCAGATTTATCCGGGCCCACAGGGTCCGGTCGAGGCCCTGCGCGGCATCGACCTGCACATTACGCCGGGCGAAGTGTTCGGCATCATTGGCCGCAGCGGCGCGGGCAAGAGCTCGCTGGTTCGGGTCATCAACCTGCTGAACCGGCCCACCCGAGGCGAAGTCTTCGTCGCGGGGCGGGATCTCACGCTGCTGAACGACGCCGATCTGCGTGCCGCCCGCCGTGACATCGGCATGGTGTTCCAGCACTTCAACCTTTTGTCCTCGCGCACGGTGTTCGACAATGCCGCGCTGCCGCTGGAGCTGGCGGGCATGGACAAGGCGGCTATCCGCGGGCGCGTCAACCCGCTGCTGGAACTGGTGGGCCTCTCGGCGCTGGCCGACCGTTACCCCGCGCAGATTTCGGGCGGGCAAAAGCAGCGCGTGGGCATTGCGCGCGCGCTGGCCAGCCGCCCCAAGGTGCTGCTGAGCGACGAGGCAACGTCCGCGCTCGACCCCGAAACCACCCGTTCCATCCTGGCGCTGCTGCGCCAAGTGAACAAGGAACTGGGCCTCACGGTGGTGCTGATCACGCACCAGATGCAGGTCATCAAGCAGGTGGCCGACCGGGTGGCCGTCATCGACGCCGGGCGCATCGTGGAACAAGGCCCGGTGATCGACGTGTTCACGCGCCCGCAGCAGCCCATCACCAAGAGCCTGATCGATGAGATCGTGCCGCAGGAGCTGCCCGCCAGCGTGCTCGACCATGTACGCCACCTGTCGGGCCAGCTGCAGGGCGGCGTGGGGCAGTTGCTGCGCCTGTCGTACTCGGGCGAGCGCGCCTACCAGCCCATTCTCTCGCGCCTGATCCGCGAGCACGGGCTGGACCTTTCCATCCTGCACGGCCAGATCGACGAGATCCAGGACCAGACCTTCGGCTCGCTGGCCGTGTATGCCAGCGGCGACGGTGCCCGGCTGCAGAACGCCATCGCGCAGCTGCGTGGCGAGGGCGTGGTGGTGGAAGAAGTGACAACGGAAGGCTGAGCGATGTTCGAGAATTTTTCAGAAATGATGCTGGAGCTGTTTGCCACCTCGCTGTGGGAAACCATCGTGATGGTGGGCATCTCGGGCGTGGTGGGCGGCCTGATCGGCGTTCCGCTCGGGGTGTTCCTGCGCCTGACGGACCGCGGCGGCGTGCTTGAAAACGGCCCGCTCAACAAGACCGTCGGCTGGATCGTGAACGCCGTGCGTTCCACGCCGTTCATCATCCTGCTGGTGGCCATCATTCCGTTCACGCGGCTGATCACGGGCTCGTCCATCGGCACGGCCGCCGCGGTGGTTCCGCTCACGTTGGCCGCCGCGCCCTTCATCGCGCGCCTGGTGGAAACCGCGCTGCGCGAAGTGGACAACGGGTTGGTCGAGGCCGCGCAGTCGATGGGTGCAACCACCGGCCAGATCGTCTGGAAGGTGCTGTTGCCCGAGGCGCTGCCCGGCATCGTCGCCGGCCTGACCATCAGCTTCGTGAGCCTTACAGGCTATTCGGCCATGGCCGGCGCCATTGGCGGTGGGGGCCTGGGCGACCTGGGCATCCGCTACGGCTACCAGCGCTTTCTGCCCGACATCATGCTGGCCGTGGTGGTGGTGCTGATTTTCTTTGTGCAGGCCATCCAGAGCCTGGGCGACTGGGCGGTGCGCAAACTCAGTCACCGCTGAAATTTTTCGATATTTACTATTGAAACAATAGCTGCCAGCGCCCACGGGGTAAGCGCTGGCAGCTATTTTTGCTTCAAGGGTGCGCGCAAGCACAGTCGCCGGCCCGGCTGTTCGTTCGGCGTGCTCGCGGGCTTGCTTCTGGCAGATTGGGGCGGATCGGCGCAGGCCGAAGGCGGACCATGCCCCCAGCGTTCCGCGCGCAAGCCGCCATCCCTGTGCGAGGGCGTGCACTTTGCGCGCAACCCCGTGCGGCTGCGGCGCCGCATGCACTTTCGCAGCGTTGAAGCCGCACACTGCAGGGCGGGTTGTCCTCTCCGCGTGCCTGGGCCGCTGCGGCCGATGGGCTTGCGGGCTGGACATGCCAGGCGTGCCGGGCGCATCACGGAGATCGGCGCAACGCCGCAGGGGCGCAGGGCCAGGGTTATGCCGCTTCGCACTTGGGGTGTCCGCCGTTGCGGCATTCCTGCATGTCCACCGCCCCAGGGGCACGGCGCCATGGTGGCGCAGCGGGGCGCATAAGCCCCGATACTGTGCACTTCACGGATCGACCCACGGAGACAAAAGCACCATGACCCTGCCGCTGCACCCCCTCGACCAGACGCTTTTCATCCGCGCCCAGGCCTTGCTGGACGACGAATGGATCACCCACGACCCCGACCTGGCCCCGGTGCTGCCCACCGTGCTGGCCCGTAATGTGGGGCAGGACTGGCACAAGGCCGGCACCTTCCGCCACCACCTGGTGGGCGTGGCGCGCTCGCTCACGCTGTGGCAGCAGCCCAGGGATGTGCGCCTGCTGGGGTTGCTGCACAGCGTGTACGGCAATTCCTTCGTTGACCTGGTGAAGTTCGACCCGGCCAGCGAGCGCGCCCGCCTGCGGGAACTGGTGGGCGCGCCGGCCGAGCACCTCGTGTACCTGTTCTGCACCCAATCGCGCACCCAGTTCGTGCAGCGGGTGCTGGGCGGCGGGCTGGCGGCTGATGGCAGCCTGGCGCTCGACAAGGACGGGCAGCGCCACGTGCTCACGCCCGACGAGGTGGCGGCCTTCATCGTCGTGAGCATGGCCGACACCATCGAGCAGTGGTTCAGCTGGCAGGACGACATCTATTCGCGTTTTCCGCACGTGCAGCACCGCCCGCAAGGGGTGCACTGGGCCGCGTCGCTGTGGCCAGGGCCCATGCGGCCCACGGGGCGCATGCTGCACCAGATCGCGGGGCTGGGGCAGGCGCTGCAGCACTCGGGCCTGAAGGGGCTGCTGCCTGTGCCGCCGGTGTTTGCCAATTGCACGCAGCACCTGTCGGTGGCGGCCGAGGCGGCGGCCACGTCGCTGTATTGGTCGGTGATCCAGCAAGACCAGCCGCTGGTGGATCTGGACGTGGCAACCGCCGTGCTGGAGCAGGCGGTGCGCCACAACCCCTGGGTGGGCGAGCCGCAGATGGTGCTGGCGCAGCTGTATCTGTCGGCCGGCCGGGGCGACGATGCCCGGCATGCTGCCCAGAGTGCGCTGCAGTGCTTCAGTGCCTGGGGCAATTCGTGGGACAAGCGGGTGCAGTGGGACGCATGGGTGGCGTGGACGCGCATCCTGCTGCAATCCGCCAGTGAGGGCGAGTGGCCTGAGCGGCTGGACAAACTCAACAACGTAGCGCTGAAGGTCTGAGAGCGGCCCCAGCGCCGGCCTGCAAACCTTGGCTTGAGCGCAGTTTCTTTGCTTTGTGGTGACAAAGCGATTTATGGGTAAGCGTTTGCAGCTATTAATACAGTAGCATTCCAGAGAGTTGGTGGAGCGCATCCGCGCCACGTGACTCAGCGGGCTCAGGCCCTGCCGGCAGGGCCAGGCCGGACCTGTTCCGGCTTGACCCGTGCGGCCGGAGCGCGGAAGATGAAGCGGTGTTTCGCACCGAAGACAGGGGGGCTACCATGGACAAGCCAATCTGGGTCGTAGTGGCCAACAGTTCGATGGCCCGTGTGCTGGAGTTCAACCCGGACAAGCCCGAGCGCTGGACGGAAAAGGAGTGCTTGACGCATCCGCAAAGCCGGCAGCAGGGCGTTGGCGCTGGACATGAGCCCGGGGGGCACTCGATTGCCGGGCGCAGCGGTCTGGCGCCGCGCACCGATCCACGCGAACATGAGCGTCACGAATTCGCGCGGCAGGTGGCCCACACGGTCAAAGCGTTAGTGAGCGCCGGCCAGATCGGTAGCCTGGTGGTGTTTGCCACCAATCCGTTTTTGGGGCAGTTGCTCGGGCAACTGGAGGACGCGACCACCAAGCGGGTCTCGGCCAGCCACCCGCTGGACCTGACGGGGCTGCCACTGCCGGATCTGGCCCGGCGCCTGCACGCGGAATTCGGGCTTTGAAGCGGCGGCGATGCCCGGCAAGAGCTTGCGCATGCGTGCCATGGTTCTGGATCAGCCCGGCCAACCCCTGCGGCTGACCGAGCTGCCGCAACCGGTCCCTCGTGCGGGGCAGTTGCTCCTGGCGGTGGAGGCCTGCGGCGTGTGCCGCACCGATCTGCATTTGCTGGATGGCGAGTTGCCCGAGCCAATGCTGCCTGTGGTTCCGGGCCATGAGATTGTGGCCCGGGTCGCAGGTCTGGGGCCCGATGCGCAGGGCGACTGGCACCTGGGCCAGCGGGTGGGCGTGCCCTGGTTGGGCTGGACTTGCGGGCAGTGCCGTTTTTGCACCAGCGGGCGCGAGAACCTGTGCGAGCAGGCCCGCTTCACGGGCTACCAGTTGAACGGTGGTTACGCCGAGTACACGCTGGCCGACGCGCGCTACTGCCTGCCGTTGTCCGATGGGCCGGCGGCCGAGCATCTGGCACCGCTGCTGTGTGCCGGCCTCATTGGCTACCGCGCGTTGCGCATGGCTGGCGATCCACGCCGACTTGGTGTCTACGGCTTTGGCGCTGCGGCGCACCTCATCACGCAGCTGGCGCGTGCGCAGGGCCGCGAAGTCTTTGCCTTCACCCGCCCCGGCGATGGCGCCAGCCAGAAGTTTGCCCGCAGTCTGGGCGCGAACTGGGCGGCTGGAACCGACCAGGTTCCGCCGCAACCGCTGGATGCGGCCCTGATCTTTGCGCCCGCAGGCTCTCTGGTGCCCATCGCCCTGCGGCACCTGGACAAAGGTGGCTGCGTGGTCTGCGCCGGCATCCACATGAGCGACATTCCCGGCTTTCCCTACGCCTGGCTGTGGGGTGAGCGCAGTATCCGCTCGGTGGCCAATCTCACGCGCAGCGACGGCCTTGCGTTTTTCGAGGCACTGCGGCAAACGCCACTGCGCACCGATGTCAAGGTGTTCGCGCTGGAGGAGGCGAACGACGCTCTCGAGCAATTGCGCCAGGGGACGCTGCAGGGCGCTGCCGTTCTGCGCATGGCCTGAGACGGCGTGAACGAACCCACCATGTCCGCCCGTGCCGCAAAAACGCACCCTGCAGCGCACGCAGATGCTCGCCATTGCGCGCGCTATGGCTGTGCTTTGCGCCGTGCGGGGCATGTTGAGCCGGGCCGCTCGGACACGCCGGATGCATTCACACCTTCTGATCGGCCGCTTAGCGCAAGTTTCCACAGGAAGCACCGATGACATTGCCGCTGGAACAACTGGTGCACATTCCCGTCGGACAGGCGCGTATCGAGGGGGGCTGGTGCTACCGGCGGAGCCCCTCGGGGTGGTGCTGTTTGCCCATGGCAGCCGCCGCCACAGCCCGCGCAACAACTTCGTGGCCGAGGTGCTGCACGCGCGCGGCGTGGGCACCTTGTTGCTTGAGCTGCTTACGCCCGGGAAAAGCCAAGAATATCGTACCCGCTTCGATATCCCTTTGCCGACGCAGCGACTGCGCGCGGCAACGTGCTGGCTTGGCCAGCACCGGCGCGGCCGCCGCCGGGCCGGGCCAAGACATCTGGGCCGTGGTGTCGTGCGGAGGACGCCCCGACCTGGCCAGCGCTGAGGTGCTCGCACGTGTGCCTTGCCCGACCTTGCTGCTGGTGGGCAGCCGAGATGAAGAGGTGCTGGAACTCAATCGGCAGGCCGCATCCCATATGCGCTGTCCACACTGCCCGAGTGCGGCTTCGGGCGCCACTCATTTGTTCGACGAGCCGGGGACCTTGGAAGCCGTGGCCCGGCAGGCCGCCGACTGGTTCGAACAATATCTGAAGCCTGCAGTGCCCCACTGCAGCGGGCCGGTGCTGGGCCGCGCGGATATTCCATCACGCATCACGCATCACGCATCACGCATCACACGCCGCAGGCTTGCGCCGTGCGGCTTCGGCCAGGGGCTGCAAATCCGCTTCGGTGAGCGTTTCCTGCGCCAGCAGCTTGTCTGCGCCTTCTTGCAGCAGTGCGCGCCGTTCCGTCAGCAACACGTTGGCCTGGGCAAAGGCTTCGTCCACCAGTGTCCGCACGGCCATGTCGATGCGGTGGGACGTGTCATCCGACAGGCCGCGCTCCAGTGGCATGCCTTCGGGCAGGTTGAGAAAGCGCGGCTGTTGGCGCTCGTAGACCACTTGGCCGACCTCTTGCGACATGCCGTAGCGCGCCACCATGTCGTGCGCGATGTCCGTGGCTTTGACCAGATCGTCGGCCGCTCCCGTGGAGACCTCGCCCATCACCATTACCTCGGCCGCGCGCCCGGCCAGCAGCACGGCGAGGCGGTTGCGCAGGTCGCTCTCGCTGGCCAGGTACCGGTCCTCGCTCGGCCGCTGCAAGGTGTAGCCAAGCGCGCCGATGCCGCGCGGGATGATGGAGATCTTGTGTACAGGATCGCAGCCCGGCAGTGTCATCGCCACCAGCGCATGGCCCATCTCGTGGACGGCCACGGTGCGCCGCTCTTTTTCACCGAGCACGCGCTGGTGGCGCTCCAGCCCGGCGACGATGCGCTCCACTGCGGCGGTGAAGTCCGCCATCACGACGGCATCGGCGCCGCGCCGCGTGGCCAGCAGTGCCGCTTCGTTGACCAGGTTGGCCAGATCGGCGCCAGCGAAACCCGGCGTCAGTGCCGCCACCGCATCGGGGTCGACATCGCTGCCCAACTGCACTTTCTTGAGGTGCACGCGCAGCACATCTGCGCGGCCTTTGCGATCAGGCCGGTCCACCAGCACCTGGCGGTCGAAGCGGCCGGCACGCAGCAGGGCAGGGTCAAGGATTTCGGGGCGGTTGGTGGCGGCCAGGATCACCACGCCCGCGCTGGTATCGAAGCCGTCCATTTCGGCCAGCAGCTGGTTCAGCGTCTGCTCCTTTTCGTCGTGGCCGCCCGAGAGCGGGCCCACGCCGCGCGCGCGGCCCAGGGCGTCGAGCTCGTCGATGAAAATGATGCAGGGTGCGGAGGCGCGGGCCTGTTCGAACAGGTCGCGCACGCGCGCCGCACCAACGCCTACGAACATCTCGACGAACTCGGAACCTGTGATGCTGAAGAAGGGCACGCCAGCCTCGCCGGCCATGGCGCGCGCCAGCAGGGTCTTGCCGGTGCCCGGCGGCCCCACCAACAAGATGCCCTTGGGCATGTGCG
Source organism: Acidovorax delafieldii 2AN (assembly GCF_000175235.1). GTDB lineage: Bacteria > Pseudomonadota > Gammaproteobacteria > Burkholderiales > Burkholderiaceae_C > Acidovorax > Acidovorax delafieldii_B. The sequence continues at coordinate 2,322 of NZ_ACQT01000050.1, read as the reverse complement.
CGCCCAGCCGTCCATAGTCCTTGGGGTTGCGGAGGAAATCCACCGATTCGCGCAGCTCAGCCTTGGCCTCATCCACGCCCGCCACGTCGTCGAAGCTGACCTTGACGTCGGTTTCCGAATGCAGCTTGGCGCGGCTTTTGCCGACGGACAGCAGTCCGCCCATGCCACCTTGCGAGGCAATGCGCCGGCCGATGAAGCTCCAGAGGGCCAGCAGTAGCAGCCCCGGAACCACCCACGACAGCAGCTCACTCAACAGCTTGTTTGCGACCACGCCTTCGAAACGCACGTCGTAGCCAGCCAGTTCCGCCGCCAGGGCGGGTTCGACGCGCGTCGTGACGATGCGCGTGCGGCCATCGGGCAGCGGTGTCTTGAGCTGGCCCTCGATGAACTGGCTGCTGATCGACAGGGACTGCAACTGGCCGGCCTTCAGGTGCTGCAGGAACTCGCTGTAGGGAATGGGCTGCACCTGGTTGGAGGTGACCCAGAGATCGCGCAGCCAAAACAGTGCTGTCAGCGCGAGTATCACCAGCCACAGCTTGTTGGGATTCCACTGCCAGGGCGACTGGGGCGATGCGGGCGGTGAATCGGGGCGAGGTTGCGGCATACGGGGCTTTCTCTTGGACCGAAATCGGGGAAGGCCGCCTGCGGGCGTGCCCTGCCGAAGTTGCCAGAATGGCAGAAAACACGAGGCCTGCCTACCGGCTTGTGCGCCTTGCTGTAAAGACAGGGCATGGCTCCCGACGCAGACCGGGCCACAGCTGCGCTTGGCCCACATTGCCCGGGCCGCCATCGAGAAGCTGCATCCGATGGTTCGTCTGCAGTGCTTTCACGGCGAGCCGCGCATGCGTGCGTGCAGCAGGCGCCGAACAACCCCGAATGCTGTTTCGAGATACTGACCATTCACCTCGATCCTGTGGTGCGCAACGCCGCCGGGCGATGAGCCTCTTGGCAGGTTGACAAACCGGCCCTGCAACGGCGGGCTGCGATTTATTATTCAATTTTTGAGCTATGAAAATAGAAAAACAGTTGTTTGAGTTCTATAAGGTCAGACCTAAGATGCGAAACATCTCTTAACGAAAGGTGTTTCCGTGAACAAGCGCTCGCTGCTGCAATCCGCCCTCGCTCTCGCCCTGGCCGCCGGCTTCGCCACTGGCGCGCTGGCGCAGGACAAGCCCCTCAAGATCGGTGTCACGGCGGGCCCGCACGCGCAGATCTTCGACCAGGTCAAGAAAGTGGCCGAGAAAGACGGCCTGAAGATCCAGGTGATCGAATTCAGCGACTACGTGCAGCCCAACGCCGCCCTGGCCGCAGGCGATCTGGACGCCAATGCCTACCAGCACCAGCCCTATCTGGATGCCCAGGTGAAGGACCGGGGCTACAAGATCGTTTCGGTGGGCAACACCGTCAACTTCCCCATGGGCCTGTATTCCAAGAAGGTCAAGAGCCTGAACGAGCTGAAAGAAGGCGCGCGCTTTGGCTTGCCCAACGACCCCACCAATGGCGGCCGTGCGCTGCTGCTGCTGCAGGACAAGGGCCTCGTCAAGCTGAAGGAGGGCGCCGGCCTCAAGGCCACGCCGCTGGATGTGGTGAGCAACCCCCGCAAGCTGAAGTTTGTCGAACTGGACGCGGCGCAGCTGCCGCGTTCGCTGGATGATCTGGACGCCTCGGCCGTCAACACCAACTTCGCCATTTCCGCGGGCCTGAACCCTGTGAAGGACGCCATCGCGCTGGAAAACGCCAAGGGCCCTTACGTCAACGTGATCGCCGTGCGCGAGGCCGACAAGAACAAGCCCTGGGTCGCCAAGCTGCTCAAGGCCTACCACTCGGAAGAAATCCGCAAGTTCATCGACGCGGAGTTCAAGGGCTCGGTGCTGCCTGGCTTCTGAAACTTGCTACGGTAACAATAGCTGCGAGCGCTTGCTGCACAAGCGCCCGCAGCTTTTTTTTGCCCTGACGGGCGCCAAAGCGGCGCCGTTGGAGGCGTGGCGCCTGGGGGCCAGTGGCGCGTTCGTGCGGATGGCCGCGCTTGCGACCGCACTGCAGTTGCCGGCGAGGCGGCGCACGCCGGAAGGAAGAACCAGGCGGCGGTCAGGAGAGGGCCTGCACTTTGCCTGCGCACACTTTGCCTGCACACACTTTGCATTCCCGCACCTTGCGTCCCACCGTGCATCCCACTTCGCGCTGCGCGTCCTGATCTCGCATAGCACTGCGCTTAGGGACTGACTTATTTGCTCTCCAAAAGATATCTACTCCTGCTTGCTGTAAAGGCCCTACAGCTTGATCGAAGCAAAAACGAGGCCGGCGCGCTTGCCGCCTCCTGCG
>NZ_ACQT01000051.1 GCF_000175235.1 Acidovorax delafieldii 2AN | reverse complement strand
TCCTGGGGGTTAGTGGGTCACTTCTGCGTGGAAATCAACACGCCGCGCTCCTGCTCGAGCGTTCGGCGCAGGTAGTCGACGACTATATGCCGGCGTGGCTCGCCGAGCGGAATTCGTCGAGGCTGCTGTCGGTCGCGTGGTGCACCTCGGCGGCGGCGCCCTTGGTGCGCAGGATCGTCGCGAACTCGTCGAGCGTCATGCCCTGGCGCAGATCACCGAGACCTGGCGGTGCCACATCTCGCGCACCTGGCAGCGGCTCGTCTGGACGATCCACTGAAATTCACATCGCCAGATGGGCTTCATGGTGCCGCGCGAAGGCGATCGGCATGCTGCAAAGCCGCCGGTCGTGAACGACAGGTCACGGCCAGTAGCAGCCGGTCACCGTAAACGAAAGCGGACGCCGCAGGCGGTCCGCCTCGACGGCAAAGTTAAACCACACGCACTGTGCCGGCACGCCCTCACAGATACATGCGCCACAGATTCCACCCTCCGAACGCCACCATCGCAGTAGAGATGACTAAACCAAGCGGGATAAAGGATTCACGGACCATCTTTGTCGCGCCATCGAGCCCGTACTTTCTTACCCACAACGTCGCCTTGGGACTGCTCTGCATGTACTCTCGAAGCGCCGCTTCGTTTCGCAGAAGACGGACGTTGCGAAAGCCGAAATAGATGCCCCCTACAACCAGAATTAGCGAAAGTATTAGCGCTTCCAAAATGCTTCCCTCCTTTGTGATTTAACGTCGGAGTTGACCGGCACGCACCGGCAAGGCGCCGCAAGACGTATGCTCCCGCGCACGGCTTGCGGCGCCTTGCCGGTGCGTGTCCGCGTCGAACGACCTGTTAGCCCGCAGGCCACGGAAGCTGCAAGTACTTGGCATTTTGTTCGGTGAAGGGCCTCAGTGCATCGAGGACTACATTGGCAATCACGCGCAAGGGCACCCAGGAGGGGTGCTTCATCCCAAGGAGATTCGTCTCACGCCCTGCGCCGGCGGGCAGTACTTGCGCCGGAACGGCGTCCAGTGCTCCCGCGAGAGCCAGTACCCACGCTTCCTGGACCTCATTCAGGTATCCCTGACCCACAAGATACTTTCCGGCACGTACATCGTCTTTGAGCTCCCAGGCGACATTGAAATCGCCCATTGCGGCGCATTGATCCTCCGGAGAGGAAGCGAGCATCTGCACCGCGTCGATGAAGATGCGGTACGACGTGTGGAACTCGCTCTCATCGGTCTTCAGTTCTGCCACAGACACCATGTGCGGACTAACGTGATGTATCCCGCAAAACCTGCGGGATAAACTGGACCGTGCGGGATATTCTGGACATTGATTCCTCCGGGAAGTGGCTTGCAGCACGGGTTTGCAAGCAGGCACCTGTTTAAATGTCCAGGTGCAAAATTCTGCGAAACCCGGCAAGCGTTAAGTCCGCAAACTATAGCGTGCCAGTAGGCTGAACTTGACCCGCCTTCTGTACGCTTTGGGCACCGATCAATCTGAATCAATGACTGCTTTTGGGAAGGGATGCCCACTGTCGGCTCAGGGCCCAAAGCAGCCTCTCATAGCAGCAACAGCGAGCCTCCAATAATCGACAAAATACCAACGACAGCGAAGAGGACTGCCAGAAGTTGCGCAAGCGAAGAGCCTTGAATCATCCAGCGGGTACGTGCCATGTCTTCCAAGGCTGGAGGCAAGTCCTTCGCCCCGGGCCCAAATACAGCTTCCGCTACTTCTCGACTGGTGGGACGGCGAACGACGATATGGCGAAGAGAGTCCCCGCCGAGCCCAAGCAGAAGTAAGCCGAACCCGATCCAAGCCCAACCCATCAGTCGATCCTCCCAATGTCTGTTACCGGCCGAATTTTGCCTTGTGACGCAGGTGACTGGAAATGCATAGCGGACATCGTTTTAAGGAACTTATGCAAGAAACTCGCGAACGGTAAGAACTCCCAGGAGAATGCTCATTGCCAGAAAAAGCCATGCCAATACTCCAAGTCCGAATGGTGCGTAGATACCTTCAAACGTCACGCGCGAATTACCTTCTGGAGTATTCGGATGCTTATCGCGCAATGGTGCGTTGAGCTTAGATGCGTCAACGCACAGCCATACGCAACACAGCGTGAGAAGCAACAGAATCCAAGCTGTCATTAGACTTTTCCTTATCTGCGCAATGTCGGCTTTTGGCCGTTGTGCGACCGTCGCAAAACGACCCTTTGCTGTCTCTCAAGCGTCTTGGGATTATGGAATTTGAGTCGCCGAACTTGAAGCACTAATCGACCGCACAGCGTTCGAGCTGAGCGGCTGGCGCACTCAACCAATCTTCAAGAATTGCAACTGCACCCTCTTTGCGGGCGAGGCAGAGGCATCAGATGCGTCGCCGTAGCACCGCCGCCGCAGCACCCGCGATCAGCAGCCCTGCCGCAAGCACGCTCCATTCGCTCAGAGTCGGAATCGACGCGGGCACCGCGACTGCCGCCCCGATCAGTACATTTTGTGAGACAGGGGACGCAGATGTGTAAATGGTGCTTCCTGCCTGGCGGGCCTCCAAGGTGCAGGTCCCAAGTGACACCATGCTGACCGTGGTGCCGCTCACCGTGCAAATGCCCGGGGTGAGCGATGCGTAGGTAATCGGGTTGCCAGAATTTGGGCCGATGTTGCTGGCCGCAGCATTGATGGAGAACGTTCCCCCGGCGCTGTAAGTCTGGCTAGGCACCGCGCTAAATCTCAAGGCCTGCGCGGTGGCAGGTATGCATAGGCGCACGAAACCGTGCCCGAACCGGACCCCATTGCTGCTGGCAAAGCCGCTGATACCGGCAAATGCCGCAGAGGTTCCACCTGCCCCGCCGCCGCCAGCCCCCGTGAGGTTTAAGGTACACATGGCCGTGCCAGCGGTTCCACCGCCACCGCCGCCACCCACCACATGCCCGCCGCCACCGCCGCCGCCAGCGCCGCCAAAGTTGGAGGTGAAGGCAATGGACACTCCGCTGCCGCCTTGCCCGGTGGTGCCATTGCCTGCCGTTCCCGAGGCAAAACTGCAGCCTTGTCCTGGTGCGCCACCGACGCCCGACTGGCCGCCTTGCCCGCCGCCGCCCGTGAGGGTAGGAGCATCTATGGCATTGGCTCCGTTGCCACCAGCATCGCCACCGCCAGCGCCGCCATTCCCACCGCTGCCCTGAACTCCGCCGTTGGTGGACTGTCCTCCGCCACCGCCGCCACCGCCAGCCACGATCACCCGCGAGCCAATGGCATTGCTCCCCAGTCGAAGGTCCGAGGCCTCGCCGCCGTTGCCCCCTGCTCTGGACTGGGTATCGGCCACCCCGCCCAAGCCACCATTGCCTTGACCGCCCACAAAGACGAACAGAGATTGCCCGGCTGCAGTAGCTAAGGTACCTTTGGCCGAGCCACCCAGGCCACCGGTGCTGCCCGAGCCCGCAACGAAGGCCCCGCCATTGCCTTGTGCTCCGAATACCTGTACGGCGATCTGGTCGACCCCAGCGGGCACCACATACGACTGCTGTGCGCCGGTGTACGCGTAGTCCTGCGTGGTGGTGCCGGGCTGGCACAGGGCTTGTGCCATTGCAGTGCCCATCCAGGCAATACCTGCGATAGTAACGAGGCTTGCACGCGCCATCTGCCACGGCCAGTCGGCCGCTAGACTGCGACTACCGCAAGAAAATTTGTCTGACGTATCTGTCATTTACAGGGTTCTTTTCCTACGAGAAGTTGGTAAAGCCGTAAAGCATGCGAAGCACACCGCGAGGCTGAATTATGTGAATCGCGGGTGCGCGCAATGTCACCGTCATTCATTCGCACAAATATGAAGCCCGTCAGCCGGGGGGCCGCCAACGGCTGCCCCTTAGTTCCAAGGTTGGGCGTCCGCAACCGCTTAACGTTAACGTCGGCTCCTGGCCGGACTCTGCCCCACAGCGAGGGACCCTAGCGGGCCCAACCCGGTCCCTTACACCCCTCAGACACAGGCATTGGTGGCAGAGCGCGAACACCTGGAGCATTTCAAACCCAGTTTTTTGCAGGATCGATCAGCAAAAAACCATCCAAGTGTTTCCGACCTGGCTCGGTGTACTGATCGTTTCTCCACCACGCGCAACCTCAAGCACATCTTCGACTTCAAACTGGGCGAAATGAACCGTCGAGTGCAAAACTTTCCAAACTGTACCGACTGCAATAACTTCTTCAGTAAATTGGACCAACAGTTCGAATGCATGAGAGTCGCCAGCGTTGACGCGAATACCTCTCGAATTATCGGGAAGAAGAATGCTTATCCAGCGCAATCGAACGCCAGATTCCAGTATATGGGTGGGCCTCCAGCCTGTGGCAGGGGCACGTATGATCCAGTCCATTCCCGGCGGGGGCGTGTACCGCGCTCTGACTCGAAATGATGGCATGTTCGTTACCTGTGCCGATGTCGTAAATTGGGTAGGTAGATGGCTGTAGGGAACACGGGCGACAAGCCTCCACGACCGCGAGATTGAGCCAATAGGAGACATTTTCCGGTTGGATCTGCCTCGCCCTTCGTTTTGCCCGACTGGAACAGCCATCCAGATGTCCTGAGTCGTGCCTTGGGCCGATGTCGGTCTATGGCCGTTGTGCGACCGTCGCAAAACAACCCAGAGGGGTCATACAGGCTGAGAGCGGCGAAACCGCCATTCATTGCAATGAGAGTTTGTGTTGCAACGTCATGCACCGCGATCGCAAGATCGTCTATCTCCACAGCGGGGGTCTGGCTGGCCGAGGCGGGTATTCTTCTCTCCAGCATCGCCACGATCGGTTGATTTCGTCTACACCCTCCAACTACGGCGTTATCCACCAATTCATTGCGTCGTTGCAAAATGGCTCGCCTAGCCTGCGACGAAACTCGGCGTACGCGATAGGGTCCGACAGGAGCTTCTGATTGGTATAGGCCTGAGCACAGATGGATCGAATGTCGCGATGGTCTTCGGCAACATTCCGCTGCTTTGCGCCCAAAGAGTATGAAACGATGAGCGCCAAGGAGACTGCAGCCGCACCGAATGACGCGATGAGTCCCTTGGAACGGTCAAGACCGAAAAGATAAAGCGATAGCCCACCCAGAAGGCCTAAGAACGCGGGAACTATTGAGCCGATGGCGCCAACCCGGCTCATTCCTCCGGCAGTGCCGGCGCTGGCTCCGATTAATGCCAGTGCAATCAATATCGCACCGGCCTCCTTCAACGCACTACGCTGCCAAACTGCGATCAGCGCGAAAGGAATGAGGAAGCCGCTTGCAGTAGCTGCCGCGAAGCCCGCCAGCACCGTCATTTCGTGGCTCACTTTTTCAGTTCCAGACCTTGAAAAACGACCCCGCGGTTGTTGCTCGGTGCGTAGTAATACTTGTTGGGCTCCAGCGTCTTCACCTGATCGCCCAATATGGTTTGCACAGCCGGGAGGTCATTCGGGGTAAGTCGTGGAAGTTGGAGCTCTTTGATGAGTGACGATGTGGACTTGCTGGTCAGTGCTCTATCCGCTTCAATGCGCCCGGGTCCGGCAGGGAGCCACGTCGCGCCAGGAGCTGGCTTGGGCTTGGGTATTGGAGCGGTGCCGGGTTGCGGTGCAGGCTGTGAAGTAGGCAGAATGATGCACCTCAGCGGTCCGGCGGGGCAGTCGACTTGAGCAATTGCAGAGCCTGTAAGTGCCAGGGTGAGCACGATGAGTAATTGAGGTTGCTGAGTCGAATACTTCATGGGACCTCTCCTCGTAACCCAGTGTTTGTGATATTTAGGCCCATACTCTTGCCTCCATCCGAAGAGTAGCTTCAATGCGCCCGGTAGATGCGCTCATCCGGTCCTGGTACAGCGGAACCTTCACGGTTACCGGCTTCTCCAGCGAAGCCGGGGAAAACCGGCACTCTTCTTCGATCGGTTCGCCATTGGGATCCACTTCGCCTTCGCGCTGCAACCAGTGGTATCGCACCAGCCATTCGTCGGTCGGTTGCTGGATGAACTTGGCGTGCGCAACTGGGTCATAAATGGTGACAATCAGCGAGTCGCGGAAGATCGAGACTCCCTCGTAGTGACCGTCCTTCCAGAATGCACGGTCCACCTCGTAGTCGGGCGCCTTCACTCCGAGCGTGACAGCATAGGACAGGCCGGGCCGATTCTGGTTCACTCGGGCGGTGTTCATCAGGAAGACGGTGGATAGATGGACCGGCTCGCTCATGCCGCTGCGAATCTCCTGGTAGGTGCGGCAAGCCGGAGAGTCCTCTTCGGCCTTGCGTCGGCTGAGCGCCCAGGGCTTTCCGCGAGGTGAAGCGACTAGTTCGATTTGGTAGACAGCATCGACACGCCGGTTATGTACGCTCTCCTGCTTTTGGACATCGTCGGGTAGAGTTGCAGACTCTATGTCCAGCCAAAGATCTACCCTACAGTCACCGAAGAGGAAGCGACGGAGGTTTTGGTAGGCCTCCATCGAGTTGACGATGCCAAACGCACCTGAATGGGAACGGTACGCATAAGCACAGGCAACGGGCAGGACTCGCCCTGTTTCGCCGGGTGGGTCCTGATACCATAGTGTCGCGTTATCAATCCGAACCAAACCGTCGCTGCCACGACCCACGAAGGTTCGCGATGCACCATGGGCAACCTCGTAGTCAAGCCGGTTAGTGCCGACCATCGTGAACCAATGGGTCGGGGGGGGCTGAATACCCGGCGGTAAGTAGTTGACTTTTCCGCCGATCGGCACAGTATCCAAATACTGGCGCATGGTATCTCGGTTGAATTTGCTAACGTCACCAAGGAATTCCGGCACGTTGAGTCCTGCGAACTCAATGCCGTTATGGGGGGTGGCGTAGGTAAAGACCTTGGCGACACATCCACGTACCGGCGCCGCCGGCTCTATACGGCCGGCAAAGTCGATTTGGGTCACTTCGTTGGCGGCGTTCTGCAACAAGGCGCGCACGACGAGTCCGCCCATGGAATGCGCCACCAAGTAGCAGCGGAATTCTGTGTCACGATAGCTGGGGTTGATTGCCAGCGCGCGTGGGCGGACGAGACGTCGCACCGTGGCGATCAATGCGCCCAATTCCCTAGCGTATTCGTCAATGGAACGGCTCTTGCCGTTGCCAAGCAAGTTGGACCCCGAGTCGTAGAAGCGGTGGATGATGATCGAGTTCAGCGGTATGCCAGCCTTGACATGCTCGGCGCCCTCATCGCCGGTAGTGAACGCAGGGTCCATCACACTCAGACCGTCCTCGTAGATCACGTTGTAGTCGTGCTCGTTGGCGAGCCGGACGACCGGGGATTCGAACATGTAAGAGCGTGGCCGCTCCTTGTTTGCACTGGCTCGATAGACGGAGGAGCCCACGTTGAACCCGCAATAGGGGTCTGCGGCAGTGTCGTCGCGTTCGTCGGCAGAGAACGCAAAGCCGCGTACGTAGATGATGGGATACCGGCGCTCGTTGGATTGCGTCGAAGCTTCAGTGGGCATGGAATCGCTCCTTAGGGTCGGCACGACTGTTGGGATGGCCTTCGCGGATGCTCGCCAAGTTGCGGACCGCGAAGCGGTGAGGATCAATCGGTGACGGGGCCGACATCGCAGCAGGGCGAGGAGGCGGGCGATCGTAGGCGCGAGAGCGGCGTGGCCTGCGCGACGAGTGCAGGCAATTCGTCGTTGCCGCCCACAAGCACGAGCGACTTGAAACGAAGCCAATCAAAGTGCTCACCGGGGTCACTGCGCCGCCCTGGATCAAGCTTGGCATGCGACACGACATGCTTCAGATTGGGGTACTTCGCCCAACAGTACCGCACGATGCGGGCTGTGGCTTCAATCTGCCAATCGGAGAATGGATCGTTTTTTTGTGCGTTTACGACCTCGATTCCCAGTGACCAGTGATTGACGCGGCCAGCGCCGCCGTTTACATCGGGGTGGGACGCCGCATTGCGCACATGCCATGCAGCCAGCGCTTCCGGCGCGCAGGCCCAAACCAGGTGCCCATGCTGCGCTTCGTCCTCGTCAGGCACCAGCCAGTGGAATGAGGCCGGATCGTCACGCCGCTTCATGACCGAGATTGCGCCCGAAGAGGACGTACCGGCGGTGGCATGGATCACCACAGCCCGGATTCCATAGATGGGGTCCACGCTGCGTTTGGTAGTACACCGCTCCCAGCAAGACTGGACACCCGGATACCACGGATCGCTCAGGATTATGTCTGGCGGCCGGTTGCGTTGGGGCAGGTTGAACTGGTACAGCCTGGGATTTTCCATGAGAATCTCCTCCAAACCTGCCGCGAAATTCTTCACCAAAGTGATAGTTCGGTCAATCCCTTTACCTGTCCGTTGGAGCCGATCACGTCGACAAACGGTCGGGGCAAGAGCAAAGATTGCGTGCTTTGATTGACCGCTCGTGGCCGATAGTACCCATTCGTGACCGAGATGCGAACGGCAGCAATCGCGTAGCATTCGCCCGTCGTGCAATTGTTCAAAACGTTATCTCCGGTAGGGAAGCCGTATGAACGGGCGCCTTTGCAAGCGCGCCGTGTTGTCGCAGAACTGGAGAGGTTGGGGGGCGAAATGACTTCGCCGCGAAGGGCTCCAATGCCTCACGAGTTCGTTCTTGCCCATGCTGGACGGATTGGACCGCTTTTATGCGGCCGGACAGCCAAGAGCTATAGGCTGCGGCTAGTTGAGAGACTCGCGGAGGGGCACTGTGAAGGTGCGGCCTCATTTTTCCTGGCTGGAGCAGGTGGCCACGATCGCGGTGATGAGCGTTACCGACTACGCGAGACAGCACAGCCTTTTGCCGACGCTACGAGTTGCTGATCGTGACACAGCGCCAACTCTTCACGGATCTACAGACAGGCGGGGGATCGTAAAAATCCTTGGATCACGACTGTACACAGACAAGGTGCACCTGTGCCCCGGTTGTGTTGCTGAGGATCTGTCGCATCGGGGCTTTAGCTGGTTTCGGCGCACCCACAATCTTGCAGGCGTTGTAGCGGATGTGAAACCTGCGGCTCGGCGAGATCTCATATTCGAGTCATCTTGACACACCACCCAATACGTAATATCATTAGTTACATGAAACACAACAGTCGCCTATCTTCCGTCCTGCATGCGCTGCTGCACATGGCCGAGCAGGATGGCCCCGTCACCTCCGAAACCATAGCGCAATGCCTGGGCACCAATCCAGTCGTCGTCCGGCGCACCATGGGGTATCTGCGAGAAGCAGGAATCGTGACTTCTGATCGCGGCCACGCGGGTGGATGGCGCATCCATGCAGACCTTCGCACGGTCACCTTGCGTCAGTTGCACGAAGCGCTGGGCGAACCCGCCATGTTCGCCATCGGCAACCGCAATGAAGCACCGGAGTGCCTGGTCGAGCAATCGGTCAATGCCGCGCTGGAAGGAACGTTTGCCGAGGCAGAGGCGCTGTTGCTCAAGCGATTCTCGGAAATTACTCTTGCCGACCTAGCCGCCGATTTCGCGCGTCGGCATGCAGCGGCACGACGTAGGAGGAGTTGACCATGCAGTACGACGTCATCGTTATCGGCGGCAGCTATGCTGGAATGGCTGCAACCCTGCAATTGATACGGGCGCGGCGGACCGTGCTGGTGATCGACGCGGGCGAGCGGCGCAACCGCTTCGCCAGCCATTCGCACGGATTTCTCGGCCAGGATGGCGTGGCCCCTGGAGAGATCGTAGCGAACGCTCGCCGCCAGCTCGAGGCCTATCCGACGTTGACCTGGCTTGAAGGGCGGGCCGAAGCTGTAACGGGACAGTTGGACGAATTCACGGTCACGACGTCCAACGGCGGCTCGCACCGCGCCCGCCGCATCTTGGTGGCCACCGGCGTGGCCGACCAGCTTCCTGCTGTCGATGGCCTCGCGGAGCGCTGGGGCAAGTCGGTCTTCCACTGTCCATATTGCCATGGCTATGAGCTTGACCAGGGCCGTATCGGCATCCTTGGCGCCAGCCAGATATCCATCCATCAAGCCGAACTGCTCACCGATTGGGGCGATGTGACCTTACTCGTCAACGGTGCCGCGGAACTGAGCCAGGAAGCCCGATCTGCCTTGGAGCGCCGTGGCGTGACGATCGAGGATGCAACCATCGACAGGATCGACGGGCATGCCGATGTGGCCATGGCCGATGGGCGCCTGCTTCGCTTTACGGGTCTGTTCGCGGCGACGCGCAGTTCTCCAGCCAGTCCCTTCGCGGAAGCGATGGGCTGCGCGCTGGAAGAAACGCCCATGGGCATGCAGATTCGCACCGATGCCGAGAACAAGACCTCGGTGGCTGGTGTATTTGCGTGTGGCGACGTGGCACGGGCACCGCATTCGGTATCGCTGGCCGTGGGCAACGGTGCCATGGCCGGCGTCCATATCCACCGGTCGCTGCTATGGCCCGAGCCCGTCGCCTCGACCCAAGTGGAAGGCCGCAACCGATAATTCTGTTCTCCGGTCCGGTGGACGTATCGAGCCATGTGAATGACAGCACGCTTACGGCACCAGGGATGCCAACGAAAGTATTCCGAGAGACCGAAGCAAGCGGAAGTTAGGGAGCTTTGCACTCACCAGGAAAGTGCGCATGCTGTGGCTGACAAGCACGGCGTGCTTCGGCCATCTGCCATGACTTGGGCGTTGAAATCGACGAAGTCGAACAATCCAGCCTCTGGGCGCTGTTCGAGCGACTGTTTTCACTGACGAGTGCGCAGCCTGTCGCCTTGAGCAATGCGCTTCAACTTGCGTTGGTCGCTGAGGAGGCGTCTACAAATGCTGGAGGGCTCTGTGGATTGAAGTGCTGGCTACTAGAAGAAAGCACTAGTAGCCTAGGTGCCCGAGGCAATAGCAGACAGCGAAGGCTACGCCATCTCGCAGCAAAAGAGAAAGCTCATAGAACAAGGCTTTGGCTGGGCCAAGACGGTGGGGCACATGCGCCAGGTGCTGGTGCGTGGGATCAAGAAGGTTGATCAGATGTTTGTGCTGACGATGGCGGGCTACAACCTCACGCGACTGCGTTCCTTGGGGCAAATCCGTCTGCAGGGGCAGATGTGAGGAAAAAAGGGCGAGAAATCGAGCTGGAGAAGGCAAAAAGGGCCCACCTGGAGTACTGAGTTTCAGAATACGGAAACTTGGCGCGAGAAATGCGCGAGGGCCGGGGATGAAGCTCGTGGGCGAGGGGAGTATTTCAGCAGCCTGCTAGTGGACCAAATATTGGGCTTTGCATTTTCCACCAGCGATTAAATCACTGCAGAGTTGGGCCTGCGGTTGAAAGCTGTGGCCTGTCGGAGTCGCTGGCGCAGGCCGACCTCGCCGAGCGAGCCGAGGTCTCGGTCAGCACGGGCAAGCCCCTCGAAAAAGCCGGCCAGTCCTCCGTAGTATCGCTGGTTCGCGTTGTGCAGGCCTTGGGACTGACCGAAAAACTGCAATCGCTGTTTGTAATCAAGTTGCAGTCGATTGCCGAGATGGAGCAGGCCCAGCTTGCCACACGTCAGCGGGCACCGCGCAAAACCCGGGCCGCACAGAAGGGCCAGCCATGGAGAAGTTGCGGGTGTTTTACGAAGGCTGGGGTGAGCGTTGACCCTAAGCTAGCGATAGCACTGCGCGCCATGCACGAAAGCCCCGCTGCTTCTTGGAGCATCGCATAGCTGGCGCGCGAGGTTGCGATGTCGCGTTCGGCTTTCTTCGAGCGTTTCAGCCAAGCCGTCGCTGTGGCGCCGATAACATATTTGCTGGCTTGGCGCATGGCGCTCGCCGGCGACTGTTGCGGCGCGGCGAACTGAAGATCGCCGAAATTGCGGAACGCGTTGGCTATAGTTCGGTCAGTGCGTTCGGTGTCGCATTCACCCAGCATGCCGCCCAGACGCTATTCGCAAAGCGAGGTTGACGATGCAGGCGTCAAATTATTGCAGGCCAAAGCGACCGCGCCCTTAGCGTCACAGGCAAGCCGAGGGTCTGTGTGTCGGATACGAGGGGGCGGATTCAACCGGTCACTCGGGGCGTTGCGAGTGACTGCAACCAGCGGCGAATTCAATCGGCCACCCAGCATCTAACCCTGACGGTAGGCTCCTAGCAGAGAGTAGTTATTCATGAACTGGTACTCCTGACACACAACAGCCGTTCGATTTGCGAGATCTCGTCAACGAACTGAATCAGTAGTACTCCGGGCTGGTCAAGTCTTCTAACAGTCCGGGCTGAGTTGGCATCCACTTGAGTTCAATCCTTGTTCGCCCGCTGGAAGCCGGAAAGTCACCACCCGCGAAACTGGCGAACCACCCAAAATGCTCGGCGCTCCGTGCTTGAACAGGCAAGCCCAGCTGTCGACCGATGACTTGGGCAATCGCCCTGAACTCAATGCCCTCATCAGCAACCGCGTGATAGGCGAAGCGTGGCTCAGCAACCTCCAGGATTTGACGGTACATACGTCCGGCGTCCAAGCGATGAACCGCAGGCCATCGGTTTCGCCCCTCACCCATGTAAGCAGAGACACCTGTGCGCCGGGCCAGCTCGATCAGGGTGGAAATAAACCCATGGTCGCCCACCCCGTGCACAGAAGGCGCCAGGCGCACAACTGAGACGCGCACTCCCAGCTCCTCGACGGCGCGCGCTTCGATCTCGGATCGACGGGGGTGCAACAGGTCTCCTTGTGGCATGTCCTCAGTCGCAAGTTGCCCCGGGCTTACCAGTGTCACACCGGAGGTCACGATAAGTCGGCGCCCCCCCCCTTGCAGCCCGGTGGCCAATGCCCGAATGGCCTTTCGGTCCTGTTCAGCGTTCTCGGCAAACCGCGAGAAGTCATGGTTGAAGGCCGTGTGAATCACAGCATCAGACCTCGCTGCTGTCTCGGTCAACAGCGACAAATCGTCGAGTGAGCCACGCACGAGACGAACACCTGTTGAGGCCAACGCCGCTGCTCGGTCCTCACTCCGGACAAGTCCGGTGACATAGTGTCCTGCATCCCGCAGCTCCTGAACCACAGTGGAGCCGACCCAACCGGTCGCGCCAGTAATGAAAACGTACATGAAATGCTCTCCTTAGCAAGAAAGGAGCACACTGTCGTCTGATCATTTATGCTGGTAAATACGTGACTTTATACCGGTATAAATCCCACCATTCTCCCCAAGCATGACCGTGGATTCAGACAACTCATCACTGGGCATCTACCTGCGGGATCGAAGAACCCGGATGGATCCGATTGCCCTGGGGATGCCCAGCACACGTCGCAGGACACCAGGCCTGAGGCGAGAGGAAGTGGCACAGCGCGCCAACATTAGTGCCACTTGGTACACGTGGCTGGAACAAGGCCGCGGAGGCGCACCTTCGGCAGAAGTGCTGCATCGCATAGCAGATGCCCTGCTGCTCACGGATGTGGAACGTGAGCATGCATTCATCCTGGGACTTGGTCGCCCCCCGGAAATTCGCTACCATCCAGAGTGCGGCATCACGCCGAGACTTCAACGCGTTCTGGACTCCTTCGGATCCACTCCTGCACTGGTGAGAACAGCCATGTGGGACGTTCTCGCGTGGAATCAGGCTGCATCGACGGTGCTCTCGGATTACGGGCAAATGCCGGTCCGCGAGCGTAACGTGCTGCGCCGAATGTTCCTCGACCCCGCCGTTCGCGAAGCTCAGTTGGACTGGGAGAGCGTGGCGAGCTTCATCGTTGCTGTCTTCCGCGCAGATGCCGCACGTGCTGGTGCCAGTGACGGCATGCACGTACTCGCTGAGGAACTCTGCAACGCCAGTTCAGACTTTGAACGCATGTGGCGCAACAACGCAGTGCAGCAGTCTGGCGAGGGCATCAAGCACGTCAGGCACAGGACGGCAGGCTTGCTTGCGTTGGAGTACTCAACGTTTCTCGTTGAAGGCAGACCTGATCTGGCAATGCTCGTCTACAACCCGGCGGACAGTGAAACTGCGATCGTGATCAAGGCATTGGTCGAGGCGCAGGTGAGATGGCCTGTTGACGATGCACAAGACTGACTCAGTACCAGCGGCCAGGAGTGGTGGTTCACCGCAGCGTGGCCACTGTCTAGTCAAGGCTGCTTGCGGATAGCTGGTGCACCCGTGCCAAGGGGCGTGTCCGAATTTTTGTGTAAACGGTTCGGACTTCAATTGACGGAGATACGGTCTCCGAACTGAATGGTAAATCGTGTCAGCGCAGCCTTCCAATCCCGGATGGGCATGGTCCACTTCTGGCTGATGTTGCGCAGGGCCAGATAGAACAGCTTGGTCAGCGCCTCGTCACTGGGGAAAGAGCCCCGGTTCTTGGTCAGTTTCCTCAAGCTCATGTTCACCGACTCGATGGCGTTGGTGGTGTAGATGACCTTGCGGATTTCGGGCGGGTAGTCAAAGAACGGGGTCAAGCGACTCCAGTTCCTGCGCCAGGACTGGCCGATGGGCAGGTACTCTGCATCCCAGCGGACCTCGAATTCCCCGAGCATCAGCTGGGCTTCCTCGGCAGTGGCGGCCGTGTAAATGCGGCGCAGGTCGGTCGCCACTTCTTTGCGGCGCTTCCACGAGACATAGTTCAGGCTGTGGCGCACCATCTGCACGATGCACAGCTGCACCACCGCCTTGGGGAAGACGGCCTCGATGGCGTCAGGGAAGCCCTTGAGCCCATCGACGCAGGCGATGAAGATGTCCTGCACGCCCCGGTTGCGTAGCTCGGTCACGACCTGCAGCCAGAACTTGGCCCCCTCGGTCTGCGCCAGCCACAGGCCCAGCACCTCCTTGTCGCCCGTCATGGTGATGCCAATGGCCAGGTACACCGCCTTGACCCGCACGGCGCCCTCGCGCACCTTCACATGGATGCAGTCCAGATAGACGATGGGGTAGATGGCATCGAGCGGGCGGGCCTGCCATGCCTTGACCTCGTCTGCCACGGCATCGGTCACCGAGGAAATCAGGCTGGGTGAGACCTCGGTGCCATACATCTCTTTGAGGTGGGCCTGTATCTCGCGAACCGTCATGCCGCGGGCGTACAGCGAGATGATTTTGTCGTCAAAGCCCGCCCAGCGGGTCTGGTGCTTGGTAATGAGCTGGGGCTCGAAGCTGCCATGGCGGTCGCGGGGCACTTCGATGGGCAGTTCGCCGAAATCGCCCTTGAGGGTCTTCTTACTCTTGCCGTTGCGGGTGTTGCCAGCGGGGTTGGCCACCGCTTCGTTGCGTTCGTGGCCGAGGTGTTCGGTCAGTTCGGCATCCAAGGCTCGCTCGACCAGCAGCTTGGTCAACTGCTTGAGAAGACCATTCTCGCCAATCAGGTCTTCAGGCTTCTTGTAATCGGCCAGCAGCTTCGCCAGCAGTTCTTCCGGTACGTCGTGTTTCTTGGTGCTCATTGTGCTTACGGACTGGCCGGCTTGCGCCGGCGGTGGATTGTCCGTCTACACAAAATTCTGCACACCCTCAGTTCTCATTCAGTTTGTCCTCGGCACTGCCCGTTTTGATCTAGGGTCCTTTCGACTCTACATCAGCGCCTGACGCCTGCCCGCCCCACGATCCGGTCTGTCTGTGCCTGGGCCTGTGGCAAAGAAGCAGCGTCGGGTTTGGTATTTCATGTTCAGTTGCGGAATTGTTGAAAGCTGTTCGTGTCTCCATCAACGCCTGCGCACCCGCCCCAGCGCAAACAACCCCATGAGCGACGACAGTGCCAGCAGGCCCCACTCCGACAGGGTCGGAATGCTGGCGGGCGCCAGAGGCGGAGTCACAGTGATGGTCACGGTAACGGGCGGGGTGCCGAACCCGTCAAACGCGGAGTAGGTGAAGGTGTCTGTGCCGATGAAGCCTGCGTTGGGCGTGTAGTAGAAACTGCCGTCGAGGTTGAAGGCAAAGGAGCCATGCGCTGGGAGTGAGACCGGCACAACGGTAAGGGGCAGCGCCAGGGGGGAACTGTCGTTGCCAAGCACACCTGGGGCGGCGACGATGAGGGGCGTATTGCGCGTTGTGGTGTAGTTGTCGGCCGCGGCAACAGGCAGCGGGCGCGCAGCCACCGCAAAGCTCTGCTGCACCTGCGGCGCAGGATCATAGGATGCGTTGCCAGCCTGATTGGCGTTGATAGTGCAGGTGCCAATGCCCGTGAGACTGACTGTTGCGCCGGCAACCGAGCAAACGGCACTGGCCGATGGGTCGATGGTGAACACCACGGAATTGCCAGATGCGCCGCCCGTGGCTGTGACCGTGTATGAACCCCCTACCTTGGCGGCCGCAGGCGCTGTGGAGGTGTACGTGATGGCTTGGGGGGATACAGCCCAGACCTGGAAGGCCAGGTCCCAGGTGCTAGCGGTGAGATCAGCATAGTCGAGAATCGCCATTCCGCCTGGATAAACATCAGCCACTGCGGCAGCCAGCAGCCCTGGACCTTCAAGAACAAATGAATAGGTGCTACCGGCGGTCACTGCAAAGGGGGTGGTCAGCACAATGTCCCTCATCGGGCCGCCTGATGAGGAGCCTGATAAGGTCACACCCGTTTGGGTGTATGCGGGTGTTCCAACAGAAAACGGGACCCCGCTTCCGCTGTTGCCGTTGTAGATGTATAGGGTGCCGGAAAAGTCACCGTCGATGGGCCGCACACTGATCCTGGAGATACTGGCTGACGCAGTGGCCGTGAAGGTTTGGCCTGTGGCCGACGATGCTATCGCCGCGTAGGAATCCGTTGGTTGCGAAACCATCTGCGCAAAAGTAGGTGCAGACATCAGTGCGAGCAACAGCGCGCCAAAAACTCTCAGTTTCATGGGACCCTCTCTTGTAAATATTGATTTGCGGAGCGATGGCTAGAAGCGCCGCCCGTTCCATCCATACACCACCCGACCGCAGATGCACACCGGCTGGGTGCCAGGATGGTGTCGCTATCACCCGCTGGCGCTGGCGCCGGCCCCGAGAGGCCGCCAGTCTTACGACCTGTTATGACATAAGAAACGTCGATTCCATGGGCGTTTGCAGCTGAAAGAAATTCCGCGCTAACGACGGCAACACCCCTCTCCCAGTCTTGGTAGGTCCGAGGCTTCACGCCCCCCGTGCAGCCATGTCGGGTTGCGAAAGCCCGAGCCAGCCCCTCTCCTCACGCAAGCACTCACCCCCAAGAAACACAGATTTCTGTACTCATAAGCCGTCATGCACGGAATTCCGTTTAACGGTTCGGCGTATTAACAGGTATCGCCATATGACACGATGGTACACACCGGCACGCATGGCGGGTAGGAGGTTTTGGCAATGGCAATGAATGCGGAACTGCGGCGCGTACATTCGACCTTCGAACTCGGTCGACTGCAACCAGCCTTTTGCAGCTCCCAATGGGTGAGGTGCATATTGCAGGGCAAGAACTTAGCACTGACCGGCCTCAAGGCGCGGTGTCATCACGTCACTGCAGGCGCTGCAGTAGATCCAGCGTCGGATAGCCGTCCGCCGGCAGGCCCAAGCTACGCTGGTATTGGCGAACGCCGCGCCGCGTAGCAGGGCCCATGGCGCCGTCGGGCGTGCCGCTGTCGAAACCCCGTACGTTCAGCGCCGTCTGCAACGCCATCAGCTGGCTGCGTGTCAGTGCCTGCAAATCGCGTGGCCAGGATGCTTGCACTGTAGGGCCACCAGCCAGCTTTTGCGCCAACAAGCTGACGGCGAGCGCATAGCTGGTCGAGTTGTTGTAGCGCAGGATCGTACGGAAGTTGGGGCCGACCAAGAAGGCCGGCCCGCGTACACCGGCTGGAACCAGAACCGAGGCACCCTCCAACGTCGGTAGCGGCGCGCCGTCCATAGCCTGCACACCCTCGTTCGCCCATTGGGTCGTTGGCTGTCGCACGTCAGCGTCGGCCCGCGCATAGTCGAATCCCGTCGGCAAGCGCACCTCAATCCCCCACGGCTGGCCGGCTTGCCATCCGGAGCGTGCCAGGAAGTTCGCGGTCGAAGCCATCACATCGGGGACGCTACCCCAGATGTCGCGGCGGCCATCGCCATCGGCATCGACCGCATAAGCCAGAAAGTTCGATGGAAGGAATTGCGTCTGGCCCATCGCCCCGGCCCACGAACCTATCATCTGCGCGCGGTCGATGTCTCGGTTCTGCAGGATTTTCAATGCGGCGAGCAACTGGCCACGTGCCCACTCTTCGCGTCGACCCTCAAAGCCGAGCGTCGCGAGGGCGTCTATGGTCGGAATGTCGCCGACGTTGCTGCCGTAATTGCTCTCCATGCCCCAGATCGCGACGAGGACTTCTGTCGGGACACCGTAACGCACTGCAATGGTGTCGACTGCGGGGCCCAGTTCCAGCAATTTGTCCTGGCCACGGGCGATTCGCTGCGCCGACAGCGCGCGATCAAGGTAGTCCCATACAGTACGGGTGAACTCGGGCTGCGCCCGATCCAACTCGATGACGCGCGCGATGAAGCGGACGTCATGGAATGCGGATTGGAGCGTTGCCTCGTCAATGCCGGCTGCGCGTGCGTCGGTGCTGAAATCGGCCACCCAGCGGGCAAACCTTTGGCTGTGTTCGACCTCGTCGGATACGGTTGGGGCCGGGCTCGCGCCGACCATCAATGGCGCGGGTGCCTTGGTTTCGACCGATGGTGCCGAGGCGCAACCGGCAACCGCAAAGATTGCCAGCAAACTGGGAACAAGCCAGCGGCGAGCCGATGCAGGGAAATGGGATGTGGTGTGCATTCACTCCATTCTCGTTGTTCTATAGGCCCAGGGTAATCTGACCCCCTCCGTTCCGGTATCAGGCCCTCGTTGCGTGAAACAACGCTGTGGTTGCATGCTGCGCCGAGGTGATCCATGGCTACGCCGACAACAGTGCATGGCAACGGTACAAGCGCTCCTTGAGCTCACGCTGGACTTCTGGATCAGAAAGGCCCATCGTTCCCTGGCAGGCGATCACATGGTGCCTGCCCGCTTCAGGCCAGTCCTCCAAGTCATCATCGAGCGCAATCCACTGCCGGGGCTTTCTGCGAACCGCATCGTCCATCACCTGTACGCCCCGCGGCATTGCACGAAACATGGACGAGGTCCAGGGATCAGCTCCATGCACACGCTTGTGAAACGTTCCACCGATAAACCGGGAACGCAGGGACTGGGGAAGACGCTTCAGGGTGGCGCTATATCCTGGCCGGATACACCAAGTGCTGCTCAACACCAGGGCAACAGCTGGATAGGGTTCGAGCGCCGCCTCCAGGAGGGGAATCCATTCGAACAAGGCATGCCCGGCAGCCTCGTACGGGCTCATGTAGATGCCAATGCGGGGATGCCAAAGTACCGCCTCATGGTGCACTACCCCGTCCAGGTCCAGATAAAGCACCACGTCCGCGCTGCGCGGCGTAGACGCAGGGAGATAGGGTGTGTTCTGCGCGGGTTGCATGGCGGTCGTGTTCAGGTTGGTCTGGACTATGAATGCACAAAGAAGGTGACACAGTATCGGTGCAGGCGTCTGACAACGTCCATGCTGAACGGTGTCGAGACGCGGGCCGGGGAGCGATGCCATGCAGGGGCGGCAGATTCACCGAAGCTAATGGGTGCGCCTGCATTGCCGGTTCTCCATTAGGATTTGTTTGGCGTTTCCACAGTTAAAAGGAAGATGAACTATGGACCTGATTGTTCTGTTCCTGATCGGCGGTTTGATTACCTGGTTCGGCGTCTATGTTCTCACCCGCGAAACGCACACTACCAGCCCATGCGCCGCGAACTACACGTTGGAGTGCAAGCCTGACGTCGATGGCCGGTTTCTGGCGGAGGTCGTTCCCGAACTGCCGGGCGCCCGAGCCTGGGGAGCCACTGCCGAAGATGCCATGGCGAAGGCCCAGTCTGTTGCGCTGCGTGTTTTGGCGCAGCGACTGCAGCGAGGCGAGATCAAGCCAAGCGCTATCCGCATGGAATTGAGAGTAACCGACGGGCAGTCGATCCCCTTGCAACTCCAGAACTCAACCAGTAATTTCAGGCGGCCGTGACGGCCCTCCACAGATCACGCTCCTTGGGAGCACCCATGCTGAGACACACGTGCCGCGGTCAATGGATGGCATGGATCCAACTGAAGCAACCATGGAAGTCGCAATTCGTCCCATTGAGACAGCAACGGCGTAGTGCTGCCTAAGTCGCTTCGCGTCCCAGTCGGGTTGGATGACCAGACAAGCGCTGACATCGCGGCTGCCTAAAACGGCGCAGGCGACCCCACGATCTCCACAGGCCCCGGCCCCGCGTAAATCACCTCCCCTGAGTGCCTCACAGCCACCCGCCAGGTCTCACCCACCTGGGTGACGGCATAGGCCTCAGGTTCCAGCGGCAGCACTGTCTCCGACGGGAGCACTCCTTCCACCTTCCAGGGCGGTGTGCACAGCAAGGTGGGGTAATTCCAGGGTGATGGTGTCGTCACGATCTTGCCTCGATACGAACAGGCCCGGGGCCCCGGTACATTTCCAGGGTACCGCCGAGCATCACGACCCAGTCATCGCCTTCCTGGGTGACGGTGTAGTTGCTGGGTATCCCCGAGAGAACAATGCGCCCGTCCCGCCCAGGGATCGTACAGGGCCAGATCAACACGGATGAATGTGCGCGGGGACCGTGGGCGCCCGCCGCAAGCAGCTCCGCTGGCTGGTCCAGAACCACCCGCTCCGTGCGTGTACCCTGAACCGGCGTAGCCTCCGGATACTCCTTGCGGATGGACGCCTCTGTCGCCGTGTGCCGGGTGTTGAACCACTTGCCCGCAGGCGACTTCACGCGCCATCGGTACTGGATCTCAACCCTCATACCAGCCGTACTTCAAAGTACGCACCTTCCGCTTCGCCAAGATCCCGGAATCCTGCCTGCTTGGCCGCAGCACTGGCCTTGCCCCAGGCTTTGAGCAGCGTGAGATCCCCTGGAGACACCACCTCAGGCTGCGATTCTTCCAGGCTGTACATGGTGTCCAGTGCCGCAGCCACCTGCTCTGGACCGCCCAACTGCTTTTCCAGCGCTTTGGCATAGCGGGTTTCTGCGCCAATGCGCTCCTTGGCAGGGAGCTCTTCGGGATAGTCGCGCAGCGCGACAACGTACATGGATTCGATGACTTGCATGGTGGTACTTCTCCGGTGTTTTGAACACTGTATGAAT
>NZ_ACQT01000052.1 GCF_000175235.1 Acidovorax delafieldii 2AN | reverse complement strand
CTGGCAGCCGACCATCCGCCGGTCGCAGGTTCAGGGGACGCAGGCTTTGCGGCAAAGGTGGGCGGCACGGCAGCCCGTGGAAAGCAGGGTCACCAGCTGCTGCGGCAGGGCGCAACGCGGAGCGCACGCGCTCGACGACAGGCCCGCACCATGCCGGGTGTCATCCCCGGGCGATGGCGCGCGATGGCCGGGCGCGCTACCATGGTTTTCCGGCGCCTTGCCGGGTCTCTTTGTCCGCAGGAGGTATTCCATGAGCCAGTACAACATTGCCGTCGTCGTCGGCAGTCTTCGCAAGGATTCGTTCAACCGCAAGCTCGCCACGGCACTGGCCCGGCTGGCGCCCGCGGATTTCAGCTTCACGCAACTGCGCCTGGATGACCTGCCGCTCTACAACCAGGACGACGACGGCCAGCAGGCCGCTTCGGTGCTGCGGCTCAAGGGTGAAATCAAGGCGGCGCAGGGCCTGCTGTTTGTCACGCCCGAATACAACCGCTCGATTCCCGGCGTGCTCAAGAACGCCATCGACAATGCCTCGCGCCCCTATGGGCAGAATGCCTGGGCGGGCAAGCCTGCGGGCGTGATCGGTGCGTCGGTGGGCGCCATCGGCACGGCCATGGCGCAGCAGCACCTGCGCAACGTGCTGGCGTACCTGGATGTGCCCACGCTGGGGCAACCCGAGGCGTTCATCCATGCCAAGGAGGGGTTGTTCGATGCCGATGGCGGCATTGGCGCAGGCAGCCGCGACTTTCTGCAGGGCTGGATGAACCACTATGTGGCCTGGGTGAAGAAACACGCCTGAGCAAGGGCGCAGGTGCTGCTGCTGAATCTGTAGCTGGTGGCGCTTGGCTGACAAGCGCTACCATTGGTTTTTTAAAAAAAGAAACCCGGCGCAGGGCCGGGTTGCATGATGTGCCGGATAAGCGCCCGTGGCGCCCCCCGCATCAGGCGGCCTGGGTGGCCTGGGGCTGGTTGGCCGCAGCCTGGTTGCGGATGGCCTGCTCTGCCGTGGCCAGGGCCTCGGCCTTGGCGGCATCGCCCATGGCCACGCCCTCGGCGCGCACAAAGCGCACGTCCGTCACGCCGAAGAAGCCCAGCACCGTCTGCAGGTAGCTCTCCTGGTGCTCCATGGCACGGCCGCCTTCGCTGGTGGAATACACGCCGCCACGGGTCGAGGCAATGATCACGGTCTTGCCTTTGGCCAGGCCTTCGGGGCCGTTGGCGGTGTAGTGGAACGTGCGGCCCGGCTGGGCGATGCGGTCGATCCAGGCCTTCAGCTGGGTGGGAATGCTGAAGTTGTAGAACGGAGCGCCAATCACCACCACGTCGGCCGCCAGAAATTGGCTCACCAGCTGCTCGGACACGGCGTTTTCGCGTTTTTGCACATCGCTCAGGCCTTCGGTCTGGCCAGTGCGGGGCGCCATGGCGTCCATGGTGAAGTGGGCAGGGGCGTTGGCCACGAGGTCCAGG
This sequence comes from Acidovorax delafieldii 2AN, assembly GCF_000175235.1. Taxonomy (GTDB): domain Bacteria; phylum Pseudomonadota; class Gammaproteobacteria; order Burkholderiales; family Burkholderiaceae_C; genus Acidovorax; species Acidovorax delafieldii_B. Next base: position 19,444 of record NZ_ACQT01000052.1, on the reverse strand, counting down.
TAGCTCACCTGGGTGCCGGGATGGTTGGCTTGGTAGGCGGCCACGATCTGGGCCGTCAACTGGCGCGATACAGAGTTGGCACCGGTGATGGCGGAATCAATGTGAAGCAGTTGCATGGAGTTCTCCTTGAATGGGCGGTCACGTTTGTGACCATGGGGAGATTGTGAAATTGTTCTGCCGGTTTGATAAGTCAGCAAAAATGCGATAGATTGTTCTGCAAATAGAACAATGCGGGGCGCCATGCAAGACCTGAACGACATGCTGTACTTTGCCGAGGTGGTGGAGCGCGGCGGCTTTGCCGCGGCGGGGCGCGCCCTGGGCATTCCCAAATCCCGCCTGTCTCGGCGTGTGTCCGAGCTGGAGGCCCAGCTGGGCGTGCGCCTGTTGCAGCGCACCACGCGCAAGCTGTCCCTCACCGACGTGGGCGAAGCGTACCTTCGCCATTGCCAGGCCATGCGCGAATCGGCCCAGGCTGCGGCCGACACCGTGGCCCAGGTCCAGACCGAGCCGCAGGGCACGGTGCGCCTGAGCTGCCCGGTCACCCTGGCGCAGACCGTGCTTGCCGAGCTGATGCCAGAGTTTCTGGCCCGCTGGCCACGGGTGCGCATCGAAATGCAGGTGAGCAACCGGGCCGTGAACCCCGTGGAGGAGGGCGTGGACGTGGCGCTGCGCGTGCGGCCCTCGCTGGACGACAGTGGCAGCATGGTGGTCAAGCGCCTCGACGATGCCACGCAGATCCTGGTGGCCAGCCCCGATTTGCTGGCGCGCCAGGGCACGCCGCGCACGCTGGAAGACCTCACGCGGCTGGACAGCATCGCCATGTCGGCCGTGGATGGGCGCTCGATGCTGCGCCTGATCGGCGAAGGCGGGCGCGAGCAGACGCTGCACCACCACCCCCGCTATGTGGCCGATGATCTGCTCACGCTCAAATTCGCTGCCCTGGCCGGCACAGGCATGTGCTGGCTGCCCGACTACATGTGCCAGGAAGAAGTGCGTGCCGGCCGTCTGGTCCACCTGCTGCCGGGCTGGGCGCCGCCGCGTGGCATCGTGCATGCGGTGTTTCCGTCGCGCAGGGGGCTGTCGCCCGCGGTGCGGCGGTTTCTGGATTTCCTGGGCGAAACCATGCCCGGGCGCAGCAGCCAGGCCACGCGCCTGCTGGCCCAGGGGATGGAGGGCGCCGGCATCTAGCGTGGTGCTGCATCCGCATGCAGCGTGGGCGTGAGGGCGCCTCGGTGTGCGCTCGCTGGTGGGCTGCGCTTTGTCCCTGCCGCGCGGCCTGGCCTGCCGCTGGTGCGACGATACAGGGGCGGAAAGGGGTGGAGTGCGTGTCGGGCGCCGAGTGCCAGGCATCGGGACTGGCCCGCGCGGTGGGGTTACAGCGCCCCCTGTGTCGGGTCCAGAAGTTCCTGGTCATCTACCAACTGCCTACGGGCCGAGCGGCGGCAACGCTGCCAAGGCTTGCGCCGTACCCCCATTCAGTGCGGCTATCACGGCGTGCCACACCCGCATCGCCTGTGTTGGCGGGGCGGGGTACGGCACCGGTGTTAGATGAATTCGCGATTAAGTAAAAACAATATATTCGTTTGGGTTTTAAAGGGCGGCTCGCAGAATCACTTCCATCAACGCACGAAGGAGTGAATCCATGGCAACCCTCAGACTCGGTGACATCGCCCCCGATTTCACGCAGGAATCCACCGCCGGCCCCATCCGCTTCCATGAGTGGGCGGGCGACTCGTGGGTGGTGCTGTTCTCCCACCCCGCTGATTTCACGCCCGTCTGCACCACCGAACTGGGCAAGACGGCGGCGCTGGCCGGTGAATTCGCCCGGCGCAATGTCAAGCCCATTGCCGTGAGTGTGGACCCCGTGGATTCCCACCACCGCTGGGTGGGCGACATCAACGACACGCAGAACACCACCGTCAATTTCCCCATCCTGGCCGATGCGGACAAGAAGGTGGCCGACCTGTACGACATGATCCACCCCAACGCATCGACCACCGTGACGGTGCGCAGCGTGTTCATCATCGACCCCCAAAAGCGCATCCGCACCACGTTCACGTACCCGGCCAGCACGGGCCGCAACTTCGACGAGATCCTGCGCGTGATCGACTCGCTGCAACTCACCGACAGCCACAAGGTGGCCACGCCCGCCAACTGGAAAGACGGTGACGACGTGATCATCGTGCCCAGCCTGCAAGACCCGGCCGAGATTGCCCAGCGCTTCCCCAAAGGCTTCAAGGCCGTGCGCCCCTACCTGCGCATCACGCCCCAGCCCAACAAATGAACGCGGCAGCTGCTGGCGCCCCGGCAGGGGCTGCCCGGGGAACGGAAGTGGTGGCGCTGGGCGCGCACCGATCAGGTCCGGCCTCCATCATCATCGTGCCCGGCTGGCGTGATTCGGGGCCCGGCCACTGGCAAAGCCTCTGGGCCGAGCGCCTGTCGCATGCGCGCCGCGTGGTGCAGGACGACTGGATCACGCCCACCCGCATTGCATGGGTGGGCCAGCTCGAAAAAACCGTGCTTGAAGCGCCCCACCCGGTGGTCATCGTGGCCCACAGCCTGGGGTGCATTGCCACCACCCACATGGGCCCCCAGGCGGCCGCCCGAGTGAGCGGCGCGCTGTTGGTGGCCCCGGCCGACCCGGAACGCCGCGCCGTGTTGAGCGACTTCGCACCGGTGCCCAGCGCGGCCTTGCCGTACCGCAGCGTGGTGGTGGCCAGCAGCAACGACCCCTATTGCCCCATCCGCCTGGCGGGCGCCTATGCACGGGCATGGGGCAGCGAATTCGTGCGCATGCAGAACGCCGGGCATATCAACATCGATTCGGGCCATGGCGAATGGCCGCTGGGTCTGGCGCTGCTGCAGTCTCTGGTGGAGCAGATGGACTGGGCGGGCTCGCCGCTGCCGGCATAGCTTCAAAAACGATAGCGGATTGCGCAATGCGAACAAGCGCTGCAGGCGTTTTTTGCCCGATTTTTGCCCTTCTTCGTCGCAGGCAGCCTTCAAGGCTTCGACGGGTGCGGGGTGCCCCGCAGTGTGGCGAACGCGCTGTGCATCGCGCCGGTGAATGCGCCCAGCCAGGCCACCAGGGCCACGCCCAGGAACACCTGCGGCACCAGCGCCAGGAAGTCGAACCCCATGGCCAGCCGCATCTCGTGCGTGCTGGCGGCATACATGCCCAAGGGGAAGACCGCGCCCCAGTACAGAGGGTCATAACGCAGTGCAAAGCGCTGGAACCCATAGCGCCACACCGCCAGCACCAGCAGCATGGGAATCCACCAGGTGCCCGTGGCCCAGTAGAAAACGGTGAAGCCCTTCAGAAATGGCTGCAGTGACAACAGAAACGGCGCATCGGGGGCGTTGACGATCAGCAGCGAGCCGGCCAGCGTGGAGATGGCCATCGCACCCATGTTGATCCAGTAGGGGGGCGAGAGATCGCCCGGCAAAAAGGCAAAGAAGGTGTAGCGGTAGAAAATGAGCGACATCATCCAGATGTAGAGCATGCCGCCCCACAGCCACATCGACAGCGCAAAGAAGTTGACTTCGAGCTTGTAGGGCTGGCCGATGCGGGCGGCTACCAAAGCACCCAGCACGGCCACCGATTGCGTGGCCACCACTGCCAGCAGCCAGCCACCGTTGATGCCGCGGTCCAGGGTGGGCTTGCGGGGCTTGATGGTGAAGGCCGCAAAAATGGCATAGGTCAACATCACCCACAGGGCGACGGCCACGAACCACAACACCACGGCGGCCGCGGTGTCTTGCCCGATCACGATGGCCTGGGCGCCCAGCACATTGGTGGCCGCCACGGTGGTGAAGAAGCCCGGTGCACGCAGATGGTCGATCAGGTCGGCCAGGAAATGGCGCGGATACAGTGCCAGGCGCAGCAGGTACAGGCACCACAACCCCGCGTAGAGGCCGATGTTGAGCCCAAACAGCACACGGGCGAGCAGCACCAGCCCCTGCATGTGCGCAGCCAGCGAGACAATGCCCGTCGCCATGACCATGCCGAAGTACGCTGGCGACAACTGTGCCAGGCCCTTGCGCCAGGGGGCCAGGGTGGCATGGCCGGCGGTGCCTGGAAGCGCGGGGTTCTGGGGCATGGATCGGGTGGGGCGTTTGCCGCGGTTTGGGCGACGGCCATGTTACGGCGCTGGGGGCCGACACGGCCGGACATGGGTCAACGAACCTGGTAAGAGCTGGCGATGCCCACGGCGCGAAGTTCCGCTTATTCCAATATCTAATAAATTAACAAAAATGTATTCTTTTGAGTTTTATAAAGGACTGCGGACAATGCCTGCATCACCCTTTTCGAGGACGGCATTGTCATGAACTCACTGAAGCTCAAGTCTCTCCTGGCCACCCTGGCACTGGCCGCCAGCGGCGCTGCCACGGCGCAACAGACCCTGTTGAATGTCTCGTACGACGTGGCGCGTGAGTTCTACAAGGATTACAACGCCGCCTTCATTGCGCACTACAAGAAGACCACCGGCCAGGACGTGAAGATCGACCAGTCGCACGCCGGCTCCAGCGCGCAGGCGCGCGCCGTGAACGACGGCCTCGCCGCCGACGTGGTGACCATGAACACCACCACCGACGTGCAGTTCCTCGCCGACAGCGGCGTGGTGGCCAAGGACTGGTCCAAGAGGTTTCCGAACGACGCATCGCCCACCACATCGACCATGCTGTTCCTGGTGCGCAACGGCAACCCCAAGCACATCAAGGACTGGGACGACCTGATCAAGCCCGGCGTGCAGGTGATTGTTGTGAATCCCAAGACTGGCGGCAACGGCCGCTATGCCTATCTGGCCGCCTGGGGCGCCGTGCGCGAAAAGGGCGGCACCGAGGCGCAGGCCGCCGAGTTCGTGGGCAAGCTCTACAAGAACGTGCCCGTACTGGCCAAGGGCGGGCGTGACGCCACAGCCACCTTCCTGCAGCGCAACCAGGGTGATGTGCTGATCACGTTTGAATCCGAAGTGGTGTCGATCGACCGCGAGTTTGGCTCGGGCAAGGTCGATGCGGTGTACCCGTCGGTCAGCATCGTGGCCGAGAACCCCGTGGCCGTGGTCGAACGCACGGTGGCCAAGAAGGGCACGGCGCAGTTGGCCAAGGCCTACCTCGACTATCTGTACTCGGACGAGGCGCAGGAGATCGCTGCCAAGCACGCGATCCGCCCGCGTTCGGAGAAGGTGCTCAAGAAGTACGAAGCCACATTCAAGCCGCTCAAGCAGTTCACCGTGGCCAAGTATTTCGGTTCGCTCACCGAAGCGCAGAAGGTGCACTTCAATGACGGCGGCCAGTTCGACAAGCTGTACGCCAAGTGAACATCCCTTTGGGGCGCGGCGCGCGTTTCCCCCTGCTCTCGCATTGCCATGCCATGCGGGAAGGGGGCGTTCCAGCGCAAGCGCAGCGCCGCCCATGCTGCTTGACGACCCTTGCGCGGCGGCGCTTGCCCGGGCGCGCCAGTTTCCGTCGGCGGTGTGCAATGGATAACATTCTATGAATGACAAGAAAGGCACGCGCAAGGGTGCCAAGCGGGTCCTGCCCGGCTTCGGCCTGTCATTGGGCTATACGCTGTTCTATCTGAGCATCATCGTGCTCATCCCGCTGTCGGCGCTGATCTTCAAGACCTTCACGTTGACCTGGGAGCAGTTCTGGGCGGCCATCAGCGCGCCGCGCGTGGTGGCTTCGTACCGGCTGACCTTTGGTGCATCGTTTCTTGCGGCGCTGGTCAATCTGGTATTTGGCCTGCTGATCGCCTGGGTGCTGGTGCGCTACAAGTTTCCGGGCAAGAAGATTGTTGATGCCCTGGTGGATCTGCCGTTTGCGTTACCCACTGCTGTGGCGGGCATCTCGCTCACAGCGCTGCTCGCGGGCAATGGCTGGGTGGGCAGTATTCTGGAGCCCTTGGGCATCCAGCTGGCGTTCAAGCCTGCGGGCATCGTCATCGCACTCATCTTCATTGGCCTGCCGTTTGTGGTGCGGACCGTACAGCCCGTGCTCGAAGACGCCGAGAAAGAGCTGGAAGAGGCCGCGACCTGCCTGGGGGCGACGCGCTGGCAGACCTTCCGGCTGGTCATCCTGCCGTCCATCATGCCGGCGCTGCTCACGGGCTTTGCCATGGCGTTTGCGCGGGCCGTTGGTGAATACGGCTCGGTGATCTTCATCGCCGGCAACATGCCCATGGTGTCGGAGATCACGCCGCTCATCATCATCGGCAAGCTGGAGCAGTACGACTACGCGGGCGCCACGGCCGTGGCCGTGGTGATGCTGGTCATCTCCTTTGTTTTGCTGTTCGTCATCAATGCGCTGCAGGCATGGCAGCGCCGCCACGCGGGAGCACCGGCATGAGTGGTACCAACACCCGCACCGTCCGCCGTGCGCAGGCCGGCACGACCGAGGCGCCCTGGGTGCGCTGGACGCTGATTGCGCTGGCGCTGGCTTTCATGCTGCTGTTCCTGGTGCTGCCGCTGGCCGCTGTGTTCGCCGAGGCGCTGCGCAAGGGCCTGGGCGCCTACCTCGAAGGCCTGCGCGAGCCCGATGCCTGGTCGGCCATCAAGCTCACGCTCATCACGGCGCTGATCGCCGTGCCGCTGAACCTGGTGTTCGGCGTGGCGGCGGCTTGGTGCATCGCCAAGTACGAGTTCAAGGGCAAAGCCTTCCTGACCACGCTGGTCGATCTGCCGTTCTCGGTGTCGCCCGTGGTGGCGGGCCTGATCTACGTGCTGATGTTTGGCGCGCAGGGCTGGTTCGGCCCCTGGCTGCAGGCGCACGACATCAAGATCATCTTCGCCGTGCCGGGCATCGTGCTGGCCACGGTGTTCGTGACCTTCCCGTTCATCGCCCGTGAGCTGATCCCGCTGATGCAGGCGCAGGGCAACGACGAGGAGCAGGCCGCCATCGTGCTCGGCGCCACGGGATGGCAGACTTTCTGGCACGTCACGCTGCCCAACATCAAGTGGGGCCTGCTGTACGGCGTGATCCTGTGCAACGCGCGCGCCATGGGTGAGTTCGGCGCGGTGTCGGTGGTGTCGGGCCACATCCGGGGCCAGACCAACACCATTCCGCTGCACGTCGAGATCCTCTACAACGAATACCAATCGGTGGCCGCATTTGCAGCCGCATCGTTGCTGGCCCTGCTGGCGCTGGTCACGCTGGTCATCAAGACCATTGCCGAGCACCGCAACGAGCAGGCGCTCAAGGCCGCTGCTGAACTCCCGCCCGAGCGGCCCGCGCCGGCTGTGGCGGGCGCCCGCTGAAGGAAGAAGAACATGAGCATTGAAATCCGCAACGTCAGCAAACAGTTCGGCGACTTTCAGGCGCTGCGCGACGTGAGCCTGGACATCGCGTCCGGCGAACTCATCGCGTTGCTCGGCCCTTCGGGCTGCGGCAAGACCACGCTCTTGCGCATCATCGCGGGCCTGGAGACGGCCGATGTGGGCAGCATCCACTTCAGCGGCGAAGACACCACCGACGTGCACGTGCGCGAGCGCAACGTGGGCTTCGTGTTCCAGCACTACGCGCTGTTCCGCCACATGACGGTGTTCGAGAACGTGGCCTTCGGCCTGCGCGTGAAGCCGCGCAGCGAACGGCCCAGCGAAGCGCAGATCAAGCAGAAGGTGATGGACCTGCTCAAGCTCGTGCAGCTGGACTGGTTGGCGGAGCGCTACCCCTCGCAGCTCTCGGGCGGGCAGCGCCAGCGCATCGCCCTGGCGCGCGCGTTGGCCGTGGAGCCCAAGGTGCTGCTGCTCGACGAGCCCTTCGGCGCGCTGGACGCCAAGGTGCGCAAGGAACTGCGCCGCTGGCTGCGCCGCCTGCACGACGAGTTGCACGTCACCAGCATCTTCGTCACGCACGACCAGGAAGAGGCGCTGGAAGTGGCCGACCGCGTGGTGGTCATCAACCAGGGCAAGATCGAGCAGAGCGGCTCGCCACAGCAGGTATGGGACAACCCGGCCAGCCCGTTCGTGTATGGCTTTTTGGGCGATGTGAACCTGTTCCACGGCCGTGCCCATGAAGGCCTGGTGCACATGGAGGGCATCGAGCTGGACTCCCCCGAACACGCCCAGGCGCAGAACGCCAAGGCCTTTGCCTACGTGCGCCCGCACGATCTGGATGTGGAGCGCTATTCACCCGGCGCGGGGCTGGACGCCCAAGGCCGCCCACGCGGCATCGTGGCGCAGCTCAGCCGCGCCATCGTGGTGGGACCGATCGCCCGACTGGAACTTATTCCCTTGGACGACCACAAACCAGCGGACAATGCGTCCCCAGACCACTTGATCGAAGCGCAGATCCCTGCGCAGCAGTTCAAGGAAATGGGTTTCAAGGAGGGCGAAACGCTGGTGGTGACACCGCGCCGCGCCCGGGTTTTTCTGGACCAGGCCGCCGGTATCTGAGCTGTTCTCCTTCACGGAAAATCGCCCAGTGGCAGGGCGGCTTTTTCAGCGAATGGGCATTTGACCGCATCACCAGGCAGGGCGCCGCTGGCAGTGCTGCAGCACGGCAGGGCGTTCCAGCCAGGTCAGGCGGTCGAATGTCCATACGCCACAAGGATAAAAAATGGTGTTGAACTGGATCGATCAGGCCCCACGCCGGGTGCTGGCACTCATCAGCGTGGCGTGTGTGGCCATGCTGGCCTTTGGCATGTACCTGCAGCATGTGGTGGGCCTGGAGCCATGCCCTATGTGCATCGTGCAGCGCTATGCTCTTATTGGTATAGCAATCTTTACAGGCCTGGCAAGCGCGAGAGGCCAAAGAGGCTGGTGGATGACCTTTGCGCTGCTGGCGGTGTTGACGGCTGGCTTCGGTGCCTTTGTGGCGGCCCGCCAGAGCTGGCTACAGTGGTACCCGCCCGAGGTGGCCACCTGCGGCCGCGACTTCTACGGCATGATCGAAAACTACCCCATCAGCCGCGCCATTCCCATGATTTTCCGCGGCTCGGGTGACTGCACCGCGATCGACTGGACCTTCCTGGGTGGCTCGATCGCCAACTGGTCGTTCATCTGCTTTGTGGGTTTTGGCCTGGTGTTGCTGTTGCTGGTGGTGCGTGCTCTCAAAGTTGGCAACCGCGGAGGCTCGGGATACTCCATGGCCTGATGCAGCAGGCTTGCCTCGAACCATGCAGAAAGGCGCTCCAAGGAGCGCTTTTTTGTTGGCTCCCACAGAGTGGGACCGGTCGCTGCGGGAGGCACCGTTCAAGGCGTCATCGGTGCCGCTCGTACCCACCGCTGCATTTCCGGTCGCTGGGGTTTTTGGGCAGTCGGCAGCAGCCGTGCGGAATCTGTGGGGGCTGTGGGCGACTGCGCATGCGCGCGAGGTGTCCACGCGCTGCGGGCGTGCGGTAACTGGTGCGATGGCTATCTGTTACCGGTCCGGTTTCTCGCGCCGCCCGTGCGGCTTTGAGGCCGCCAAGTGGGCCTTTTGATCCGCCGCAGACTCGCCTACGCCGATTCATGAGCCGGGCCCACGGCCCGTGGCGCGGCGATCATCGGCACCAGCAGAAGAGCGGTGGGGTGGAGACGCTGCGCCACCTGCCTTTGTCACCTGGCGTGGTCTGCAAGGCGTGACCGATCCGCTGACGTGCCAAACCGGCCCAGCCCCACCTCTGCCCAACCTGTGGGCCGGCGCAGCAGGAACAGGACATCCAGCCCCCTGCGCTGTGCCATGGCCATGCCCTCGCCAGGGCCTGCCACCAGCAAGGCCGTGGCCCAGGCATCCGCCAGCATGCAGCTAGGCGCCAGCACGGTGACCGAGGCCACCGCATTGTTCACGGGGGCGCATCGGCGCGGGTTCATGGTGTGCGCGATGCGCGTATCGCCTACTTCCAGATAGCGCCGGTAGTCGCCCGACGTGGCCACGGCCAGCTCTTCCAGCTCGATGACCCCGTGCACCGCACGGCGACCGGCTTCGGGGTGCTCCACCGCCACAGCCCAGGGTGCGCCGCTGGCCTGGTCGCCCAAGGCGCGCAGCTCCCCGTCAAGCGCAGCCAGCGCGTGGCGCACGCCATGCTGCCGCAGCACGTTCACCATGCGGTCCACCGCGTACCCTTTCGCAATGCCGCAGAGGTCGAGTTGCAGGGGCACCTGCTTGCGCGCTCGGCCTGCGGGCCTGTCCAGCTCCAGGGGGGCGTGGGCCGTGGCAGGTGCCGCAGACTGGCGCGCAGCGCGAATTGCTTGCGCATCAGGGGTGTCGCGCGCGGCCCCGAACCCCAGGCATCCACGAGCGCGCCCACGCAAGGATCGAAGGCCCCCGCGCTCAGGCGCTGCACTTCGAGCGCGCAGTCCAGCACCTCCAGCATTTCAGCGGGCAGGTCCACCCAGTCGCCCACGGGTGCGCGGTTCAGGCGCACGAGGTCGCTGTGGGGTTTCCAGGGCGACATCTGCGCGTCCACCTGCCCGACCGCAGCGGCCAGGTCCTGGCGCAAGGCTTTCAGGTCCACGGTGGCATTGGCGTCGACGCTGGCAGACCAGCGCGTGCCCATGGTCGCACCGTGCAGGGTGGTGCGCTTGCAGGGCGCCGCGGGTTCAGAAGACATCTTCGGCATACCGCTCCTTGGCTTTCAGCGCCGAGGCGCTCAACTGCAGCGGTGCCAACACGGCGTCGAGCGTCTCGGCCACGCCCTGCGCCATGGCGCGGCTGCCACAAACGCGCACGATCGCACCCTGTGCCACCAGTCCGCGCACGCGCTCGGCGTCCCGGCGCAGGGCGTCCTGCACATAGCCGCCGCCGCCCGGTACGCGCGAAAAAGCCGTCTGCAGCGTTGCCAGGCGTCCTTCGGCGAGCCAGCGCTGGATTTCGGGGGCGAAGTAAAAATCCCGAGATGGGTCGCGTCCACCAAAATACAGGTGCATCGGGCTGCGCTTGTCGTTACGGCGTATGAAGCCGGCCAGCGGTGCTACGCCGGTGCCCGCCCCGATCAGCAGCACGGGCCGCCGTGACCGCGGCAGTGCAAAGCCGGGGTTGGGCCGGATGAAGGCCGCGATGCTGTCCCCCTCATGCAGGCCCAGCAAGTGGGTGGAACACAGGCCGCCTGGCATCTGGCGCACGCAGATTTCCAGAAACCCGTCTTTCCAGCCCGATGCCAGCGAGTAGTAGCGTGGCACGGCCGAACCCGGCGGCACGATGCCCACGAGATCGCCCGCTTCAAACCGCGCCAGGCCGTGCCCGCGCAGGTGTGCGCCCGGGCCCTGTGCAGGCCACGCAAAGCGCAGGATCGCCGTGGCCGGCCCGGAAGCACCGGAATAGTCCTGCCGCGCCACAAGCGTGAGCGCCGTGGTGGGTGGCACGCGTGGCACATGTTCCAGCACCAGGGGTTCGCCCAGCGCCTGTGCCAGTGCAACGCCCCAGCGCGCAAACTGCTGCCCCGATTGTTGGTGGATGCACTCCAGCGGCAGCAGCGCCGGCCAGCCCTGCGCACGCAACGCCTGGTCCAGCGCCTTGGCATAGGCGCAGAAGGCCGGAAACTGCCGGTCGCCAAAGCCCAGCACGCTCACTGGCACAGCGCTGGCTTTGAGTTTGGCGATGTGCGCCAGGGCGTGGCTCGCGTGGGCCGGGGCCTGGCCTTCGCCGTAGGTGGCTGCCAGCACAAACACCTGCCGCGTGGCGGCCGTGGTTTGGAAGTTTTCCAGGGCGCTGGTGTGCACGCGGTGGCCGCCTTGCATGAGCGCGTCTTGCAGCGTTTGCGCAAAACCCCAGGTGCTGCCGCCTTCGCTCGCCACGAAGATGAGCGCGTCGGCCTGTGCCAGCGGGGTGTTGCCTGTGATGCGGGGCGCCTGGCCGCGTGCCTGCCACCAGATCACAACGCCCGACAGCCAGAACAGCAGCACGCTGGCGCCCGCGAGCCCGAGCACCACGGCCCAGGGCCAAGCCGTTTCGCCGGTGTGCAGCACCACGGCCAGGTCGTAAATACGCTGCGCAAAGGTGGCGTCCTGCCAGGCCAGCATCTGGCCCGAGTACCGGTCGATCCAGCCCTGGCCCTGGACGGTCACAACCTTCCAGGTGTCTTCCGGGTCGGTGGCGCCAGGAAGGCTCAGCTTGCGCAAATCCTGCACCTGGAGGTTTTGCAGCGTTGCCAGCTGTGCGCCGGGCATGTCGGGCTTGCCGGTCACCACCGAAAACACTTCAGGTTCGGTTCTGGTGTCCAGCGTCACCAGCCCCAGGGTCGATGCGCTCATGGTCAGCGCTGTGAGCGATGTGATGCAAAGGATGGCGAGCACCACGCGGCCGGTCACCACGTGGATGCGCTGCGCCAGCGTGCCGCGCACCCGCGCTGCCAGCCGCCGCCAGCCACCCATGCGCCGCAGCAAGAGCACCAGGGCAGAGACGCACAACAGACCCATGGTCAGCGCAATGCCCGCGGCACCCCAGCGCCCCGCGTCGCCCAGCAGCAGCGAACGGTGCAGGTTCTTCACCCACCGTGGCAGCGCCGACGGTTGCCAGGGGCCCAGCACATGGCCATCGGCGGGGTCCACGTACGAGGCCTGCGGCTGGTCGCCGGCAAAGCCGAACACGACGATGGCACCGGAGGGCAGGTGGCGAATTTCTTCCGCACCCGGGACGCTGCGCGCCACGCGTTCCACCAATGTGGCCACCGGCAAATTGGCCGGGGCGGCGGGCGCCTGCCATGCCTGCTGCACCGGGTCGAACGCCAGGATGGCACCGGTGATGCCCAGCACCACCGCCAGGGTGCCAACCGTGAGGCCCAGCCAGCGGTGGATCGCTTTCCAGCCCATGTGTGTCCTTTACTGAAGTTGGAAGGTGGCCGACTGGATGTACTGCTTGCCGGCCTGTGGCTTGCCGGCGTTGGCTTTGGTCAGCGGAATGCGGACCTCCGACGGGCTGTCCCGCATGTCTTCTGCAGCGGCGTCGATGCGGATTTCATAGCCCGCATCCAGCAGTGCATCCGCCAGATCGGCCGTGACCTTGAGCGTGCGCCCGGCGCCCACGCTGGCGCCGGTGACACCGTTCAGGCGTTTGGCGTCGCCCGCCGAGAGGCGGCTCCAGTCGGACAGGTGCTTGTAGTACTTGGCCTTGCCGCCGGCCACCCACAACGTGCGCACATAGGTGCCTTTGGCATCGGTCAGGTAGGCCGCCAGGTAGGCGCCATCACCGCCGTAGTTCTTGAGCTGGGCGGTCAGCGCGACCGGGCGGCCGTGTGCCAGGGCTGGAAGGGCCAGCACGCAGGCAGTGGCCAGAACGGTCGAAAGGGGTTTGGACATGGGGTGCTCCTAAAGATGGGGGGGTTACTGGATCTGGCCGCGGGGTGCGCTGCCAGGGGCGGGCGAAGGCGACGGGACTGCGGTACCGTCCGGTTGCGGCGGTGGGTTGTGTTGCGCGCCGCCCTCGCGTTCGCGGTTGCGTTCACGATCCCTATCTCGGTCACGTTGGTGGTCGCCTTGCTTGATCTTCAAGACCTTCAGGTTCTCCGGGTCGATCTTGGCTTTGAAGCTGCGTCCCTGGGCATCTGTGCCGCGAACTTCATAGCACCCGTCATCGATTTTCAGCCGCTGGATCTGCCAGCCTTGCGCGGCTGCCCACTGCCGCAAGGCCTCGCGCGTCTGCCAGCGATTCACCGGCGCATCGCAGTCGTCGCTGGCCCATGTGGGCAGGGCGCACAGGCCCAGCGACAGGACAAGCAAGCCATGGCGAAAAGAGGAATGGTGTTTCATGGAAGCCTCCCAAAAAGTGCTGGTGCAGGGCAAACGTTTCGCCGCGCGCGCCTGCACAGGTGTCCGACCGGGCGAGTCCGATATCGCGGCGTTGGAACAGACCGCCCCAGATCGGGCGAATGGACGGCCCGGCATCTCTGCCCTGGCGCACAGTGAACCCCTGTCAGCGGCAACTTTAGTACCCATGCGGTTTTTGCTTTTTGTGGTAGCGCATTGTTGGCGCACCACCCTGAAGGGATGCTTAATGACCAACCCGCCATCGGCGCACCGCACCGCACCGCACCGCACCGGGCGTAGCGCATGGGTACGGGCCCGGTCCAGGGCCGCCGTGCCTGGCGCAAGCGACGCGGCGGCTTCGGCGGAAGCGCGGGTCTTGGGTGCAACTGCTCTAAGAACGTGCGTTTAGTCGGCGTCTTACCGCCGGCAGATGTGCCGCCATGGGATTCGCCACGTCTTGCGTCACAGTGCGGCGCACCGCCTTTTTAGGCCGGTGGGCGGCGCTGCCACGTGGAAGTCCCTGTGGAGTGCGGAAACAGCACGCCCTCGGTGCCATCCACCCACGCGGGCAGCTTGTGCATCACGCCCTCGAACAGGCTGCTCGCCTGCCATTGCGCCAGCCAGGCCTGCAGATGGGGCCAGGGCTGCGCATTCCACCAGGAGCCGTCGATGCCGGCAAACTGCCGCACGAACGGCGCGATGGCCATGTCCGTGAGGGCTGCGTGGTCGCCACACAGGAAGGGGTGCCGGGCCAGCAGCGCCTCCAGGCCCCGCAGCCATTCCACGGCCTGCGTGCGGGCCAGGGCGGTGTCGGCCTCTGGGTAGCGGCTGGGGTATTTGCAGCAGTCCAGCGCCTGCTTGAAGGGGCCGTCGCATTGGGCGACCAGTGCCAGCATGGCGGCCTCGGTGCTGTTGCTCGGCGTCAGCCAGCCGGCAGGGTCGTGCCGGGCCAGTGCCCAGCGCATGATGTCCAGGCTTTGTTCCAGCACCTGGCCGCTTGGCAGCACCAGCACGGGCACGGTGGCCTTGGGTGATACCTGCAGCAGGCCCTGCGGCTTGTTCTTGAGCACCACCTCGCGCAGTTCGCACAGTTGGCCGCTCACCGCCAAGGCCAGCCGGGCGCGCATGGCATAGGGGCAGCGGCGAAAGGAATAGAGAACGGGCAGGGTGCTCATGCGGATTCGTCCTCGCCGCCGCTCCCGTCTTTGGCGATGGTCCGCGCCGGGTTGCCCGGCTGGCGCACACCAATGTGTTCCTGGCCGCGTTGGGCCGCCAGTTGCATCTGCCGCTCACGTTCGGCCAGGGCGCGTTGCTGTTCGGGCGTGCGGGTGCCGTGGCAGTAGGGGCAGCTCACGCCTGCCACGTAGTGCGGTGATTGCAGTTCGGCCTCACCCAGCGGCATGCGGCACGAGCGGCACAGCTGATGGTGGCCGGGGGTCAGGCCGTGACCCACGGACACGCGTTCGTCAAACACGAAGCAGTCGCCATGCCAGCGGCTGGCTTCTTCGGGCACGGTTTCCAGGTACTTGAGGATGCCGCCTTGCAGATGGAACACCTCCTCGAACCCCTGCGACTTCAGGAACGCGGTGGATTTCTCGCAGCGGATGCCCCCCGTGCAGAACATGGCCACACGCGGCTTGCCCGCCAGCACGCCGCCCGGCTGCGACTGCTGGGCTACCCAGGCAGGGAACTCGGCAAAGCTCCTGGTGTGCGGGTTGATGGCACGTTCGAAGCTGCCGATGCCCACCTCGTAGTCGTTGCGGGTGTCGACCACCACCACGTTCGGGTCGTCGATGAGTGCGTTCCAGTCCTCGGGCTTTACGTAGGTGCCTGCGTTGCGTGCGGGGTTCAGGCCGGACACGCCCAGGGTGACGATCTCGCGCTTGAGCCGCACCCGCATGCGGTAGAACGGCATGCGCTCCGCCTGTGCCTCCTTGTGCTGCAGTTCGGAAAACCGCGGGTCACTGCGCAGCCACGCCAGTACCGCGTGCACTGCTGCGGGCTCGCCTGCGATGGTGCCGTTGATGCCCTCGGGCGCCAGCAGCAGCATGCCGCGCACGCCTTGTGCGTCGCACACGGCCTGCAGCGGCGCGCGCAATGCCGCGCAGTCCGGCAGATCGGCGAACTGGTACAAGGCTGCGGCAAGAAAGCGGGGTGTGACCGAATCCACGAACGGTAGGGGCAGGGTGGGCGAAGCAGGCATGATAGCCATCACATTTCGTTACGATGCGGGGTCGATAACGCTGCACCCAAGGTGGTTGTATGGGCCAGGAATCCGCACTCAATCTGTTTCGCCGGCTGGAACAGCTCAACGGCATTGGCGCCGCGCTCTCGCGCGAGCGGGACATCGACCGGCTGCTGGAGAGCATTCTCGAAGCGGCCAAGACCATCACCGGCGCCGACGGCGGCACGCTCTACCGCGTGACCGAGGACCACAGCGCCCTGCGCTTCGAAATCGTGCGCACCGATTCGCTTGGAATCCGCCTGGGCGGAACGGCGGGCAGGCCCACCGATTTCCCCGACCTTCCTCTGCGCCACGCCGATGGCACACCCAACGACTCGCTGGTGGCCGCCTACGCCGCCATCCATGACCGCACCGTCAACATTGCCGATGCCTACAGTGCGCAGGGATTCGATTTTTCAGGCACCCGCGCGTTCGACCAGCGCACCGGCTATCGCTCGCAATCGTTCCTCACGGTGCCGATGCGCAACCACGACCACGAGCTGATCGGCGTGCTGCAGCTCATCAACGCCACCGACGGGCTGACCGGGCAGGTCTGCGAATTCTCGGAGGCCGACCAGAGCCTGGCCGAGTCGCTGGCTTCGCAGGCCGCCATTGCCCTCAGCAACCGGCTGCTCATCACGCAGCTGGAGCGCCTGTTCGAATCGTTCGTGAACCTCATCAACCTGGCTATCGACGAGAAGTCGCCCTACACCGGCGGCCATTGCCAGCGCGTGCCCGCCCTCACCATGATGTTGGCCGAGGCCGCCGATGCCACCACCGACGGGCCGCTGGCGGATTTCAGGATGACCGAGCGCGACCGCTATGAACTCAAGATGGCCGGCCTGCTGCACGACTGCGGCAAGATCACCACGCCCGTGCACGTGGTGGACAAGGCCACCAAGCTGCAGACGCTGTATGACCGCATCGGCCTCATTGACACGCGCTTCGAGGTGCTCAAGCGCGATGCCGAACTGGCCGCCTTGCGCCGCCAGCTGGCGCTGCGCCCCGTGGCGGACGCGCGTGCCGAGATGCGCGAGCTGCAGGCGCTGCAGCACGAAATGCGCGCGCTCGAAAGCGACCGCGAGTTTCTGCGCCGCTGCAACACCGGCAGCGAGGCCATGCAGCCTGAAGACCAGCAACGCGTGCGCGATATCGGCACGCGGCGTGAATGGCGCAACGTGGATGGCGTGCAGACCCACTTTCTCACGGCCGAGGAGCTGGAGAACCTCACCATCCGTTCGGGCACGCTCACGCAAGCAGAGCGCGACACCATCAACTGCCACATCGTCGCCACCATCAAGATGCTGGAGACGTTGCCCTGGCCGCGCCACCTGAAGAATGTGCCCGAGTATGCGGGCGGCCACCACGAGCGCATGGATGGCAAGGGATATCCACGTGGTCTCACGCGCGAGCAGATGTCGGTGCAGGCCCGCATGATGGGCATCGCCGATATCTTCGAAGCCCTCACAGCCGCCGACCGGCCCTACAAGCGTGGCATGACGTTGTCGCAGGCGCTTGCCATCATGGCCAGGATGCGTGACGGCGGCCACGTCGACCCCGACCTGTTCGATGTGTTCGTGCGCGAAGGGGTGTACCTGCGCTATGCGCGTGAGTTCCTCGACCCAGGGCAAGTTGACGAAGTGCCCGTTCCCCGCCAGCCCGTTGCGGCAGGCGCCTAGCAGCCGCGGGCCGTCGTCCGGGTGGCGGACCCGGCAAGGCGTGCCGGTAGCGCTGGACGCTGTGCGTGCCGACACCCGACATCCGACACGCAACACCCGAGACCCGAGACCCGAGACCCGAGACCCGAGACCCGAGACCCGAGACCCGAGACCCGAGACTTGGCGCGGGTTCAGGCCAACGACTTCTCCGTCCCATCCGCGAGCGATTTGCGCCCTCGGCCACCCGCGAATGCGCGCGGCGGGCCACAGGGCCGACACGGTGGGTCGATGCGCATGGACCTCGCTGTACCGATCTCATGTCCATTGCTTAGCGCGCTCGCGCATGGCGGGTTGCTGGCTCCATCAACCCGCACAGGCACATGCTTGGGCACGCACATGCACACGCCCGCAGTGAGTGGGAAGGTGGTTGAAATGCTTCTGTTTTGATAGCTGATGGCGCTTTTCACATAAGCGCTACAGCCTGATTTTCTCCAAAGTCAGCGTGTTGAGGCTTGCGTTGCCAGCACCAGCCAGCCCCGAAACGCCGCCATGGCCGCCGTGGGCGGGCGCGACTTGAGGCGCGTCAGCCAGTAGCTGCCCTGGTGAAGCTCGGCGGCGAAAGGGCGCGCGAGGCGCCCGTGTTGCAGCTCACGCGTGAACATGCACACCGGTAGCAAGGCGACGCCAGCGCCCTGGGCCGCCGCCTCGGCCATGGTGAGCGACGAGTCGAACACCACGCCGCGCACCACGGGGCAGCGAACGCCAGCGGCGGCGAACCAGTCCTCCCACTCGTCGGCGCGGTAGGACCGCAGCAGCGGCTGGTGCGCCAGATCGGCCGGCACGCGCAGGCGCGCGGCCAGTTCGGGCGTGCACATGACCGACAGCGGTGCGGGCATGAGCAACTCGGCTTCGGTGCCGTGCCATGCGCCGTCGCCAAAACGGATGGCGTAGTCGAGCCCTTCGCCGGCAATGTCCACGCGGTTGTTGTGCGTGAGCAGGCGCAGGTCAACAAACGGGCATGCCTGCTGAAATTCACGCAGGCGTGGCAGCAGCCATCCCACGGTGAACGTACCCACGGCACCCACCGTCAGCACTTCGCGCGGGCGGCTCTGGCTGAACTGTTCCAGTGCGGCGCTGATGCGGCCAAACGATTCCTCCAGCGCGGGCAGCAGCGCGCGGCCCTCGTCGGTCAGCGCCAGGCCGCGGGGCAGCCGGCGAAACAGCGGCTGGCCCAGGCGCTCTTCCAGATTGCGGATGTGCTGGCTCACGGCCGTCTGGCTCACGTTCAATTCGCTGGCCGCGCGGGTGAGGTTCAGGTGACGCGCGGCCACCTCGAAGGCGCGCAAGGCGTTCAGTGGCAGGTGCATGCTTAGCCTGAAGTTTTTCTTGGGTTTGCTGGCGATTATTGTCGATAGTGCAAAGTGACGCTGCCCACTATCGTTGCATCCTCGTCAACGTTATTCAAAGGAAAAATGATGCTTCGCAGAGACTTTGTGGTGGCCCTGGGCTTCGCACCCATCGCGGGCTGGGCGGGAGTAAGCCTCCAGAAAAACAGTGATGAAAGCGCGACCGCGTTCACCACGTCCGTGGCCGCCATCGAGCGGCGCAGCGGGGGGCGCATCGGCGTCGGTGTGCTCGACACGCACACCGGGCGCCGGGTGGGGCACCGGGGCGGCGAGCTGTTTCCCATGGCCAGCACCTTCAAGCTGCTGCTGGCTGCACAGACGCTGCGGCTGGTGGACGAGGGCAAGGAGCAATTGGGCCGCCGCATCACCTACCGGCGCGAAGACCTGCTGGCGTATTCGCCCGCCACCGGGCCCCATGCCGGCGGCGCGGGCATGACGGTGGAGGCGTTGTGCGAGGGCACGATGACGCTGAGCGACAACACGGCCGCCAACCTG
>NZ_ACQT01000053.1 GCF_000175235.1 Acidovorax delafieldii 2AN | reverse complement strand
ACCCACCCGCAGCACCGCCGGCAAGGCTGGTGCCAGTGCGCCCGAGGTGCCGGCCACCTCGCGCGGCAAGAAGGCCGTTCCGCAAGGCCCCGCCAAGCTGTTCGTGCTGGACACCAACGTGCTGCTGCACGATCCCACCAGCCTGTTCCGCTTTGAAGAGCACGACATCTTCCTGCCCATGATCGTGCTGGAAGAACTGGACGGCCACAAGAAGGGCATGACGGAAGTTGCGCGCAATGGCCGCCAGGCCAGCCGCACGCTTGACGCCCTGGTGGCCACGCAAGAGGCCGACATTGCGCGCGGCCTGCGCCTGGATGCCACAGGCCAGAAGGCGGCGGGGGGCTGCCTGTACTTCCAGACAGCGCCCCTGAGCTACCAGTTGCCCACGAGCCTGCCCCAGGGCAAGGCCGACAACCAGATCCTGGGCGTGCTTGAGGCACTTTCGAAGCTGCATGCCCCGCGCGAGGTGGTGCTGGTGTCCAAGGACATCAACATGCGCGTCAAGGCGCGCGCGCTGGGCCTGAACGCCGAGGACTACCAGAACGACAAAACGCTGGACGACGCCGATCTGCTGTACTCGGGCCTGCTGGCCCTGCCGGCCGATTTCTGGACCAAGAACGGCAAGAGCGTCGAGAGCTGGCAAAGCGGCGGCAACACGTTCTACCGCATCAGCGGCCCTATCGTGCCGCAACTCATGATCAACCAGTTCGTGTATTTCGAGGCGCCGGGCGAGCCCAGCCTGTTTGCCCGCGTCAGTGAAATCCGCGACAAGACGGCCGTGCTGCAGACGCTCAAGGACTACGGTTCGGCCAAGAACAGCGTGTGGGGCGTGACCACGCGCAACCGCGAGCAGAATTTCGCCATGAACCTGCTCATGGACCCCGATGTGGACCTGGTCACCCTGACCGGTACGGCCGGAACGGGCAAGACGCTCATGGCCTTGGCCGCCGGCCTCACGCAGGTGCTGGACGACCGCCGCTACACCGAGATCATCATGACCCGCGCCACGGTGAGCGTGGGCGAGGACATCGGCTTCCTGCCGGGCACCGAAGAAGAGAAGATGGGCCCCTGGATGGGCGCGCTCGACGACAACCTCGAGTTCCTCGCCAAGGGTGACGGCGGCAACGCGGGCGAGTGGGGCCGCGCCGCCACCAACGAACTCATCCGCAGCCGCATCAAGATCAAGAGCATGAACTTCATGCGCGGCCGCACCTTCATGAACAAGTACGTCATCATCGACGAGGCGCAGAACCTCACGCCCAAGCAGATGAAGACGCTGATCACCCGCGCCGGCCCTGGCACCAAGATCATCTGCATGGGCAACCTGGCACAGATCGACACGCCCTACCTCACCGAAGGCTCGTCGGGCCTGACCTATGCGGTCGATCGCTTCAAGGGTTGGCCCCACAGCGGGCACATCACGCTGGCGCGCGGCGAGCGCTCGCGCCTGGCCGACTTTGCCAGCGAGGTGCTCTGACCATGATGGCCGCCGGCTGGGTTGCCGCGCTCAAGCTGGTGCCGTGGGGTGACGTTCTTGAGGCCGCGCCGCAGATCCTGCAAGCGGCCAGAAAGCTGATCGGCGCCACGCGCAAAGGTGCCGAGGAGGCCGCCGCGGGCACGCTGGTGGATGGGGCTGCCTTGCCCCCGGTCGCCCAGCAGCTGGAGCATCTGCACCAACGCGTGGCGCGGCTCGAACAAGAGCAGCTGGAGTCCGCCGCGCTGATCCAGTCGCTGGCCGAGCAGAACGCCCGCGTGGTGCAGGCCGTGGACGCCCTGCGCGCACGCAACCAGCGCCTGCTGGCGGCCGTTGCGGCGCTGGCGCTGGCATGCATCGGGCTCATGGCATGGGCGCTGCGGCAGTGACCGCAATGCATCGACCCTGCAGCGCTGCCGGGACGCAGGGCACCGCCCGCTGCCGGCCGGGCAGCACAGGACTGGCACGGCAAGGGCAAAAGCAACTGGCGATCCGGACGCCAAGACAGTCGCTCAGTCGCTCAGTCGCTCAGTCGCTTCTATTTTGATAGCTAAAAGCGCTTAATTGGTGAGCGCTACAGGCCAATTTGGCTAGAAATCGTCGCCAGAACCCATCGCCAGATTTTCAAAGCGCGTCTGGTTCTTCTGGAAGAACAGCTTCACCGTGCCGGTGGGGCCGTTACGTTGCTTGCCGATGATGACCTCGGCCACGTTGGGCTCCTTGCTGTCCTTGTTGTAGTAGTCGTCGCGGTAGATGAACATGATGATGTCCGCGTCCTGCTCGATGGCGCCCGATTCGCGCAGGTCGCTCATCATGGGCCGCTTGTCGGTGCGCTGCTCGACCGAGCGATTGAGCTGCGAGAGCGCAATCACCGGGCACTGCAACTCCTTGGCCAGCATCTTGAGGCCCCGGGAAATTTCGCCCAACTCGGTGGCACGGTTGTCCGAGCCGGACGAGCCCGAGCCGCTCATCAGCTGCAGGTAGTCGACCACGATCAAGCCCAGCTTGCCGCACTGGCGCGCCAGCCGCCGGGCATTGGCGCGCAACTCGCTGGGCGTGAGACCCGGGGTTTCGTCGATGTGCAGCGACACGGTGCGCAGCTTCTCGATGGCTTCGGTCAGGCGCGGCCATTCGTCGTCGGTGAGCTTGCCGGTGCGCAGGTTGCCCTGGTTGACGCGACCGATCGAACCCACGATACGCACCGCCAACTGGGCGGCACCCATTTCCATCGAGAAGATGGCCACGGGAAGGCCCTCGTTGAGCGCCACGTGCTCGGCGATGTTCACCGCAAACGAGGTCTTACCCATGGAGGGGCGCGCCGCCAGCACCACCATGTCGCCCGCCTGCAGGCCGCTGGTCATGCGGTCGAGGTCGGCAAACCCCGTGGGCACGCCAGTGACGTCCACGGGGTTGTCCGCCATTTCCTGCACGCGGTCGAGCAGGTCGATCACCAGCGTGTCGAGCGACTGGAAACCCTGCTTGGTGCGCGAGCCCTCCTCGCCAATCGCGAAGATCTTGGCCTCGGCCTCGTCCAGGATGCGCTCCACCGTCTTGCCTTGCGGGTTGAAGGCGTTGGTGGCAATGTCATCGCTGGCCGTGACCAGCTTGCGCAGAATGGCGCGCTCGCGCACGATCTCGGCGTAGCGGCGGATGTTGCTGGCGCTGGGCACGTACTGCGCCAGGCTGTTCAGGTAGGCCAGTCCCCCCATCTCCTGGGCCTTGCCCAGGTTCTGCAGGTGCTCGAACACGGTGATCACGTCGGCCGGCTTGCTGGCATTGATCAGCGCACCAATGGCCGCGTAGATCATCTGGTGTTCATGGCGGTAGAAATGGCTGTCCACCAGCAGATCGCCCACGCGGTCCCAGGCGTTGTTGTCCAGCAGCAGACCGCCCAGCACACTGGACTCCGCCTCGATCGAGTGCGGGGGAACGCGCAACTGGGCGATCTCGCGGTCCACCGAGGGCGGAGCGAAGCCATGGTCATCCAGGGGAGGAAAGACTGCAGACATGGAATGTTTCTCCGGACGAGGGCTTGACTGACTGCGGCCCCGGCCACCAAGGTGCATGGCTTCGGGGGATAAGGCTGTGGACAGTGCGTGGATTACCAGTGGGCAATCCTGTACAAATCGCGTCCACCCAAAGACAAAAGCCGCCCGAGGGCGGCTTCTGGTGAAGCACCGAAGTGAATCAGGCGGTTTCGCCGTAGACCGAGACGGTCACTTCCACCACCACGTCGGTGTGCAGAGCAACGCTCACGGTGCTTTCGCTCACGACCTTGATGGGGCCGTTGGGCAGGCGGATTTGCGACTTGGCCACCTTGTAGCCTTGCTTGTTCAGCTCTTCGGCGATGTCGTGGTTGGTCACGGAACCAAACAGACGGCCGTCCACGCCAGCCTTTTGCGTCAGCTTGACGGTGGTGCCAGCCAGCTTTTCGCCTTGGGCCTGGGCTTCTGCCAGCTTGGCAGCAGCGGCCTTTTCGAGCTCAGCGCGCTTGGCTTCGAACTCTGCCTTGGCAGCTTCGGTAGCGCGGCGGGCGCGGCCCGAAGGAATCAGGAAGTTGCGGGCGTAGCCGTCCTTGACCTTGACGATTTCACCGAGGTTGCCGAGGTTCACAACCTTGTCGAGCAGGATGATTTGCATGGGTTGTGCTCCTTAGATCTTGTGCTGGTCGCTGTAAGGCACCAGGGCCAGGAAGCGTGCGCGCTTGATGGCGGTGTTCAGCTGACGCTGGAAGATGGCGCGCGTGCCGGTCAGGCGTGCGGGGATGATCTTGCCGTTTTCGGCGATGAAATCGCGCAGCGTGTCGACATCCTTGTAGTCGATTTCTTCAACGCCCGTCACCGTGAAGCGGCAGAAGCGCTTGCGCTTGAACAGCAGGGACTGGGTGTTGCGCTTTGGGCGCTTGTCTTTGTTGAACTTCTTGAACGTGGCCATTGCGGACCCCTTGAAAATTAATTTTGTTGAATATCCTGGATATGGAGCACTGCGTTCTTGCCGTTGCGCGGGGTGGCCAGAAATCCACTGAAAGTCCAGAGACTTCCGATGTTCTGCCGTGCCAGACGCTCAGCCATTGCACCAAAGGCAACAGCTTTCATGGCCGCCTTGACTTCGCGGGGATGGCCTGCCTCGGTCTGCTGGGACTCGTGTTCGAGCCGCAGGGTGATGGCGGGCAATCCGGCGGGCGTGTAGCGCAAGGCCTCGGCCTCTGCGATACAGGCGGTCAAGACGACGCGGTTCTCCACTCCGAAGTGAACGGATCAGCGTTCGCCGGCAGCCGCGTATTCGGCCTGGCTGACCTTGCGGGCTTCTTCGCGCTCGACGGTCTTCATCATCGAAGACGGGCCGGTTTCAGCCTTCTTCTTCTGAACCGTCAGGTGGCGCAGCACGGCGTCGTTGAACTTGAAGGCATGCTCCAGTTCAGCCATCACAGCCTGGTCGGCTTCAATGTTCACGCACAGGTAGTGGGCCTTGGCCAGCTTGTTGATCAGGTACGCCAGTTGACGGCGGCCCCAGTCTTCCACGCGGTGCACCTTGCCACCGCCAGCGGTGATCATGCCCTTGTAGCGCTCCAGCATGGCTGGAACTTGTTCGCTTTGATCCGGATGGATCAACAAAATGATTTCGTAATGACGCATGCAGACTCCTTTTGGATGACACCACCCGCTGCGTCTAGAAGCGGTGTGGCAAGGCAAAGCCGGCAATTATAGCCCACTCTGCCGCGCTAGTACACTAGGCTTCTCACCCCTCCCCGCACCGCACATTTGCAGGACGGGCCTGCCGCCCCTTGCAAAAGCAGGCGCAGGGCCGACATGCACTGAAGCGGGTGGCCCAGCTCCAGCCCCGATGGAGCATGGCCCGCGCGCAGACCCTTGATATACGGCGGCCCGCCCCCAACTCCCGCGCGTATTGCGTATTGTTTTATTCACCTTCAAACCACGACATGCAAGATCACAGCCAGACCAACGCATCCCAGCAAGCCCCCGCCCCCGAAGAAGTAGAAGCCGCCATGGCTGCGCACGCCTCCGACGAGCTGGCCCGCCTGCAGGGCGAACTGGCCGAGCTCAAGGCCAAAAGCGCCGATCTGGCCGACCAGTTCCTGCGCGCCAAGGCCGAGGCTGAAAACGCCCGCCGCCGCGCCGAGGACGAGGTATCCAAGGCGCGCAAGTTCGGCATCGAGAGCTTTGCCGAAAGCCTGCTGCCCGTGGCGGACAGCCTCGACGCCGCATTGGCCATCAAGGAAGCCTCGCCCCAGCAGTTGCGCGAGGGTGCAGACGCCACGCTGCGCCAGCTGATTTCTGCGCTGGAGCGCAACAAGGTGCTCGCCATCCAGCCGGCCGCAGGCGACAAGTTCGACCCGCACCAGCACCAGGCCATCAGCGTGGTTCCGGCCGACCAGGAGGCCAACACGGTCGTGGCCGTGCTGCAAAAAGGCTATGTGATCGCCGACCGCGTGCTGCGCCCGGCTCTGGTCACCGTCAGCGCCCCCAAATAAATTTCCCGGAAACAACTTGAACCGTTCCGGGTTATCCACAAGTTACTAGCTATCCAACCATTCCAACATTGCGGAGAAGAACATGGGAAAAATCATCGGTATTGACCTGGGCACCACCAACAGCTGCGTTTCCGTCATGGAAGGCAACACCACCCGCGTGATCGAAAACTCGGAAGGTGCCCGCACCACCCCTTCGATCGTTGCGTACCAGGAAGATGGTGAAGTGCTGGTGGGCGCCTCGGCCAAGCGCCAGGCGGTGACCAATCCCAAGAACACGCTGTACGCGATCAAGCGCCTCATCGGCCGCAAGTTCACCGAGAAAGAAGTGCAGAAGGACATCGACCTGATGCCCTACAAGATCACCGCTGCCGACAATGGCGACGCCTGGGTGGAAGTGCGCGGCAACAAGATTTCGGCCCAGCAGGTCAGCGCCGACATCCTGCGCAAGATGAAGAAGACCGCCGAGGACTACCTGGGCGAGCCCGTGACCGAAGCCGTGATCACGGTGCCAGCCTACTTCAACGACGCGCAGCGCCAGGCCACCAAGGATGCCGGCCGTATCGCCGGCCTGGAAGTCAAGCGCATCATCAACGAGCCCACCGCCGCAGCCCTGGCCTTCGGCCTCGACAAGACGGAAAAGGGCGACCGCAAGATCGCCGTGTATGACCTGGGCGGTGGCACGTTCGACGTGTCCATCATCGAAATCGCCGATGTCGATGGCGAGAAGCAGTTCGAAGTGCTGTCGACCAACGGCGACACCTTCCTGGGTGGCGAAGACTTCGACCAGCGCATCATCGACTACATCATCAGCGAGTTCAAAAAGGAACAGGGTGTGGACCTGTCCAAGGACGTGCTGGCCCTGCAACGCCTGAAGGAAGCTGCCGAGAAGGCCAAGATCGAGCTGTCGAACAGCGCGCAGACGGACATCAACCTGCCCTACATCACGGCCGACGCCTCGGGCCCCAAGCACCTGAACATCAAGCTCACGCGTGCCAAGCTCGAAGCCTTGGTCGAGGAACTGATCGAACGCACCATTGCTCCCTGCCGCACCGCCATCAAGGATGCCGGCATCAGCGTGTCCGACATCAATGACGTGATCCTGGTCGGCGGCATGACCCGCATGCCCAAGGTGCAGGAGAAGGTCAAGGAGTTCTTCGGCAAGGACCCGCGCAAGGACGTGAACCCCGACGAAGCCGTCGCCGTGGGTGCCGCCATCCAGGGCCAGGTGCTGTCGGGTGACCGCAAGGACGTGCTGCTGCTGGACGTGACGCCGCTCTCCCTGGGCATTGAAACCCTGGGCGGCGTGATGACCAAGATGATCACGAAGAACACGACCATCCCGACGAAGTTTGCGCAGACCTTCTCCACCGCCGACGACAACCAGCCGGCCGTGACCATCAAGGTCTACCAGGGCGAGCGCGAGATGGCCAGCGGCAACAAGCTGCTGGGCGAGTTCAACCTCGAAGGCATCCCACCCGCATCGCGCGGCGTGCCACAGATCGAAGTGTCGTTCGACATCGACGCCAACGGCATCCTGCACGTGGGCGCCAAGGACAAGGGCACCGGCAAGGAAAACAAGATCACCATCAAGGCCAACTCGGGCCTGTCGGAAGAAGAAATCCAGCAGATGGTGAAGGACGCCGAGTTGAACGCCGCCGACGACAAGAAGAAACTGGAGTTGGTGCAGGCCCGCAACCAGGGCGAAGCAGCCGTGCACAGCGTGAACAAGAGCCTGGCTGAGCATGGCGACAAGCTCGACGCCGGCGAAAAGGACTCGATCACCGCTGCCGTGAAGGCCCTGGAAGACGCGTTGAAGGGCGAGGACAAGGCCACCATCGACGAAAAGACCACGGCGCTGATGGCCGCCAGCCAGAAGCTGGGCGAAAAGATGTACGCCGAATCCCAGGCAGCGCAAGCCGCCCAGGCTGCGGGCGGTGCGGATGCAGCAGGCGCATCGGCTTCTTCAGCCAAGCCCGCGGACGACGACAACGTGGTCGATGCCGAGGTGAAGGAAGTCAAGAAGGGCTAAACCCCTTCCCGTTGACCCCAGCCGCCGCGCGGGGCCCTTGACGGGGCTTGCGCGGCGTTCCTGTTCCAACCGGGTTCAGAACGAGCATGTCCAAACGAGACTATTACGAAATCCTGGGCGTTCCCAAGAACGCCTCGGAAGAAGAAATCAAAAAGGCCTATCGCAAGCTTGCGATGAAGCACCACCCCGACCGCAACCAGGGTGATGCAGCCAAGGGCGCCGAAGAAAAGTTCAAGGAGGCCAAAGAGGCCTACGAGATGCTGTCGGACGCCCAGAAACGTGCGGCCTACGACCAGTACGGCCACGCGGGCGTGGACCCCAACATGCGCGGCCCCGGCGGGCCCGGCGCAGAAGGGTTTGGCGGCTTTGCCGAGGCCTTCGGCGACATCTTTGGCGACATGTTCGGCCAGCAGGGTGGCCGTCGCGGGGCGGGCGGCCGGCAGGTGTATCGCGGCAGCGACCTGAGCTACGCCATGGAAATCACCCTTGAAGAAGCTGCACGGGGCAAGGATGCGCAGATCCGCATTCCGTCCTGGGAGAGCTGCGATACCTGCCACGGCAGCGGGGCCAAGCCCGGCACCAGCGCCAAGACCTGCACCACCTGCAGCGGCAGCGGCACGGTGCAGATGCGCCAGGGTTTTTTCAGCGTGCAGCAGACCTGCCCGCACTGCCGCGGCACGGGCAAGATCATTCCTGAGCCCTGCACCACCTGCCACGGCCAGGGCAAACTCAAGAAGCAGAAGACGCTGGAAGTAAAGATCCCGGCCGGCATCGACGACGGCATGCGCATCCGCAGCACGGGCAACGGCGAGCCGGGCACCAACGGAGGCCCACCGGGCGACCTGTACATCGAAATTCGCCTGAAGAAGCACGACATCTTCGAGCGCGACGGCGATGACCTGCACTGCCAGGTGCCCGTGAGCTTCATCACAGCGGCGCTGGGCGGCGAGATCGAGGTGCCCACGCTGGCAGGCAAGGCCGCCATCGACATTCCCGAAGGCACACAGGCCGGCAAGCAGTTTCGCCTGCGTGGCAAGGGCATCAAGGGCGTGCGCGCCAGCTATCCCGGTGATCTGTATTGCCACATTGCCGTGGAGACGCCCGTCAAGCTCACCGAGCACCAGCGCAAGCTGTTGCGCGAGCTGGACGAATCGCTCAAGAAGGGCGGCGCCCGCCATTCCCCTAGCGGCGAAAGCTGGACCGACCGGCTGAAAAACTTCTTCAGCTGAAAAAGCAACCCTGCACCCGCTCGCCGCCTGGCGCAGCGGGCCTGCACAGCGGGCTGACGGACATGCGCCGGTCAGCCCGTTTTTATTTCGGAACGCCGCTTTGCCACGCCACCGCGCTGGTTGACCTGCATCATGCGTACCGCACTGCCATTGACGCGCACGCCCCAGTGCGCGGCCAGCCCCTCGGCGGGCCGCTACGATGGCAGGCATTGGACTGCATGGAGATTCGCAATGGAAGTCAACATCACTTTTCTGGGCGGCGCAGGCACCGTCACCGGCTCCAAATACCTGGTGCGCCACAACGGCCACAGCATGCTCGTGGATTGCGGCCTGTTCCAGGGCTACAAGCAACTGCGCCTGCGCAACTGGCACCCCCTGCCCCTGGCGCCCCACCAGATCGATGCCGTGCTGCTGACCCACGCGCACCTCGACCACAGCGGCTACCTGCCCCTGCTGGCGCGCGACGGCTACACCAAATCCATCCACTGCACGCCTGGCACGCGGGACCTGTGCGCCATTCTTCTACCCGACAGCGGGCACCTGCAGGAAGAAGACGCTGCCTTCCTCAACCGCCACCAGTTGACCGAGCACGCTCCCGCATTGCCGCTGTACACACGTCTGGACGCGCAGCACTGCATGAAGCAGTTCCGCACGCACGCATTCCACAAGTCCTTCGAGCCGATTCCGGGCTGGCGTGCCACTTTCACACCGGCCGGGCACATCTTGGGCGCGGCCAGCCTGCTACTGGAAGTGGGCGGCCGGCGCATCCTGTTCTCGGGCGACCTGGGACGGCCGGACGACCTGATCATGAACCCGCCCGAAGCACCACCCCAAGCCGACACGGTGCTGGTCGAATCCACCTATGGCGACCGTGAGCACGGAAACGAAGACATCCTGCACGAACTGGGCCCCGCCCTGCACCGCCTGGCCCAACGCGGCGGCGTGGCCGTGGTGCCCGTGTTTGCCGTGGGGCGCGCCCAGGCCGTGCTGCACGCCATCAATCTGCTCAAGAAGCAGGGCGCTATCGCGCAGTCGCTGCCGGTGTTCCTGGACAGCCCCATGGCCGTGAGCACCACCGGGTTGTTCGGACACCATCCCGGCGAGCACCGACTGACCGCCCATGAGGTGGACGCCCTCTCGCACAGCGCCACCATGGTGCAGACCACCGACGAATCAAAGGCCCTCGCACGACGCCATGGGCCGATGGTGATCCTGTCGGCCAGCGGCATGGCCACGGGCGGACGCGTGCTGCACCATCTGGCGCTCTATGCGGGCGACCACCGCAACATGATCATCATCACCGGCTACCAGGCTCCCGGCACCCGGGGCGCGCGCATTGCCAACGGTGAAAAGACGACGCGTATCCACGGGCAGGACGTGGACGTGCGCGCCGAGGTGGTGCAACTCACCTCTGCATCAGCCCATGCCGACGCCAACCAGACGCTGGCGTGGCTGCGCAGCATGGGGCACGCGCCGGACCGGGTCTACGTCGTGCACGGCGAGATGGGTGCAGCCGACATGCTGCGCCAGCGCATCGAGCATGAACTGCGCTGGCGCGCCACGGTGCCGGAGCACGGCAGCTCACTCACGCTTTGAGTTTCCGCTTCCGGGTTACGGCGACCCGGCGCTGACGTTGGAGGGGAGGATGTCACCAATCCGCCACCCCCAACGAAGCGCCCCAAGAAACACTTCAACGCTGGAACGCGGTAACTCTGTATCCGCAGAAGGGGTATCGAACTTCCAAGAGGGGCTCATTTGCATGCTGGCGAATCGCTCGCACCAAGCGACAACATCCGTCTCAAAGTCATGCACTGCGCATAGGGATGCGCGCGCGCTGTCGTCGCCGCTCCCAAACCATCATGGCTGACACCAGAACGCCCAGCAGGGCCAGCGCCCAGTGTGACAAGGTGGGGATGGACGGCGGTAGCGGCACAAGAGGTAAAACTGGGTCATCAATGAACCCTATGGCACCGTTGGAATCGCCAATCCCGTTATCCGTAAGCGAGTAGGTAAAGCCCTTGCGATCCGCGCTCAGGACTGCGCCAGGCAAAGGGAACCATGTCGACTGGGTGGCGCCCGGCGTAGCCGGTCCAAATTTGTAGAGCACGGTGCTGGCGGGCATCGCCTGCGCATAGTTCAGAGTCACCGTCACGGTGGCACCCGGTCCACAGTTGGTCGTCTGAAACTGGAATCCTGCCGCCGCTGGCCCTCCCACGGCCACAGGCAACGTGCGTGATATGGCATTTGGCGCCACAAATTGCTGGTTGGCAAAGGCGCAACCAACGCTCCCCCCCGACACCGAGGCGCTGGACCCGCTCACATATGTGGTCAAGTCGGTGTTTTGCGTGTTGCTTCTCGTGTTGCTGTTGAAGAAATACACAGCCCCCAACGGATTGTTGGAGCTGACGCCAGCCACCGTGTTCAACACTACCGCGGAATCGCCCCCCAGATTCACCGCAGCGGCCGCACGGTTGGCCACACCGGTACTGCAGTTGGAGAATGTCGACGAGGCAATGTCCACCAAGGCGCCGCCAGCTCCCGCGTCAACGAGCAAGCAGTTTTGTGCGTAGCCAGCAACATCCACATGGTCAAGCACCACGTTGGCGCTGGACACCACACGGATACCATTGCTTCCGGTACCCGCAAAGCCGTTGAGCTGAAGGTTGCGCAAAATCACGGTACCGGGAGATGTGAGGTTGACAACAATCGAGTCGCCCATTGGCACCCCGCCGAAGGCGGCCACATATCGCCCCCCGCCATCGATAGTGATGGACTTGTCAATCACCAGGGTCACCGGCGCCACAGCTGGCGCAGCAAAGTCGTCGCTGCCATCCAGCGCTGCCGGGTCCAACACATCGATCTCACCGCCCGTCGCTGTTTTGGGCAACGCGCCTGCCAGTGTGCGGCACGGTGCCGTGCGCGAACAAGGGTTGGCATCGTCTCCCACGCCAGACACCCATGTGCGGGTCGCCTGCGCGTGGGCCCAGGCAGGCGCGAGCAACAACACTCCGAGCATCCAAGCCCGGCCAATGGAAAGCGAAAAAGGCGTCATGGAGCACCCACCGGTTGCGCTGTCAGTTGTTGGATGCCGTGCCAGTGAAACTGCCGTTGCTGGCGTTGCCCTGGACCTGATTGTTTCCAAAAGTGGTGAGGTTGCCGGACGAACTCGTTACTGCCGGCGTTGCCGTCGTGGAAACTGCAACGCTAGCCGTGGACAGACCTTGCGAATTACCGAACACCGTAGAGTTGGCTGCCTGCACCGTGGCACCCGAGCCTGAGGACCAAAGGCCCGTGGTACCAAGAATGAAACGAGAGCGCTCCACAGAAACCGTTGCGGGGTTGTGCGAGCCCGGCTGGCTGGCCACAAACAGGCCGGTTGCATTGTGGCTGAAGACGCTGTCAAGCACCTCAACGAGCACGAGAGTGGTCAACGAGCCAGCACCGGCGTTGTTCGCGACCACCGACAAGCCTGGGCCAATGAAACGGTCCACCTTGACATTTTGCAGGCGCAGGCTACGCCCCGCCCTGAACGATATGCCCGTGAGCCCCGTACCTGCGCCATTTACCGACAGATTGCGCAGGATCACGTTGTCATTGGGGCCTGCCATAACAACGACGCCATTGGTACCCGAAGCCAGCACGCTGGCTACGATGCCGGCCCCGCCGTCAATGGTGATGGCCTTCGTGATGGTCACAGCGCCGTAACCGCCGGGGTCCAAGACACTGATTTCGCCACCGGCAGCAGTTTTTGAAATGGCCCCGGCGAAGGTTTTGCACGGCGCAGTGCGAGAGCACGGATTGGCATCATCCCCCACCCCTGAAACCCAGGTTCGCGTGGCCTGCGCCCATGAATATACCGGCGCGCTCAGCAATGCCAAGCCCAGCGCCAAACCGCACAGCATGCGTCGTTGCACAGGCAGTCGGGCCGTTGCGATTGGAATGTACGACATGGAATTCCCTCGTTCATTGAATGCTTGAACTTCATGGATCTACCGGCGAAGGCGGCGCCAACCATTCGGGCGCGGCTGACTCCAGGCAATTGGAGCCATTGTGCAGCGGAAGAACAAGTAGTAACAGCCGCCCTCACCGCGGGGCACAGCATTCGCCAGCATAGCCATCTCAGAATACGAAGCATCCGGCATATGAGCCATCGCATTTTGAGATACCTAGATCATAAAAATGCAAGAAAATAACGCATCCATCTCGACATGAGATGAAAGCCTTCACATGAAAAGCTCCGAGCGCAGTTTTGCGCGCCGCATTGACCTCACCTCGCTGCAACTCTTCGTGGCGGTGTGCGAGCTCGGCAGCATTGGCCGGGCGGCCGAGCGCGAATTCATCGCGGCCTCGGCGGTCAGCAAGCGGCTGTCCGACCTGGAAACCGCTGTCGATACCGCCCTGCTCTACCGCCACAGCCGGGGCGTGACGCTCACGCCCGCCGGCGAGAGCCTGCTGCACCACGCCCGCACCGTGTTGTTCGGACTGGAGCGCATGCAAGGCGAGCTGAGCGAATATGCCGACGGCGTGCGCGGGCACGTGCGCATGCACGCCAATATTTCGGCCATCGTGCAGTTTCTGCCGGAAGACCTGGGCGCCTTTGCACGCGCGCACAGCCAGGTCAAGATTGACCTGCAGGAACACCTGAGCAGCGATGTGCTGCATGCGGTGCAGGAAGGCGCGGCCGACTTGGGGCTATGCAACACAGGCGGGCCCGGTGCCACCGATCTGCAAAGCCGCCCCTATCGCAGCGACCGTTTGGTGCTGGTCGTGCCTGCAGCGCACGCCCTGTCTGCGCACAGCGCTATACATTTTGAAGAAGTGCTCGACTGGGACATCGTAGGTCTGCACGCCAACAGCAGCATCAGTCTGGCGATGCGTGCGGCCGCGGCTGCCGCCGGCCGGCCACTGCGCCAGCGCATCCAGGTCACCGGGCTCGATGCCATGTGCCGCATGATCGACAACGGCCTGGGCGTTGGCCTGCTCCCCGACCGCGCCTTTGCCCTGATGCACGGCGTGGGCCGCCTGCAGGCCGTCCCCCTGGCCGACCCCTGGGCACAGCGCGAGCTGCGCCTGGTGGCCCGCGATTTCGACGCACTGCCAGTCACCGCGCGGCTGCTGGTCGAACACCTGGCACCCCGGCAAGCGGCACTTTGACGCCCCCTAGAATCCAACCAACCTACCCTAGAAAAGAGACCCACATGGGACGCACCCTGTACGACAAGATCTGGGACGAGCATGTCGTCCACACCGAAGAGGACGGCACATCCATCCTCTACATCGACCGCCATCTGGTGCACGAAGTCACCAGCCCCCAGGCCTTTGAAGGCCTGCGCGAAGCCGGCCGCAAAGTGTGGCGCATGAGTTCGATTGTGGCCACGGCCGACCACAACACGCCCACCACCGGCTGGGAGCGTGGCTATGACGGCATCGCCGATCCGATCAGCAAGGAACAGATCACCACGCTGAACGACAACATGGCGCAGATCACGCCGGCTGCGTTCTTCCCCTTCATGCACAAGCGCCAGGGCATCGTCCACGTGATCGGCCCTGAAAACGGCGCCACGCTGCCCGGCATGACCGTGGTGTGCGGCGACAGCCACACCAGCACGCACGGCGCGTTTGGCGCGCTGGCTCACGGCATCGGCACCTCCGAAGTCGAGCATGTGATGGCCACGCAGACCCTGCTGGCCAAGAAGGCCAAGAACATGCTGGTGCAGGTGGACGGCACGCTGGCCAAGGGTGTGACGCCCAAGGATGTGGTGCTCGCCATCATCGGCAAGATTGGCACGGCCGGCGGCACGGGCTACACCATCGAATTTGCGGGCTCGGTGTTCCGCGCGATGAGCATGGAAGGCCGCATGACCGTGTGCAACATGGCCATCGAAGGCGGCGCGCGCGCCGGCCTGGTGGCCGTGGACGACAAGACCATCGAATATGTCAAGGGCCGCCCCCTGTCGCCCACGGGCGTGGAATGGGACCAGGCCGTGGCGTACTGGAAGACGCTGCATTCGGACGCCGACGCGCAATTCGACACCGTCGTGAAGCTCGACGCCGCAGACATCGTGCCGCAAGTCACTTGGGGCACCTCGCCCGAAATGGTGCTGGGCGTGGATGCCCGCGTGCCCGACCCGGACAAGGAAAAAGACGCCAACAAGCGCGGCGCCATCGAGCGCGCCTTGACCTACATGGGCCTGCAACCCGGCAAGGCCATCAACGACATCACCATCGACAAGGTGTTCATCGGCAGTTGCACCAACAGCCGCATTGAAGACATGCGCGAAGCCGCTGCCGTGGTGAAGAACCTGGGCCGCAAGGTCGCCAGCAACGTCAAGCTGGCCCTGGTGGTGCCCGGCTCCGGCCTCGTCAAAGAGCAGGCTGAACGCGAAGGCCTGGACAAGATTTTTGTGGCCGCAGGCTTTGAGTGGCGCGAGCCAGGCTGCAGCATGTGCCTGGCCATGAATGCCGACCGCCTGGAGCCCGGCGAGCGCTGCGCCAGTACCAGCAACCGCAACTTTGAAGGCCGCCAGGGCGCTGGGGGCCGCACGCACCTGGTAAGCCCCGCCATGGCGGCCGCCGCAGCCGTGCACGGCCACTTTGTGGACATTCGCCAGTTCGCCTGACCACCCCTTACCCCTTACAGACTGAAGGAGCCCCGTCATGAAAAAGACCGCCACCCTCATCGCCCTGTCCCTGGCCTTTGTGCTGGCCGGCTGCAACACCGTCAAGGGTGTAGGCCAGGACATTGGCAAAGCCGGCAGCGCCATCGAACGGGCCGCCAAGTAACCCATACCGCCATGCAAAAATTCACCTTGCTCAAGGGCGTTGTCGCGCCCATGGACCGCGAAAACGTCGATACCGACGCCATCATTCCCAAGCAGTTCCTCAAGTCGATCAAGAAGACCGGCTTTGGCGTGAACCTGTTTGACGAATGGCGCTACCTGGACCACGGAGAGCCCGGCCAGGACCCGGCCAGCCGCAAGCCCAACCCCGATTTCGTGCTGAACCAGCCGCGCTACCAGGGCGCATCCATCCTGCTGGCGCGCAAGAACTTCGGCTGCGGCTCCAGCCGCGAACACGCGCCCTGGGCGCTGGACCAGTACGGCTTTCGCTGCGTGATCGCGCCCAGCTTTGCCGACATCTTCTTCAACAACTGCTTCAAGAACGGCCTGCTGCCCATCGTGCTGCCCGAGGCCACGGTGGCCCAGTTGTTTGACGAAGTGCACGCCTTCCCTGGCTACCAACTCACCATCGACCTGGAACGCCAGGTCATCGTGCGCCCCCAAGGCGAAGAGATCCCGTTCGAGGTGCAGGCCTTCCGCAAATACTGCCTGCTCAACGGCTTTGACGACATCGGCCTCACCTTGCGCCAGTCCGACAAGATCAAGGCCTTTGAAGCGCAGCGCCTGGCGACCAAGCCATGGCTCGCGCATTCGATGGTTTCCTGATTCAGATTCAAGCAAAAATAGCCTCTAGCGCTTACCAGATAAGCGCTAACAGCTATCAAAAGCAAAGCAAAAGCAAAGCAAAAGACAATGAAAATCGCAGTTCTGCCGGGTGACGGCATCGGTACCGAAATCGTTTCCGAGGCCGTCAAGGTTCTGGAAGTCCTGGACCTGAAATTCGAGATGAAATCTGCCCTGGTGGGCGGCGCCGCCTACGAAGCCCACGGCCACCCGCTACCAGAATCGACCCTCCAGCTCGCCAAAGAGGCCGACGCCATCCTGTTCGGGGCCGTGGGCGACTGGAAATACGACAAGCTCGACCGGCCGCTGCGCCCCGAGCAGGCCATCCTGGGCCTGCGCAAGCACCTGGGCCTGTTCGCCAACTTCCGTCCTGCCATCTGCTACGAGCAACTGGTGGGCGCGTCGAGCCTCAAGCCCGAACTGATCGCGGGCCTGGATATCCTCATCATCCGCGAGCTCACGGGCGACATCTATTTCGGCCAGCCGCGCGGCCGCCGCACTGCGGTGGACGGGCACTTCCCGGGCGCGGAAGAAGCGTTTGACACCATGCGCTACAGCCGCCCCGAGATCGAACGCATCGCCCACGTCGCCTTCCAGGCCGCCCGCAAGCGCAACAAGAAAGTCACCAGCGTGGACAAGGCCAACGTGCTGGAAACCTTCCAGTTCTGGAAGGACGTGGTGACCGACGTGCACAAGGAATATCCCGACGTCGAGCTGCAGCACATGTACGTGGACAACGCCGCCATGCAACTCGTGAAGGCACCCAAGGCCTTTGACGTGGTGGTCACGGGCAATATGTTCGGCGACATCCTGTCGGACGAAGCCTCCATGCTCACCGGCTCCATCGGCATGCTGCCCTCGGCCAGCCTGAACTCCAAGGGCCAGGGCCTGTACGAACCCAGCCACGGCAGCGCCCCCGACATCGCCGGCAAGGGCGTGGCCAACCCGCTGGCCACCATCCTCTCGGCCGCGATGATGCTTCGCTTCAGCCTGAACCAGGAAGCGGCCGCGCAGCGCATCGAAACTGCCGTGCAAAAGGTGCTGGCCCAGGGCCTGCGCACGCCCGACATCTGGAGCGAAGGCACGACCAAGGTGGGCACCGCGCAGATGGGCGATGCGGTGGTGAAGGCGCTGACAGCGTAAATCCCGCCACTGGCGGCACCCATCCAGCGCCGGTCATCCGGCGTTTTTTTGCCCGCGCCGCCCCTAGAGCCAGCCGTTCTCGATGAACTCGAGAACCGGGTAAGGCCGGTTTTCCAGCTCTCGCGCCTGCACGGCCGCCACGATGCGCGCCACGCCGTCCGCATATGGCGCATCGCCATAAACCCGGGTTTCCAGCGCCACGCTGCACGACCCGTCTTCGATCAGGATGTGGTGGTAGGCGTGGCGTGCCAGATGCTGCAGGGGAATCTGCAGCGCGCCCTGCTGCGCCTGGGGATCGCGCACCGACCGGATTTCCGCAGGCGCAAGGCCCAGTGCGTGCGCCATGCTCACAGCCGTGCCAGGCACTGACGACTTCTGCGCCTGGTGGGATTCAACGAGTCCGATGCGGCAGCCGCGAAACAAATGGCCGCTGCGCTCGAGCATGGCCATGAACTTGAGCGTGAGAATATTGGTGTTCGGACACAGGATGGCCGAGAACTCCACGGCGCGCCCTTCCAGGATCGAGCCGGTGGCCAGTTCCACCAGCGGCGAGCGCGTGGACTTGCAAAAGGCGCAGACGGCCTCCAGTTCGCGGCCAGAGCCGGCATGCAGCACGACGGACTTTTCGGCGCGCATCCCTGCATTACCCCACGGCACCACCTGGCCACTCCGCGCACCCAACACATCCAGCAGTTCCCCGGCCAGCTTCCCCGACCCTACGACGATGACTTGCATTTCCACACTCGCTTGAACAGATAGAGCAAAGGCAGCACTGTAGAGCGCTGCCAGCACCTCAAGCTCCGCACTGCACGCACGGGGCGGACATTCTTGAATGCCTGTCACCGCCCGGCGGGCGCCCGCGGGCAGCGAGCCGCCAGAGCAGAGAGCGCCCGCAGGGCCGCATCCGCTACAATCGTTGCCTATGTTTGCCGCCCGCCCGTTCGCCCTGAACATCGCATCCGCCGCCCCGGCCGGTGTGGCTGCGCGCGCAATCACCACCAAAACCACGACCATTAAGGGCTGATCCAGCTCCGGCATCGTCGTGCGCCCTCCCTGGCCAGACGAGCCGGGGCAAACAGTCTGGTCTGGCACTGTTTTATTTGAAAGGGCGTTGAAATGAGCAACAAATTGGTAGGTTTGGTCGGCTGGCGCGGCATGGTCGGCTCGGTGTTGATGGACCGCATGGTCGAAGAAAAAGACTTCGACCTGATCGAGCCATTGTTCTTCTCCACTTCCAACGCAGGCGGCAAGGCCCCGGCCCAGGCCAGGAACGAAACCACGCTGCAGGACGCTTTCAACATCGATGCGCTGAAGCGCTGCGACATCATCATCACCGCCCAGGGCGGCGACTACACCAACGAGGTGTACCCCAAGCTGCGCGCCGCTGGCTGGAATGGCCACTGGATCGATGCCGCTTCCTCGCTGCGCATGGAAAAGAACGCCGTCATCGTGCTCGACCCGGTGAACATGCCGGTCATCAAGAACGCCCTGGCCAACGGCGGCAAGGACTGGATCGGCGGCAACTGCACCGTTTCCTGCATGCTGATGGGCGTGGGCGCCCTGTACAAGGCCGGCCTCGTCGAGTGGATGAGCACCCAGACCTACCAGGCGGCTTCCGGCGGCGGTGCCCAGCACATGCGCGAGCTGCTGACGCAGTACGGCACGCTGAACGCCGAGGTGAAGGCCCTGCTGGACGACCCGAAGAGCGCCATCCTCGAAATCGATCGCAAGGTCATCGCCAAGCAGCGCAGCCTCTCGCAGGCCGAAACCGCCAACTTCGGCGTGCCGCTGGGCGGCAGCCTGATCCCCTGGATCGACAAGGACCTGGGCAACGGCATGTCCAAGGAAGAATGGAAGGGCATGGCCGAGACGAACAAGATCCTCGGCATGGGTGAAGGCTTCAACTCGGCCGCTATCCCCGTGGACGGCTTCTGCGTGCGCGTGGGTGCCATGCGCTGCCACAGCCAGGCCCTGACCTTCAAGCTGAAGAAGGACGTGCCCGTGGCCGACATCGAGGCCATGATCGCGGCCGACAACCAATGGGTCAAAGTGGTGCCCAACACGCGCGAGGCCACCATCCAGGACCTGACTCCCGTGGCCGTGACCGGCACCATGACCATTCCCGTGGGCCGCATCCGCAAGCTGGCCATGGGCCCCGAGTACGTGGGCGCGTTCACCGTGGGCGATCAGTTGCTGTGGGGCGCTGCGGAACCGCTGCGCCGCATGCTGCGCATCCTCCTCGGCGCCTGATCCAGGCACCTTCCACCAGCGCGCACGGCCAAGCCGTTGCGCGCTTTTTCGTGTCCGCCGGACAAGAAACACCCGGTTACGTTACGTTGGCAATTGACAACAAGGAAACACACCAAAACCGGGTGCCGATACCCCGTACAAAGCTTCGACCGTACCTCAGCTTGTCAGTGCAAAACATTGATGCTATGGTGCTTTTTACATATTTACACGCGCCGGGGCGGGAGTGACCATGAAAAGA
Organism: Acidovorax delafieldii 2AN; assembly: GCF_000175235.1. GTDB lineage: Bacteria > Pseudomonadota > Gammaproteobacteria > Burkholderiales > Burkholderiaceae_C > Acidovorax > Acidovorax delafieldii_B. Next base: position 517 of record NZ_ACQT01000053.1, on the reverse strand, counting down.
ACAACGCCACTCGACCGAGCGGCTCAAACACCACAGTTGATGGCACACATGCATCGTTGGAAATTTTCTGTCCTGGCGGCCGCAGCCGTCGCATTGACCGGCCTGTATGCCGACGATGCCTCCGCCCTCGCACTGGGTCGCATTACGGTGCAATCTGCACTCGGCGAACCGCTGCGCGCCGAAATCGACCTGCCCCAGATCACGCCGTCCGAAGCCGAGACCCTGCGCGCCACCACCGCTTCGCCTGACGTCTTTCGGGCCCAGGGCATGGAATTCAACCCGGCGGTGAACAACCTGCGGGTGCAACTGCAGCGCCGCGCCGATGGGACGGCGGTGCTGCGCCTTTCCAGCGATCGCCCCATCAACGACCCCTTTGTGGATCTGGTTCTTGACGCCTCGTGGGGCAGCGGCCACATCGTGCGCAGCTACACCATGCTGTTCGACCCGCCGACGCTGCGCCGCGCTGCTCCCGCAGTTACGGCCGCGCCCCAGATTACTGCGCCCGCTGCGCCTGTCC
>NZ_ACQT01000054.1 GCF_000175235.1 Acidovorax delafieldii 2AN | reverse complement strand
GGGGCAGGCCGTGGGGTCGGTGGCAGCGGGTGTTTTGGATGAAATTGAACTGCAGCGCTTGTCGGATAAGGGTTATCAGCTACTGAATCAGGAGCGGTCAGAAGGGCGCGTGTGGCACCTCGACGTGGCGCCCGATGCAGTCACGCCCGCGCTGAACCTGCTGGCGGGCGCCTTGCGCGCCCAGGGGCGCTGCGGCCCCTGGCGCAACGAGCAACTGGCCGTGTGCAATGCCCGGGGCGAGCGATTGGGCACCATCGAGCGGGGTGCCGTGCGCGTGCTGGGCCTGGCCACGCGGGCCGTGCACCTGGTGGGGCTGGCGACCGATGGCCGCATGTGGGTGCAGCAGCGCTCCCACACCAAGCCCAACAACCCGGGGATGTGGGACACGCTGATGGGCGGCATGGTTTCTGCGGCCGACACGCTGGACCAAGCCCTGGAGCGCGAAACCTGGGAGGAGGCGGGCCTGCGGCTGCCTGCGCTGCACGGCGTGGCGCACGGGGGCCATGTGGAATTTCGCCGGCCCAGCCGCGAGGGCGGCGGCGTGGGCTACATGGTCGAGCGCATCGACTGGTTCCGCTGCACCGTTCCCGACGGCGTGGAGCCCCGCAACCAGGACGGCGAGGTGGAACGGTTCGAGCGGTGGCATCCCGCCCAGGTCCGCGAGCGCATCGCCGCCGGCGATTTCACGCTCGAAGCCGCGCTGGTGCTGGGCGCCTGCTGCGGGCTCTGATGCGGGCGCCGTTGGGGCGCTGATTTGGACTGCCCGGCCCGCCCGGTGGGCTGTGGCGGGTCCGCGCGGGTTGCCATACCGGTGCTCGCTGCGCGTGCGCGGGCATGCCAGCTCTGGTCGCGGAATGCGCGCCCGCGCGCAACCGGTTCCTGATGGGTGTGGAACGCGGGCCGCTCGCCGCGGCTCAGGCGTGCGTCACCCAGTCGGCGTGCTCGCGCCCGTTCAGGTGCGGCAGGGTGTTGAAGGTCTGCAGCATGAGCCGCTTGGGCGATATGCTGAACTCCGTCACGGCGCTGTTGCGGATGCGCATGTTCAGCGCAATGGTCACCTCGGGCGCCGTGCCCAGCACCTCGCCCACCGCCGCCGAGATGGGGCCGCCGCTGCTGACCAGCAGCACGTTGTGCCCCGCATGGTGATGGCGCACATGGTCGAGCGCGGCACGCACCCCGCCCGCAAATTCGTCCCAGCTGGGCATGCCCTGTGGGCTGATGACGCCCGCCATCCACTGCGCCAGTGCGTCGCACAGCAGCCGGAAATGGGCGCGGTACAGCTCGGGCGTGTCGGGCTTTGCCAGCGGCTGCGTGTGGATGGCGCGGATCAGCGCCAGGCTGTCGTATTCGTTCAGGCCTGGCAGCTGCAGCGGCTCGGGGGTGATCTGCAGCCCCTCGGCAATGCCTTCGAGCGTTTGCGCGTGGCGCCGCAACGTACCGGTGAGGACGGCGTCGAACGCCAGCCCCTGCGCGCGCCAGTGCTCACCCAGCCGCACCGCCTGCTCGCGGCCGCGCGGGCTGAGCTGGTCGTAGTCGTCGGCACCAAACGAGGCCTGGCCGTGGCGCACAAGGTAGAGGGTTCCCATGGTGCGATTGTGGCTTCCACAGGGTCTGCGCTCTTGTCTCTGGTGCGACTTGCGCTATCGAATCGTGAGCAAATTTACGCCATCGAACTGACGTGATGGCCATCCGGCCGTGGGGGTCAGAAATTTCATTCAATAAAACTTGCGTGCCTGGTTTTGACGCAGGGATGGTGGTGCCATAAATTGCGTGAACTGTCTCGACGGTTTCAGCGAAAGAAACTTCATGCCCACTTCAACCCGGCCCAAGGCCGTCATCACCCACGAGCGAGGCACCACCTCGTCTGTGGAGCGTGCCTTGCGCGTGCTGCGCGTCATGTCCGAAGGTGGCAGCGTGCGGCTGACCGATATTGCGTCCGCGGCAGACCTGGACAAAGCCACCGCACTGCGATTGCTCGACGTGATGGCGCGCGAGGGCTTTGTGAAGCGCGACGCGCAAAGCAAGCAGTTCACCCTGGGGCCCGAGCTCACGGTGCTGGGCGCTGCGGCGCTGCGGCGCTTCGACCCGCGCCCTCTGGCGCGGCCCAGCCTGATGCGCCTGGCAGGCGTATTCCAGGACACCGTGGTGCTCTCGATCCGCAGCGGCGTGGAGTCACTGTGCATCGACGTGGAGGAGGGCACCTACCCCATCCGCGCCAACTACCTCACCGTGGGCAGCCGACGGCCATTGGGCGTGGGCGCAGGCAGTCTGGCGTTGCTCGCCGCTATGCCCGATGACGAACGCGAGGCCGCGCTGGAAACGCTGTCTGGCCAGCTCGACCGTTACCCGCGCATCACCCCCGCACTGCTGCGCGAACGCATCGACCAGGCGCGTGAGCGCGGCTATGTCGTGTTGCTGGACGTGGTGGTCGAGCGCATGGGCGGCATCGGTGTTGCCATTCTCGACCCCGAGGGCCACCCTGTGGCGGCACTGAGTATCGCGGCGCTCAACGAGCGCATCCTCACGCGCGAGCCGGCGCTGGCGCAGGCGCTGCTGCGCGAGGCCACGGTTTGCCAGGTGCGCTGGGCCGAAGCCACCCGTGCCGACCGCCGGCCCGCATCCCCACTCAAGGAGAAACGTCAATGACCACAGCTTTGCGGCCCGCCTACCTGCGCGGCGCAGGCGGAACACCTTTCGGGCGCCACGAGGGGCGCAGCGCGCTCGACCTGATGGACGAGGCCGCTGCGCAGGCCATTGAGCGCAGTGGCCTGCGGCGCAACCAGATCGACGGCGTGCTGTGCGGCTATGCGACCACGCTGCCGCATCTGATGCTGTCCACGCTGATCTGCGAGCGCCTGGCGCTGCGGCCTCAGTACGCACATGGGTTGCAGCTGGGCGGTGCCACCGGCGCGGCCATGCTGATGGCAGCGCGCGAGCTGGTGCGTTCGGGCCGCTGCCGCAACGTGCTGGTGCTGGGGGGCGAAAACCGCCTCACGGGCCAGTCGCGCGACAGTTCCATCCAGACGCTGGCGCAGGTGGGTGATGCCGATTACGAGGTGCCCAACGGCGCCTCCGTGCCCGCGTACTACGCACTCATGGCGTCGCAGTACATGCACCGCACGGGCGTCACCTCGCAGGACATGGCCGAGTTTGCCGTGCTCATGCGCACCCATGCGGCCGGCCACCCCGGCGCACACCTGCGCACGCCCATCACCCTGCAGGAAGTGCTGGCTTCCAAGCCCATCGCGCGGCCCTTGTCGCTGCTTGATTGCTGCCCGATCTCCGACGGCGCCATGGCGCTGGTGGTGTCTGACGAGCCTTCGGCGCACGCAGCCGTGGCCATGGTAGGGGCGGGGCAGGCGCACCGCCACCAGCATCTCACGGCCATGGAGGACGCACTGCAATGCGGCGCGGGAGAGGCCGCGCGATGGGCCTTTGAAGAGGCGGGCCTGGGCCTGGGCGATGTGGATTACCTCGCGATCTACGACTCGTTCACCATCACCCTCGTCATGCTGCTCGAAGAGATCGGCTTCGCCCCCCGGGCGGCGCCGCGCAGCGCGCCCGCGCGGGCGACTTTGCCGCAGGCGGCGCATTGCCGCTGAACACCCACGGCGGCTTGCTGTCGTTCGGGCACTGCGGCGTGGCCGGGGGCATGGCACATGTGGTGGAGACCTGGCAACAGATGACCGGCCAGGCCGGCGCGCGCCAGATCAAGCCACCCCGCCGCGCCTTCATTCATGCGGACGGCGGTGTCATGTCGTCCCATGTGAGCCTGCTGCTTTCTCGCGAGGACTGACCCATGAACGCAATGGAACCCAGCCTGGCGCGGCCACTGGCTGCGCCTTATACCGACGGCCTGCGTGAGGGCCTGCTGCGCTACCAGCAGTGCAGTGCCTGTGGTGGTGCGCAAACCCTCGCGCGCTACGCCTGCCAGCACTGCGGGCAGCGCACGGCCATGCCGTGGCGCGACGCAGCAGGCACTGCCACGGTGTGCGCAGTGACCGAGGTTGCGCGCGCGCCTTCCGATGAGTTTCGCGCCCTGGCGCCGTACACGCTGGTGATCGTGCAGCTGGACGAAGGGCCGCGCCTCATGGCCCATGCAGCGGCTGGCGTGCAGATCGGACAGCGCGTGCGCGCCAGCTTTTTTGAGCACCATGGCCGCACGCTGGTGCGGTTTGAGCCCCTGACCTAGCAATGGGCTGGCGGCGCTTTGCGCGCTGCCTGCTTTTCTTCGACCGGTACCCGCTAACAACCACGACAGGAGACAAACCCCGATGAAAACCGCAATCCACCACCTCGCTTCCCGCCGCCACTGGATCGGCCTGGCCTGCGCCGCACTGTGCGCTGTGGCATCGCCGCTGGCCTGGGCCCAGGACTACCCCAACAAGCCCGTCAAACTGGTCGTGCCCTACCCACCGGGCGGGCCGACCGACATCGTGGCGCGTGCCGTGGCGCAGAAGCTGCAAGAGCGCCTGGGCCAGCCTTTCGTGGTGGACAACCGGCCCGGCGCGGGGGCCAACACGGGGGCAGAGGCGGTGGCCCGCAGCGCGCCTGACGGCTACACCCTGGTGGTGGCCACCACGGCGCATGCCATCAACCCGGCGTTGTTCACAAAGCTCAACTATTCGCTGCTCAAGGATTTTGCGCCGGTGTCGCAGCTCACCAGCGGGCCGCTGGTGATCGTGGCCAACCCCGCCTTGCCTGCCAACAACGTGGCCGAACTCATCGCGCTGGCCAAAAGCCGCAACGGTGGGCTGAACTACGGGTCGTCGGGCAACGGCCAGTCCACCCACCTATCGGCCGAATTGTTCAGCGCCATGGCCGGGGTGAGGATGACCCACGTGCCCTACAAGGGCAGTGCGCCCGCGCTGACGGATGTGATGGCCGGGCAGGTGGACTTGATGTTCGACACCATGCTGTCGTCCATGCCCCATGTGAAGGGAGGGAAGCTCAAGGCCCTTGCCGTGACCAGCGCCCAACGCTCCGCGGCTGCGCCCGACCTGCCCACGGTGGCGGAGTCCGGCCTGCCGGGCTACGAGGCCATTGCGTGGAACGGTCTGCTGGCCCCCGCAGGCACGCCCAAGGAAGTGGTCGCGCGGCTGAACACCGAGCTCAAGGCCGTGCTCGAGAGCCACGAAATCCGCCAGCGTTTCGAAGCCCAGGGTTTTGCAGCCGCCTGGAGCGCACCGGCGGCTTATGGCGCCTTCCTGCAGGCCGAGGTCGACAAATGGGCCAAGGTCGTGAAGGCCTCTGGCGCCAAGCTCGACTGAGCGAGCGCTACTGCATCCACCCCATCCACTCTCCTTCTCAGGCGCGTTGCCGCGTCTCTCCCCACCATGACGGACCTTCTCACTTCAGCGCTGCAGCCGCGCTCGGTTGCCATCATTGGCGCCTCGGACAACATCCACAGGATCGGCGGGCGTCCCATCTATTACATGCAGCGCCACGGCTTTAAGGGCGCAATCTACCCAGTGAACCCTTCGCGCGAGGAGATCCAGGGTTGCAAGAGCTATGCCTCGCTGTCGGCCTTGCCGGAAGTTCCGGATCTGGCGCTGGTGGTGGTGGGTGGTGACAAGGCCGTGGCGGCAGTGGAGGAGTGCGCGGATCTGGGCGTCAAGTCGGCGGTGGTCATCGCCTCAGGCTTCGGCGAGACCGGGCCGGAGGGTGTGGAGCTGCAGCGCCACATGGTGGCCAGGGCGCGCGCCAAAGGTATGCGCCTGTACGGCCCCAACACCCAGGGCCTGGCCAACTTTGGCACGGGCGCCATCGCCGGGTTCTCCACGATGTTCATCGAGGTCCCACCCATGGACGGCCCCATCGGCATCGTGAGCCAGAGCGGTGGCATGAGTGCCATGACCTACGGCCTGCTGCGGGGGCGCGGCCTGGGCGTGCGGCACGTGCATGCCACGGGCAACGAAGCGGACGTGTCCGTGGGCGAACTGGCGCTGGCCGTGGCGCACGACCCGGACGTGCGCTTGCTGCTGCTGTACCTGGAGAGCATCGCCAACCCCGCAATGCTGGCCGCCGCTGCGGCCCATGCGCGGGAGCGCGACCTGCCCATCATCGCCATCAAGGCCGGGCGTTCGGCGCAGGGGCAAAAGGCCGCGTCATCGCACACCGGCTCGCTGGCCAACGAAGACCGCACGGTGGATGCATTCTTCCGCCAGCACGGCATCTGGCGGGTGCGCGACCCGCACGAGCAGGCGCGCGCCGCGCAGGCCTACCTCAAGGGCTGGCGTCCTGAAGGCCGGCGCCTGGTGGTGATCAGCAACTCGGGCGCGAGCTGTGTGATGGGCGCCGATGCGGCTGAAGACGAAGGTTTGCCCCTGGCGGAGCTGTCGGCGCAAACCCAAGCCGCCGTGGCGTCCAAGCTGCCGGGCTTTGCCACGGCCAGCAACCCCATCGATGTCACCGCGGCGCTGCTGAGCGACAGCGGCCTGTTCGGCAAGGTGCTACCGGAGGTGGCGCAAGACCCGGCGGCCGACCTCTTCTTTATCAATATCCCCGTGGCCGGTGCTGGCTACGACGTGCAGACCTTCGCACGCGATGCCGCAGCGTTCGAGGCCGCCACCGGCAAGCCCGTGGCCGTGGCGGCCTGGCAGGAGAGCGTGGCCGAGCCGTTCAGTGCACAGGGCATCGCCACCTTCCCCAACGAGGGCGAAGCACTGGGTGTGCTGGCCCAGGTGACCAACCACACGGCGCTGATGCGCAAGCAGCGCACGGCCTGGCCCGCGCTGCCCCAGGTGCAGTTGCCCGAAGGTGTCCGTGGGTTTCTGAACGAGGCCGACAGCCTGGCCCTGCTGGCGCGCCACGGCATTCCCACCGTGCCGCTGCGCCTGTGCCACTCGGCCCAGGAAGCGCGCGACGCGTTCGACGCCGTGGGCGCACCGGCGGTGGTGAAGGCCTGTTCGGCCGAGGTGCCGCACAAAAGCGAACACGGCCTGGTGGCGCTGGGTGTGGCCACGCGCGAGCAGGCGGCAGACCTGTACGAGCGCTTTGATGCCAAGATGCAGGCCATGGGCGTGGCGCGCGACGGCGTGATCGTGGCGGCCACCCGCAAGGGTCGCCATGAATTCATGGTCGGTGCGCGGGTGGACCCGGTCTTTGGTCCGGTCGTGGTGGTGGGCGACGGTGGCAAGAACGTCGAGGCACTCAAGGACTGCGCGGTGCTGCTGCCGCCCTTCAGCACGGCTGACGTGGTGCAGGCACTGGGCACGCTGCGCATTGCACCGCTGCTGGCCGGCGTGCGCGGCGACCCGCCGCTGGACGTGCAGGCGCTCGCGGAGATCGCCGTGGCCGTGGGCCGGGTGATTGCGGGCGCGCGTGGCGCCATGGCGTCGGTGGACCTCAACCCCGTCATGGTGGGCGCTGCCGGTGAGGGCGCCGTGGTGGTGGATGCCCTGGTCGAGTGCGCTGGCGTACCCTCCAGCGGTTCGTGATTGTTGAAAGGACGCATCCCATGGACTTTTCCCTTTCCCCTGAAATTCTCCAACTGCGCGACCAGACGCGCCAGTTCATTGCCGAGCAGGTCATTCCGCTCGAAAACGACGAGCGCCAGTCTCACCACGGCCCCAGCGAGGCCTTGCGCCGCGAACTGGTGGCGCGCGCGCGTGCCGCGGGCCTGCTCACGCCCCATGCTTCCCGCGAAATGGGCGGCCTGGGCCTGAGCCATGTGGCCAAGGCGGTGGTGTTTGAAGAGGCCGGCTATTCCTGGCTGGGCCCCACGGCACTCAACATCCATGCGCCCGATGAAGGCAACATCCACCTGATGGAAGAGGTGGCCACGCCAGCGCAAAAAGAGCGCTGGCTGCGCCCCCAGGTGGCGGGCCACACGCGCTCGTGCTTCGCCATGACCGAGCCTTCGCCCGGTGCGGGTGCCGACCCGTCCTTGCTGGCCACAACGGCCGTGCGCGATGGAGATCATTACGTTATCAACGGCCTCAAGTGGTTCATCACCGGCGCTGATGGGGCCGACTACGCCATCATCATGGCCCGCATGGAAGACGGATCGGCCACCATGTTCCTTTCGGACATGAGCCGCCCCGGCATCGTGCTGGATCGGAACATGGATGCCATGGACGCCTGCTTCACCGGGGGGCACGGTGTGCTGCGTTTTGACAACCTGCGCGTGCCGGCCGAGGACGTACTGGGCGAGATTGGCAAGGGCTTCCGCTACGCGCAGGTGCGCCTGGCACCCGCCCGCCTGACGCACTGCATGCGCTGGCTTGGGCAGGCCCGCCGCGCGCACGATGCCGCACTGGCCTATGCGCGCAAGCGCCACGCCTTTGGCAAGCCGCTGGCCGAGCATGAAGGCGTTGGTTTCATGCTGGCCGACAACGACATGGACTTGCACACCGCGCGCCTGCACATCTGGCACACCGCGTGGATGCTGGACCAGGGCGAGAAATGCAACTTCGAATCCAGCCGTGCCAAGGTCGTGTGCTCGGAAGCCGAATGGCGCGTGGTGGACCGCAGCGTGCAGATCCTCGGCGGCCAGGGCGTTACCGGCGAATCGCCGGTGATGCGCATCTTTACCGACATGCGGGCCTTCCGCATCTACGACGGCCCCAGCGAAGTGCACCGCTGGAGCATGGCGCGCAAGCTGGTGCACCAGGCGGAGAAGGCCGAGGTGGAGGAGCGCTCGTGAGCGCCGCCATCGAGCGCTTTCGCCTGGACGGGCGCCTGGTGCTGGTCACCGGGGCATCCAGCGGCCTGGGCACCCACTTTGCACAACTGCTGGCGGGTGCAGGTGCCCGCGTGGCCCTGGCCGCACGGCGCACGGACAAACTGCAGTCCGTGGTGGACGCCATCACGCAGGCCGGTGGTCAGGCGCGGGCCTACCCGCTGGACGTGACCAGCGCTGCCAGCGTGCGTGAGTGCCTGGACGCGCTGGCCGTCTGGGGCGTGCCCGATGTGGTGGTGAACAACGCCGGCGTTACCGTGACGCGTCCGCTGCTGGAGCAAACCGAGGAAGACTTCGACCACGTGCTGGACACCAACCTCAAGGGCTGCTGGCTGGTGGCCACCGAGGCCGCGAGGCGCATGGTCGCCGCAGGGCAGGGCGGCTGCATTGTGAACGTGGCGTCCATCCTGGGCGAACGGGTGGCCGGGGGCGTGGCGCCCTATGCCATTTCCAAGGCTGCCGTGGTGCAGGCCACCAAGGCCATGGCGCTGGAGTTGGCGCGCCACCGCATCCGCGTGAACGCGCTGCTGCCCGGCTACGTGGTGACCGATCTGAACCGCGACTTCCTGACCAGCGAAGCGGGCGACAAGCTGCGCAGCCGTATCCCGAGCCGGCGCTTTGGTGAGCTGAGCGACCTGGATGGCCCCTTGCTGCTGCTGGCGTCCGACGCGGGCGCGGCCATGTCGGGCGCTACCGTGGCGGTGGATGGTGGACATCTGGTGAGTTCGCTATGAGTGCAGTTCCCTTCTCCGTTGAGCCGTTGGCCGCGTACTTGCGCGCCCAAGGCCTTGCCGGCAGCGAAGCGGTGCAGGTAGTGCCCCTCTCTGGCGGACAGTCGAACCCCACGTTCCGCGTGACGGTGGGCGAGAACGCCTATGTGCTGCGCAAGAAGCCGGCCGGTGTGCTTGCGCCGTCAGCCCACGCGATTGACCGCGAATATCGCGTGATGAACGCATTGCAGGGCACGGATGTGCCCGTGCCGCGCATGCGGGTGTACTGCGAAGACGACTCCATCGTCGGCACACCGTTTTACTTAATGGACTTCCTGCAGGGCCGCGTGTTTATGGACCCGGCGCTGCCCGGCATGGAGCCTGCCGAGCGGTCTGCCATCTACCGCGAGATGGGCCGTGTGATGGCTGCGCTGCACAGCATTGACCTTGCTGCCGTGGGCCTGGGTGACTACGGCCGCACCGGGCGTTACGTGGAGCGCCAGATCGACCGCTGGTCGCGCCAGTGCCGTGCGCTGTCGGTGCCGCTGGACCCGGCCATGCTGGCCTTGATGGAGTGGCTGCCCACCCACCTGCCGGAGGGTGACGAGACCACGCTGGTGCACGGCGACTACCGCATCGACAACCTGGTGTTCCACCCCACGGAGCCCCGCGTGATCGGCGTGCTCGATTGGGAGCTTTCAACCCTGGGCCATCCGCTGGCCGACCTGGCCTACCACTGCATGGCCTGGAACGTGCCGCCCACGCTGTGGCGCGGCATGGGCGGGCTGGATCTGCCCGCCCTGGGCATTCCGACCGAGGCGCAGTACCTGGCCGACTACGTTGCCGCCACAGGGCGTGAGGTACAGGGGCACTGGTCGTTCTACATGGCCTACAACCTGTTTCGCATGGCGGCCATTCTGTACGGCATTGCACAGCGCGCTGCTGACGGCAGTGCAGCGTCGGCCGATGCGGAGGAAACTGGGCGCAAGGCGGGCCCCCTGGCTCGTCTGGGGTGGGAGTGGGCGCAGCGCCACGCGCTGTAGCGTGCCGAACGAGTGCTAAGGCGCTGCCATGCGAGTCTTGTGGGCCCGCATGGCAGCGGCGTGTCCAGCGGTGGCGGCCGCTGGTCAATGTTGCTCCGCGCGAGTTTCAATCCGCAGCGCGGGCTTGCGCCGCCGAGGGCAGCAGCTGGCGCTGCTGCAGCTGGCCAAACCATTTGCGGAACATGTCCTCGGTGTCCATGCAGGCGGCAAAGCCTGCCTGGCGGATCTTCACCGAACTCATGATCACGGGGGGCAGCGGCCCGGCCTTGCCGTGGTTCATCTGGAAGTCGGCATAGGTGGCGCCCTGACCGATGAAGGCTGCCAGGTTGCGCGGTGCGGCCAGCTGGTATTTGTCGACGATGCGCTCCCAGGCGTCCTGCTGCCCGGCCAGGGTGGCGCCCAGCGACTGCGGCTCGGGCTCGCCCGCGGGCATGCCCAGCGCGTCTGCAATGACGGGCCAGACGTTCTGCCAGACGAACACATCGCCGTTTTCCAGGTTGAAGGTTTCGTTGCGGGCGTTGGGTGACTCAGCTGCCCAGGCGCAGGCCTGGGCGATCAGGTCGGCATCTACCGCCTGGTTCACGCGCGGTGGACCGCCAGGGTAGGCCAGGGGCCGGCCCTGCTCGTGGCGCAGCCAGGCATAGACGCCAATGGCCGGGATCGGGTTCATGTGGCTGCCCATGGCGTCGCCGAAAACGATGCGCGGGCGCAGGATGGTGAAGTGCCATGCGCCGCTGCGGGCCTGGCGCTCACGCAGGAAGTCCTCCTGCAGCCAGTAGAAGTTTTCGTGCGCGTCGCGCGGCCAGCGCTCGCGCGCGGGCACGGCGATCTGCGGGTGGATGTGCACCCCATAGGCCTTGCCGCCCTGCATGATGGTGACGTGGCGCAGCGGGCCGCCGGGGCGGTCCAGCGGCTCGACCACGTTGCGCAGCATTTGCAGGTTGATGCGCATCTGGTCCTGGTCGCGCCAGCCGCCCACCAGCCCGCCGGGCTGCTCGTACACGGCGGCGTAGACCACATGGGTGATGTCGTCGCGGCCCGCCAGTGCGGCCCGGCAGGCGGCTTCGTCCTGCAGGTCCAGTTGCAGGCTGTGGGCTCCGGGGGGCAGGGAGATGGGGCGGCGCGCCACGCCAATCGCATTCCAGCCGGGAAGGCTGGCGAAATGGCGCAGGCAGGCCTGGCCCACCACCCCCGTGGCGCCCACGATGAGGGCTGTCTGCGGAGAAGTCGTCATGGCGAAGGCGTCTTCACTTCTTGACCATGGGGCACTTGGACTGGGCCAGCGGCAGGAAGGCCTTGTCGCCCGGAACGGTGGCCACGAGCTTGTAGTAATCCCATGGGTACTTGGACTCGGCCTGTTGCTTGACCTCGAACAGGTACATGTCATGCACCATGCGGCCGTCTTCGCGGATGCGGCCGTTCTTGGCGAAGAAGTCGTTGATGGGCGTGGCTTTCATCTGCGCCATGACCGTGGCCGTGTCATCGGTCTTGGCGGCCTGCACGGCCTTGAGGTAGTGCATGGTCGAAGAGTAGGCGCCCGCCTGGCTCATGTTGGGCATCTTCTTCATCTTCTCGAAGTAGCGCTTGGACCACGCGCGTGTTGCGTCGTTCATGTCCCAGTAGAACGCCTCGGTCAGCATCAGTCCGCCGGCCGTGCGCAGCCCGATGGCGTGGATGTCGTTGATGTACATGAGCAGGCCGGCCAGGGTCTGCTTGCTCTTGCCCTGCGTCAGGCCGAACTCACGCGCTGCCTTGATGGTGTTCACGGTGTCGCTGCCGGCATTGGCAAGGCCGATGACCTGGGCCTTGCTGTTCTGGGCGCTCAGCAGAAACGAAGCGAAGTCTGTTGCGGCGATGGGATGCTTGGCCGCTCCGAGCACCCTGCCGCCCTGGGCCGTTACCACGGCGCTCGCCTGCTCCTGCAGGCTGTGGCCGAAGGCGTAGTCGGCGGTGATGAAGTACCAGTCCTTGCCTCCGCGCTGGGTGATGGCGCTGGCCGTCACGTTGGCCAATGCGTAGGTGTCGTAGACATAGTGCACGGTGCTGGGCATGCACAGGTCGTTGGTGAGCCGGTCGGTGCCGGGACCGTTGAAGATGATGACTTTCTGCTTTTGCTTGGCCACTTCGAGCACCGCCAGCGCCGGAGCGGAAACTGCCACATCCATGATGGCGTCCACCTTGCCGTTGTCAAACCATTCACGGGCCTTGTTGGCGGCCACATCCGCCTTGTTCTGGTGATCCGCCACCAGCAGTTCGATCTTCTTGCCCAGGACCTGGCCGCCGAAGTCGTCGATGGCCATCTGGATGGCCGCCGCGCTGCCCGGACCGGTGATGTCGGCAAAGGGGCCGCTGAGGTCCGTGAGGATGCCGACGCGCACGATGTCGTCGGAAATTTTCACGTCCTGTGCCGTGACCGCGGTGGTCGCCGCCAGCAGGGCCGCGCTGGTGCAGAGAGCGCGGCAGGCGCGCTGCAAGGGGCTGCGAAGAGGTTGGGTGCGAGGGATGTCGTGGGGCATGGTGGTCTCCTTGGGTTTTTTATGCGTGCAGGAATCAGAGGGTGGCGATGGGCGTGACGGGTGAGCCGACGGCGCCGGGCAGGCGCAGCGGCGGTGCGGTGAGCAGAAAGCGCGTGCGCCCCAGCGCGTGCAGCGCCTCGGCAAGCTCGTCCAGGTACCACAGCTCGCCCAGCGGCAGCCCGAGCTTGAACAGGCAGTGCTCGTGCAACGGCACCACGGCATAGGGCGTGCCGTCTTGCGGTACGCGGGTGGGCGGGTGGCGCTCCACCGCGTAGTTGTCTGCCACCAGGGCCGCGATGCCGCTGTCGGTGATCCATTGCAGCAAGCGCTGGTCGCTGCCGTCCAGCGCGGCGCAGCTGTGGTGCAGGCGTTCGGCGTCGGGCTGCCCCTGCATGGACAGCACCACGCCAGCAAAGCCGGTGCGCAGCAGCAGCATGTCCCCCGGCTCCACCGTGGCGCCGCACTGCTCCATGGCGTGCACGAGTTGTTCGTAGCCGATGTCCTGGAAATCTGTACCGTAAACCCGTGCAAGGTCTACCAGCACGCCGCGGCCTTGCATGCCTTTCCTGGCAAGGTTCTCCACGCCCAGGGCGCGCGCCACGCTCGCGTCGGCGGGTCGGCCCGCGCAGCACACGGGGGCGGTAGGGGGCCTGGAGCGCCTTGCTCGTCGCGTTGCGGCAGGCCATGGTCGACGGGGCCCAGCACATGTTCGTGCCCACGGTAGCCGTTGTAGTAGGTGGTGCGCAGCCGGCCGTCGCCGTCGGAGTCGAACAACGAGCCCACATGGGCCAGCGAGTCCCACTGCGTGGAGTATTGCAGCGAGAGCAGCACCTGGTCATCGCTGATCACGTCGGTCGCGCCCGCGTACACGTGGCCCAGCGGAAAGTTGAGGTATTGCCGGTCGCCATTGCGCGTGGGCGAAAGGCGCGGGGGATGACGCCGTGCATTGAGTGCATTTCCGCCTGGTAGGTCCAGCGGCAGCGAGAGGCAGAAGCTGCGCCCTTCGCGCACCTCTTGTGCACCCTTGCGAACTTGTTCAGGGCCAATCAGGTTCGTGCGCCCGAGCTGATCGTCGGGCCCGAAGTCGCCCCAGTTCGAGCCTGGTGGGCGTTGTTTCCATCGCATGCTGTTGTCTCCCGCCGCGGTTGATTGCGGATGTGGAGACTATGGTGTTGGGCGCAGCCAGCCCCTGTCAAACCCTTCGATAAATATTTCGAAGAGTGAAATACGACATGGGGTAAACCCTTCTGTTTGGCGCGGCTGTGTTTAGCGTGTCGTTGAGGGAGCTGGTTTCGTTAAGCAAAACTACCATCCAGGGCGTTTCAGGCCTCGCGAGCGTCTGCGCGAATACTGGCGCACCCGCATTGCCGCGGAGAGTGCTGCGCCCGTCGGCGTGTCTGCCAACCGATCCTTCACCTGCAGTGCGTTGGCTGGCGCGCGCAGTATGCGGCCAGTGGGTTACCGCATTGGCGCTGCCGACATTGGATTGGCCGCCGGCATCTGCAGGGGGCGGTTGGTGCCGGTGAGAGGGCAATCGAACGTCAACACCCGCCGCAAATTGCCAGCAGGTGCGATGCGATGGGCCCGGAATCGACAAAGCCATGCTGTTCGTTGGCGCGGCAAATTTCCGCCGCATCTTCCGGCGCGCCCCCGAAAAGACCGTAAAAAGGTCCTAAGCCAATCTTCAGATGGCGGCGCGACCATGCAGTCCTCTCCTCACTGAAAAGAAAGCGCCCTATGGACCCCCTTCTTCGCCCCCTGATCCGCCAGTTTGCCGGTGTGGTGCTGGCCTCTTTGGTGCCCGTGGTGCTCACGGCTTTTCTGTGCGTTCCATTCATCCTGGGTGGCCACCCCGGTGACGAGCGCCTGGTGGATGCAGGCAGCTCACAGCACATGAGCTGACGGCCATGTTCAGCCCTTTCTCGGCGCGCTTGCGCCCACGCGGGCCGTTGCCGCGCACCGCCTGGCCTTGCCGGATGGCGGCTGGCGCAGCTGCGGCCTTGGTGGCAGGCTGCGGCGTGTCGGTACCCTGGGACCGCGAATACGCTTGCGAAGGCCAGGAGTCCTCTGTCGCGCAGTTCACAGGGGCCCATGCGCCTGCCGCGGTGCGCCAGTCGTACCCTCTGTCCATCGATCTGCATGTGCGCGATCCGCATGTGTTCGTCAAGGGCACCACCAGCGATGTGCGTTCACGCAGCGAGAGCGATACGCATTTTGCGGTGCGGTCAGCGTCGTTCTGGATGGCCGGCGGCTTCGATGAGCGCACCGGCCAACTGACGCTGGTGGAAGAGCGTACGCTGGCCGTCGCCGGCCAAGTGCAGCAGGTGCGCACCTCGGGCACCTACCTTTGCCACCCGAAAGGGGCGGCACTGCGCACCTGAGCTTGGTGGGTATGTTGGGCTGGAATGGATGTGAAAAGTGCCCCATGCGCTTTTTCCGCGGGCGCAGAATGCTATTGTTTTGATAGAAATGCTGGCGTGCTGCTTCTGGTGCGCCGGGTACCGTCGTCCCGTTGCCGGGGTGGCGACAGACGCCTTTGCGCGCATCGTCCCTGCCATGGAAGCCGTTGGTTGATGACTGGCGAAGTTGTCCGACAGGCGCGATCCTCCAACTCGGTGCAGACTGGTGGATGCGCGCTTGCGCAGCGCGCATGGCGAAGAAAAGGGGGATTCCATGAATACCACCATTGCACGGTCCATCGGGCGGCTGACGCTGCTGTGCGTCGCTTGTGCATCGCTGGGGCTGGCACAGGCGCAACCCCGCGACCAGCGCGAGCCACGTGACCACCGTGACTATCGCGACCAGCGCGACCAGCGCGGTGACCGGGGCTCCTGGGGCCCGGGAGGCCAGCGCGGTGAGGCGCATCGTCCACCGCCCGCGCGTGCCTATCCGCCCGGCCCGCCGCAACGCCCCCAGTGGGCACCGCCGCATGACCGGACCATGGACGGGCACGCATGGCGGGGGGCAGGGCCTGAACACAACTGGTACCGGGGCGGGCGTTTGCCGCCAGCCTATCGCAGCTACCACTACGTGGTCGACGACTGGCGTCTGCACCGCTTGCCACCACCGCCACGCGGCTACCACTGGGTGCAGTACGGCGGCGACTACCTGCTCGTGGCCATCGCCACCGGGGTGATCCTGCAGATCATCCTCAGCAACTGAACGCTGGTGAACGGCTTCCGTGGGAATCGCGCTGGAGCGAACACCGCACGGGGGAATTCTGCGGATGCGCTACCGCGTTCCAGCCCCCGCCCCCCTCCAGGTAGCCGAGGTAACTGGCCGTCCAAATTCGTGGCAGCGCAAAGGCGAGCGTCCTTGCGGGAGGCCTTCGGCATGGGTGCGGGCCAGCCATCGGGCTGCTTGCTGCCCCTGCACGGTGCCTCGCAGCCGGGCTCGCCAAGTCCGCTGCATGGCCGCTGGAGACCGTCAACGGCTGAGCGCCGCCCGGCCCGTTCAGGTGGCTTGGCACAGCACCTGGCTGAAGACGGCGGCGTCCACATTGGCGCCCGTGAGCGCCAGGCCCACCACCTGACCCTGCAGCTGGCTGCGCTCCTGCAGCGCGGCCGCCAGGGCAGCGGCGCCGGCGCCCTCGGCCACGTTGTGCGTGTCGGTGTACAGCGCCCGTATGGCGGCGGCCACCTCGGTGTCGCTCACCTGCACGATGTGGTCGATGTGCGGGGCGATGATGGCCAGCGCCTCGGGGTCGGCCACGCGGCAGGCCATGCCGTCGGCAAGCTGGGTGGTCACAGGCGCTTCCACCACGCGGCCCGCGGCCATCGAATCGGCGTAGGTGGTGGCGTGGCTGCTGACCACGCCCACCACGCGCGCGCCATGGCCCAGCGCCCGCTTGGCGGCGATGGCCGAACACGCGCCCGAGCCCTGGCCGATGGGCACATACACCACGTCGAGTTGCGGCGCTGCGCGCAGGAATTCCCACCAGTAGGTGCTCACCCCGCGCAGCAGGTCGGCGTGGAAGCTGGGCACCATGTGCGCGCCGCGTTCGGCGGCGATCTGCATGGCATGTTCGCGCGCCTCCTGGAAATCGCTGCCGTGTTCGATCAGCGTGACGCCCAGGGCGCGCATGGCGGCGTTCTTCTCCACCGAATTGCCCAGCGGCACGACGATGGTGCAGGCCACGCCGTGGCGGCGTGCGGCCCAGCCCATGCTCTGGCCGTGGTTGCCGCGCGTGGCGCTGATCACTTCGCGCGGCAGGGCGCCGCGCCGGGCGAGCTGGTCGAAGTAGGTCAGGCCGCCGCGGATCTTGAAGGCGCCCACGGGGGTGTGGTTCTCGTGCTTGAGCCAGCATTCGGTGCCCAGGCGTTCGCTCAGCAAGTCCCAGCGGTATTGCGGCGTGGGCGCGAAGTCGCGGTACACCACCTGCGCGGCGGCTTCGATGTCGGCCAAGCTGGGAAGGTGGGCTTCGGCGCCCGTCGCGAAGGAGGTCACAGCAGCACCTCGCCGCGCACACAGGTCACCGTGCTGCCGCCGATCCAGATGTCGCTGCCTTCCTGTGCCACGTGCACCCGCCCGGCGCGGCCCAGCGCGGTGCCCTGGCTCGTGACGTAGTGCGTGGGGGCCAGGCCGGCACCAATGAGCCATTGCGCCATGGCCGCATTCAGGCTGCCCGTGACGGGGTCTTCCGCCATGCTGTTGCCGCAGGGGAAGAAGGCGCGCACCTCGAAAGCGATGCCATGCTCATCGCTGCTGCCGATCACCCCGACCTTGCCGCGCGGGCCGACCACGCCCACGTCCAGCCCGGCAAGGATGGCGCCGTCGGGCTTCAGCGCCAGCACCTGCGCGGCCGAGCCCAGCATCACGCCGCGCCATTTCGGCCCGTTGTCGCACCAGGCGTGGTGCAGGATGTCGCTGCGCGCCACGCCCAGGCCCTGGGCGATGCGCTGCACGTCGTCCTCAGCGAGCGGTCCGCCTTGGAGCAACGGGGGCGCGGCGAAGGCGAGGCGGTCGCCGTCCTGGCGCAGCGTCACCAGGCCCACGGCGCATTCCTGCACCACGCGGCCTGGCACACGGGGCTGGCCGCCCTGCTGCAGCCAAGCATGGCAGCTGCCCAGCGTGGGATGGCCGGCAAAAGGCAATTCGCGGCCGGGGCTGAAGATGCGCACGCGGTAGTCCGCCCCCGCCGCGCGACCGGCCTCGGTGGGCGGCAGCAGGAAGGTGGCTTCGGACAGGTTGGTCCAATTGGTGAACTGCTGCATGGCTTCGGCGCTGAGGCCCTCTCCGTCCAGCACCACGGCCAGCGGGTTGCCACGGTAGGGCTCGGGGGTGAAGACGTCGACCTGCAGAAAGGGGCGTTGGCGCATGGTGGGGCCTTGGTTGGGTGGGAGAAGGAATCAGGACAGCGGCTGGTCCAGCACGCCGCGTGCGCCGGGGCGCGTGCGCACGGCCTCGTACCAACGCTCAAGGTGGGGCCGGGCGCTGCGCTCCTGCGGCAACCCCCACCAGCGGTGGATTTCGCAGCCCACGGGAATGTCCGCCATGGTGAAGTGCTCGCCGGCCATGAAGGGCTGGCGGGCCAGGTGGGCGTCCAGCAGGGCCAGCAGGGGCTCGGTGGCCGCCACCGACCGCTGGATGAGTTCCTCGCTGCGCTGCGCGGGCGGCGTGCGGATCCACTGGATGAAGGCGTCGCGGCCGGCGGGGTTGAGCGCCGTCTGCTGCCAGTCCATCCACTGCTCGGCCGCGAACCGTGCGGGCAGGGCGTCGGGGTAGAGCCGGCCCGGGGCATAGCGGGCGCACAGGTAGCGCACGATGGTGTTGGATTCCCACAGCACCACCCCGCCCTCGTCCTCGATCAAGGGCACCAGGCCGTTGGGGTTGAGGCGCAGGTAATGCGGCTCGCGGACGATGCCGAACTGGCCGCCGGCATCGGTGCGCTGCAGGGGCAGCGCCAGTTCCTGCGCCGTCCAGACGACCTTGCGCACGTTGATGGACGACAAGCGTCCCCACAGTCTCAGCATTTCCATCCTCCATGGTGTTGGGTGCCATTCGCAGCCGCCTGGGCGGGCGCGTTGCACGTGAGAGGACGCCGTGGAACTGGCCTGGCCAGCCACTGGCGTCAACCCCCTCCCGCACCGCGAGGGAAGGGGCGAGCGGCGCAGCCGCGAAAGGGCGGGCCTACTGGTGTGCGCGCACAGCGGCGGCCAGCGCCGCGATGGCGGTGCGGATCTCGTCGCTGGTGGCCGTCACGTACGACAGGCGCAACGTGCGGGTGTCGGGGTGATCCGCATAGAAAGGAGCGCCGGGCACAAAGGCCACGTTGCGCTCCACGGCCGCGGGCAGCAGCGCCTGGGCGTTCATGCCCTCGGGCAGGCGAACCCACAGGAACATGCCACCCGCCGGGCGCGTCCATTTCACGTCCAGGCCGGCCATCTCGTGCTCCAGGGCGGCCAGCATGGTGTCGCGCTGCTGCTTGTAGAGGGCGCGGATGGTGGGTACGTGGCGGTCAAGGAAGCCGTCCTTGATCACCTCGGCCACCACGCGCTGGTTGAAGCCGGGCGTGTGCAGGTCGGCGGCCTGCTTGGCCTGCAGCAGCTTGGGGTAGATGGCCTTGGGCGCCACGATGTAGCCCAGGCGCAGGCCGGGGGCCAGCACCTTGGAGAACGAGCCCATGTAGATGCAGCCCTCGGGGTTGCGGGCCGTCAGGGGCGCGGGCGGGGCCTCGCCAAACCACAGGTCGCCGTAAGGGTTGTCCTCGATCAGTGGGATGCCCAGCTCGGCAGCCTTGGCTACCAACGCGGCACGCCGTGCCTCGGTCATGGTGCGGCCCGTGGGGTTCTGGAAGTTGGGCAGCACATAGGCCAGGCGGGCCTTGTCGGCGCCGGTGCCTGCCTTGGCGGCAAAGTCTTCCACCAGGATGCCGTCGTCGTCGCTGGCCACGCTGACGGCGATGGGTTCCTGCGGCGCAAAGGCCTGCAGCGCGCCCAGGTAGGTGGGCGTTTCCACCAGCATGCGGCTGTCCTTGTCGAGAAACACCTTGCCGATCAGGTCCAGCGCCTGTTGCGATCCGGTGGTGATCAGCACCTGGTCGGGGTCCACGGCCCAGGGCAGCATGTCGGCCACCGCCTGGCGCAGGGGCGCGTAGCCCTCGCTGGTGGCGTACTGGAGGGCGGCCGCCCCGTCGCGTGCCATGACGGTGTTGCAGGCGGCGGTGAACTCCTGAAGGGGGAACGCCTTGGGCGAGGGCAGGCCGCCGGCCAGGCTGATGATGCCGGGCCTGTCGGTCAGTTTGAGGATTTCGCGGATCGCGGAAGGGTTCATCTTGGCGGCGCGTGCCGCCAGGGTCCAGTTCGTCATGCAATCATCTCCAGTGGCGCCCGGCAAGGGCGCTTGTCATCCATAAAAAAAGCCGTTGTGCGGCGGTGTACCGGCCTGCGGGTGGGCCGATGGGAGCACTTTAACCCGCCGTGCGGCCGGGTATCCATCAGCGGGGCTCCGCCGGCCGCTGCCGCACCGGCATGCGCCGGCCCAGCACCACGGTGGCCATCACGGCCATGCCGAAGCCCACGCTCACGGCGTCGAGGCCCTCGCCCAGCAGGGGCACGGCAAACAGCATGCCCAGAAAGGGTTGCACCAACTGCACCTGGCTGACGCGCACGGTGCCGCCCAGCGCCAGGCCCCGATACCAGGCAAAGAAGCCCAGCCACATCGAAAACACCGACACGTAGGCAAACCCGCCCCAGGCCAGCGCGGGCAGGGGGCCGGCGGGCCACGACAGCGCGGCCAGCGGCACCGTGGCCGGCAGCGAGAGCACCAGCGCCCAGCAAATCACGAACTCGGCGC
>NZ_ACQT01000055.1 GCF_000175235.1 Acidovorax delafieldii 2AN | reverse complement strand
AAGCACGCTGTGGCAGCCGCTTTGGGCATCGCGGCAAAAGCAAAGGCAAGCGCTGGCAGCGCGATTGTGCTGACGCATCGCAACGATTACGGCGACCTGATCTGCATCCGCGCCGCGATGGTCGGCCAGGACGGGATCAAGCCTGATGTTTGGTACGAGCTGAACGCGAATGGCGAGTTTGTTGAAAGCGAGGTGTGACATGAGCCAGCTTCAAGCAGATTTCGCGCGCATCTTTGCGACTAACCCAGCAGCACCTCCGCCGATAACGCCCGAGGCTTTGGAAGCACTGCGAGTCCGGGCCGACCTGGAGTTCCAGCAGCACCGCGAGGCCAGCCGCGTGCACCGCGCACTGCAGGACCAGCAGCAGCACAACGCGCAAATGGGGGTGCAATCGTGATCGACCCCATAAACGCCCCGCACTTCCAGAGCATCCGCTCTGCAGCCTACGCAGCATCCAAGGCAGCCCAGGCTGAGACCAAGCGCCGCAATGAAGAAGCAACCCGCGTGGCCGCACTCAGGGCAGAGGCTGCCGCCATTGGCGCGGAGCTGGACCCGGAATCCATCGAACAAGGAGAACTCCATGTCTGATTCGTACCAAGCAATCTTTGATGCAGTGCGCAGCCGCATCAGCGGCGGAGACGTCAGCGCAGCAATGGAGAGCGTACTGCGCCAGTGCTTTGGGATGGCACACCACCTCATGCAATGCGTCGCTCAGGAATACGAGAGCGCTGCCCATGAGCAACAGCGCCCATGTGTGCTCTTCAAACCAGCCCTGTACATCGACGGGGACCAATGGTGCGCACTCTACGGCGCAGACCTCCAAATGGGTGTGGCCGGTTTTGGTGACACGCCCGCACTGGCCATGCAGGACTTCGACACGCGTTGGAACTCGCCTCTCCACGCGGCAGGTGCGCCGATATGAACTACGCCTGCACCCTGATCGCTGTCGTGATCGGCCTTGGCATGGCCGCAGTCGCAGCGCATGAATCCGACCCAGCCGCCGAGCCCACCGAGCTGCAGCAGGCCCAACACTCCCGAGACTTCGCCGCGCGCGAGGTTTGCCAAGGGCAGGCATTCGAGTGGACCGATGACAAGACGCTGGTTTGCTTCAAGGAACAGCCGTGATCCAACTCGCCCTTGCCTTCTTCGGCCTGACAGCGCTCTACATGGCCACGGGCCATAACGCTCGTGCACGGCGCTGGGCGCCCATCGTGGGCCTCTGCGGACAGCCGTTCTGGCTTGTTTTCGCGGTGCAGTCATCGGCCTGGGGCCTGCTGACCCTGTCGCTGGCCTACAGCGCGGTCTATATGCGCGGCGTGTGGGTGCAGTGGAGGCCCACATGAAAACAGCCCTCGCCTTCGCCGCCTGGCTCCTGACCACATCCGCAGCCCTGGCTCTGTATCTGGCTTGGGTGCATCAACCTTTTCTGTGAGAGACAAATGAACGCAGTAACTACCACCGAGAACACCGCCCTGGCCCAGCGCGGCATGGGCTTCGACCTGAGCCCGCAGACATTTGAGCAGGCCATGAAGTTCAGCCACATGTTGGCCGACTCTGACCTGGTCCCCAAAGACTTCCGGGGAAAGCCCGGCAACTGCCTCATTGCCATGCAATGGGGTTCGGAGCTGGGATTGAAGCCGCTGCAGGCCCTGTCCAACATCGCTGTGGTCAACGGACGCGCAGCGCTGTGGGGTGATGCAGTCATCGCACTCGTGCGTAGCAGCCCGCTTTGCGAGTACGTGCAGGAGTCCGACGACGGCCACACGGCAACATGCCGCGCCAAGCGCAAGGGCCAACCCGAGCAGGTGGTGACATTCAGCATGGACGACGCCAAGCAGGCCGGGTTGGCGGGCAAGCAAGGTCCGTGGGCTCAATACCCAAAGCGCATGCGCCAGATGCGCGCCCGCGCCTTCGCCCTGCGCGATGTGTTCCCCGATGTGCTGCGCGGCATGCCGGTGGCCGAGGAAGTGCAGGACATGCCGCCCGAGCGTCACATGGGCGAAGTGGAGCGCGTGGAGCCTACCGGCCCCAAGCCCGCCTACACCCCCGAGCAGTTCGCCCAGCTGCTGCCAAGTTGGCGCGTGGCCATCGCCGCAGGCAAGGCCACGGCAGACAGCGTGATCGGAAAGATCAAGACCAAGGGGACCATTTCTCCGGAGCAGGAGGCCGCCATTCGCGCGCCAGCCGAGCAGCCAGCACCCACGTCCGCGCAGCAAGCCGAACCCGTCACCGATGTGCAGCCCAAGGGCGAGCCGCAGGTGATGCTCGAAAAGACCGTGGGCGACCAGCTGCACGCCGCCACAACGCTGGGCGCGCTGTATGAGGCCGCCGACCTGATTGGGGAAGTGGCCGACCCCGAAGCCCGCGCCCGATTGACGCAGTTCTTTGAAGAACGCCAGTTCGCGCTGGAAGCAAATTAACGCTATCTTTTTTATAGCTACTAGCGCTTATTTAACAAGCGCTGGCCGCCGATTTAATAAGGATTTTCCATGTACCAAGTCCTCACCGACGCCCCCCAAGGCTCGCCCTCATGGCACGCAGCACGGGCCAAACACCTGTGCGCAAGCGAAGCCGCCGCAGCCTTGGGCCTGTCCAAGTACACCACCCGCGACGAACTGCTGCGCCAGAAGGCCACGGGCCTGACCGAAGAAGTCAGCCCCGCAAAGCAGCGCCTGTTTGACGCCGGGCACCAGGCTGAGGCGCTGGCCCGCCCCATTGCCGAAGGCATCGCAGGCACCGAGTTTTTCCCCGTTGTGGCCACACGCGAAGTCGAGGGCATGCCCCTGCTGGCCAGCTTCGACGGCATCGACCTGCTGGACGAGGTGATCTGGGAGCACAAGCTGCTCAACGATTCGCTGGTGCAGCAGGTGCAGGCGGGCGACCTGGAGCCGCACTACTACCTGCAGCTGGAGCACCAGCTTCTGGTCAGCGGCGCCACGCGCGCCCTGTTCACCACCAGCGACGGCACGCCCGAGGGCACGCACCCGCTGTGGTACGAGTCCAAGCCCGAGCGCCGCGCCCAGCTGATCGCAGGCTGGAAGCAGTTTGCGGCGGATCTGGCCGCCTGGGTGCCGTCCGAGGCCAAGCCCGCGCCAGTGGTGGGCAAGACCCCCGACAACCTGCCCGCCCTGCTGATTCAGGTCACAGGCGCCGTCACCGCCAGCAACCTGCCCGAGTACAAGGCCCACGCGCTGGAGGTGTTCAAGGGAATCAACCGCACACTGGCCACCGACCAGGACTTTGCGACCGCAGAGAGCACGGTGAAGTGGTGCGCCGATGTGGAAAGCCGCCTGGCTGCCGCGAAAGAGCACGCCCTGAGCCAGACAGCCACCATCGACGAGCTTTTCCGCACCATCGACGACATCAGCGCCGAAGCCCGCCGCACGCGGCTGGAACTGGACAAACTGGTGAAGGCGCGCAAGGAAGAAATCCGGGGCGAGATTGTGGCCGGTGGTGTCGCCGCGCTGCGCGAGCACATCGCCAACCTGAACACCCGCCTGGGCAAGCCCTACATGCCGCCGGTGCCCGCCGATTTTGCCGGGGTCATCAAGGGCAAGCGCATGGTGGACAGCCTGCGCGGCGCGGTGAACGACGAGCTGGCCCGCGCCAAGATCGCGGCCAGCGAAATCGCTGACCGTATCCAGATCAACCTGGGCACGCTGCGCGAGCTGGCTGGCGCGCACGCCTTCTTGTTCGCGGATACGGCCACCATCGTGCTCAAGCAGCCCGACGACCTGGCCATGCTGGTGAAGGCGCGCATTGCAGAACACCAGGCGGCCGAGCAGGCCCGGCTGGACGCCGAGCGCGAGCGCATCCGGCAGGAGGAAGCGGCGAAGCTGCAGCGCGAGGCGCGCGAAGCCGAGGCGCGAGCCGAGCGCGAACGCCAGGAGGTCATGCGCCAGCAGGTACTGCAGGCCGAACGTGATGCGCAGGCAGGCATTGCAGAGGCGCGCGCCGCCGAAGTTCTGCCCGCCCCGCTGCTGGACGATCTGGCTAGTTTGGCCGCCGACTTCAAAAACGATGTTGTGGCTGGCATTGATGCCGACCAAGCGATCAGCGCAGCACAGCGCGCAGCCGCTGCCACCGTGGTGGTCCCAATGCGCGCTGCACCAGCGGAGCGCACCGGCACGCCGACGCTCAAGTTGGGCCAGATCGGCGAGCGGCTGGGCTTCGCCTTGACCGCCGACTTTCTCAAGGGCCTGGGCTTTGAGCCGGCCGCCATGGATCGCGCCAGCAAGCTGTACCACGAAGCCGACTTCCCCCTGATCCTGGCCGCCCTGGTGCGGCATATCGAGCAGGTGCAGGCGAAGGCCGCGGCATAACCATGGTGACGCCACGCATTAGCCTGGTGGCCTATGCCGACCGAACCCCCGGCTTCATCTTTGTGGCCGTGCCCGACGAGCGGGGGCGCTACGTGCGCACCGACCGCAGCGTTGCATTCGCAGCGTGCACGCACTGCGGCGCCACGGTGGGCGAGCCATGCCGGAACAAGAACGGTGATGGCTATGGCGGCGGAACGCATGTCCGAAGACGGGAGGCCGCGAGGAAGTTCTGGGGCCAGCCTGCTGACGATGTGCTGCACAAGCCTGTGATGCCACCGCCCGTGCCCGACGAGTGGATGGAGGCTACGGCCTAAACCCATCACAAACCGCGTGCACGAACCCCCTTCGCACACGTCTTTCCCACACCCAGCCCGCACCAGCGGGCTTTTTTATGCCATGACCAAAGCAAAGAACCCCATCCAGTACCTAGACCCCTCCACCCTGCGAATCGTGGACGAGCCCTACAAAGACGGTCGCGCATCGCCGGTGTCCAAGTACGAACCCATCTTCTCAGCGCTAAAGCCAGGCCAGCGCATCGTTTGCCCGGCAGGCTCTGCAGCCAGGCTGTCCGCCCAGCTCCGCAACTGGCTGGAAAAGAAGGGCCACAAGAATGTGGTGGTCCGCGCCCGCGAGCGCTGCGACGATGGCCTGGGCGGAGCGTGGTGGATACAGGAAGCCGCAAAGCCCAAGACGGTCTGGCGCGGCCTGGAGAAGAAAGCAGCATGAGCACGCTACTCGACTACCTCAAACCCCGCGTGAAAGAGGATGCCGATTGCTGGGTCTGGCAGCTTGGATTGACCAGCAATGGCACTCCCACCATGCACCCCACCGGGCACAAACAGACTTCCGTGCGGAGATGGATGGCGCAGCAGATGGGGAAAGCCATACCTGCAAACAACGTCGCCACCAACACTTGCGGAAATCCTCAGTGCGTTGCACCTGATCACCTGCTGATTGCATCGCGCAGCAAGCTGGGGAAGCTGACAGATGCACGCACGGGGTTTACTCGCACCCCTCAGCGCAGGAAAAAGATTTCCGACAGCAAGCGCGCAACGGCCAAGCTCAATCCCGAAGCGGTGCGCGCCATTCGCGCAGCGAAAAGCTCAGTGAAAGTCGCGCAGGAATACGGCATTGCCAAAGCCACTGCGATTCGCATCCGAGCTTATGAAAGCTGGCGAGACTACAGCAGCCCATTCGCTGCGTTGATGGGGTAGGCCCATGACCGAACCCAGCGAACCCACCCTAAAGCAGTGGAAGCGCCGAGCCCTGCAAGCCGAGCAGCAAGTGGAGTTCCTGCAGGGCGTGCGGGCGCGTGAAGCCGACAAGGAAATGCGCCAGTTCCGCGAGCTGGCTGCATTGCGGGTTGCGCTCAAAGAGGCGCAGGAAATCATTCAATGGGCATTGGAGCAACAGACATGACAGACAGAACACAACCCGAGGCGCTGCAGCTTGCCGAGATTCTTGAGGGCGATCTATGTGAATTCCCCCTTCAAGAAGCCGCCGCAGAACTGCGCCGACAGCACGCCCGCATCGCAGAGCTGGAAGCCCAGCTCGAAGCCATAGGCGCAGGCGGGGTGAATGGCCCGCTGATGGGCCAGCCCCAGGCCATGCCCGACCTGTCAGCACTGACAGAGCGCGGGGCGAAGGCATGGGCGGGGGTTGATGCGCAGGGGCTGCGGGAGGTCTTCACCGCTGCAAACATGGCAACCGCAGCAGCACAGGGGTTCAGGGATGGCGTGGCATCCGTCGCAGCAAGTGCGGAGAGTGAGCCGGTTGGAGAGGTGGAGTATTCTTTGCGCTTTACTGGCGGGTTTCACGTCCGACTGTATCGCGGCGCCACCATGCCTGATCCAGGCACCAAGCTCTACACCAACCCATCTTCCCCAGAGGGAATGGTGATGGTGCCGAAGGATGCTTTGAGCAAATGCAAAGTGGCCCTGGAGCGCTATTCACAGGTTCCGCCCAACTATCACAACTCCGTATTGCGCCTGCGGGATTCAATGCGGGAATTGCTCCTCGCAGCCTGGTCCGATGCCCCAACCACCACATCTGCGGATAGCAGAAAGGGGGAGTGATAGTGATCCACTACCACGGCCTGCCCATCACCCCAGAAACGGCGGCGGCAGTAGTCCTGCAAGGCGGGCATGGTTTCGTGTCCTTCGCCGAACCTCGAAACCTTGGGTTGGCCGCTGCAGTCTGCCAATCATTCGCAGTGGACAACGGCGCATTCACCGCCTGGAAGCAAGGGCGCCCAGTACAGGACTGGCGCCCGTTCTACGAGTGGGCGGGCGAGGCCAAGCTGATCCCTGCCTGTGACTTTGCCGTTGTCCCGGATGTGATCGACGGCGACGAAGCTGCGAACGATGCACTTCTTGCATAGTGGCCGCTGCCCCGCTGGTTTGGAGCACCGGTGTGGCACATGCACGAAAGCCTGGACCGGCTGGAGCGGCTGGCGTCGGCGTGGCCGCGCGTTTGCATCGGCAGCTCGGGAAAGTTCGCCAGCATCGGCACCGCAGCATGGTGGGGGCAGATGGCCCGCGCGATGCGTGTTGTGTGTGACGACGATGGGCGCCCTATGTGCAAGCTGCACGGCCTGCGGATGCTGGACCCGGCGATCTTTACTGCACTGCCGTTTGCCAGTGCCGACAGCACCAACATTGGCCGCAATGTCGGAATCGACCAAGCATGGCGCGGCACCTACACACCGCCCACGAAAGAAGCCCGCGCCCAAGTTATGCGCGCACGCATTGAGTCTCAAAACGCGCCCGCCCGGTGGTCTTTTGCCATCCCGGATGAGGCACCAGCCATCCAGGGGAGTTTGCTTTGAACATCTACCGCTACACCTTCGCAGCCGCGTGCCCAGGCAACGGCGAGCAAATCATCTACAGCCTTGAACTGCGTCACCCGGACATGGTGCGCGTGGAGCACATCAAGACGGCCTGCGCGCTCCACCGCGAGGGCTTTCAGGAGGCTATCGCGGTGGACCTTCACCAGCGATTCGGCGGGGTGCTGACCCTGCGCGCAATTCACCACGGCGTGGAAATCGAAACAGTTCTTGGAATGGACCCATCATGACAAACCAACAAGGGGCGCCAGAAGCGCTGCGCCCAATCCAGCGCTACAAGATCGGCTACCACTCCGACGAATGGGGTGTGCGCTCCAGCACGCCGGGTGGAATCTCTGATCCGTCAGGGCAGTGGGTTCTCTACAAAGACCACATTGCCGCCCTGGTAGAGGAACAGCAGCCCGCCCCATCGGCTGCGGCAGCAGTGGTAGCAGTCAAAGCGATGGGCTACGGTGGCAGCACCGGGATCAACGACTACCTGATGAGCGACGGCACCGTGCAAGCGATGCGCCCCTCAGAGGTCAAGTGGGCACCCCAGCCCTCCCCCACGCCCCAGGCAGACAGCGCCCCGGTGGCTGCGCCAGCCGCCCAGCAAGCGGGGGAGGTGCCACTTCCACTGCTCGTGCGGGACATCGCCTCCGACCTAGGGACTACACCGATTCAGGTGTGCGTAGCACTGGCGTCGCTGGGCTTCGGTGGTCACAGCGTAAATATGGCCGTCACACCACAGATGGCTCGGAGCCTGCGCGCGCACTTTGCACCACCCACGCCCCAGGCAGACCCACTGCAGCCCGTTGTGAGCTTGCAAGAACAGGAGGGGATGTACGAGGACGACTTCGCGCCCCAGGCAGACAGCCAGCCAGCGCAAGTTGAGGTGGCTGATGCCATGGCCGACAGCCAATACCTCGCCGGTGTTTCCGCTGGCTGGAATGCAGCAAATGCAGACGACCCCAACGCGGCGCTGCAAAAGCTCCACGAATCACGCGCTGGATACCTCAAGCCACTCCGCGCAGCCCGTGCCTCGGCAGACAGCCAGCCAGCGCCAGTGCGGGGGATTGAAGACTGCCCCGAGCTGAATATGTCCAACTATGGCGAGCTGGAGGTGGGCAGGCTCAATGACTGGGCGATCCGCGCATCTGCTGAAATTGATCGCCTGAGCGCAGCCCGTGCCCCGGCAGACAGCGTGACGGCACCAGCGGCATTCCAGCGGGCTCTAGACATTCGCACCGCACAAGGATGGAAGCTCGGCGGGGACAAGGTGCCCGTGCTGTACACCGACACGATCAACGGCAAACAGGTTTGCCGCGATGACATTTGGCTTTGCACCACGGCGGCTTTTTCCACCCCACCCGCCCAGGCGGCAGACAGCGTGCGGGAGGATGCGGCGCGGTGGCGAGAGCACGTCGGAAAGTTGGATGCCCTTGTGGCGTACTGTCCAACGTGCTGCCAAGGATTTGTCGCAAAACAAGATATGACGCGAGACGAGGTGCTGTTTGCCTGCGGAAAGGCCGTTGGTCAATCCGGCGCGAAGAGGCTGCGCGAAGCTCTTGATTTGGCGGTGGGCCACATTGACATGGATGCCCTGCGCATCAGTCATTGCAAGGATGCTGCCGCCATCGACGCAGCCCGCAAGCAAGGAGGCACGGCATGAGCGCTAAAGGAAAAACGCGGTGGTTCCCGCGCCACGTTCACCCAGTGCGCAACGGCCAATACGAGTGCCTTGTGATGCTCACCAGCAGCGCGCCTAACTTCCTGTGGACGCTGGAGTGGGACGGGACAGGATTTCTGGTTCCGTGTCCGATGGTCGTTAAACACTGGCGCGGTCTCACAAAAGCAGCCGCCCGCAAGCAAGGAGCAAACCATGACTGAGCCGACAGACATTGAATTGAGGTCATGGGTGCAGTCGTTTATTGAAGCCGATGATGGGGTCCGCACAAACGACGAGAGGGATCACATGAATTTCGCCCGCGCCGCATTGGAAAAGTGGGGCCAGCCAGCAGAGGCGGGAGAGCCTGAAGGCTGGATTACTTGGTGGCCTACCGCTCCAGGTGTGCATAAGCCGGTTTACTCGCACGGGCCGAATAAGCCAAGTCATGGGCCAGCGCTGGATTCGAGGTTGCGCAAGTACCCAGTGTTCACCCCGCAGCCCACCCAGGCGCAGGCCGGGGCGGTGCCGCTGACAGTCTCACAAATTCGCAAATGGTGGGAGAGCGATAACGGTATGGAGGATTGCGATATGTGCAGGCTCACAGATTTTCTGCGCGTAGTCCGGGCGGTTGAAGAAAGGCACGGCATCAAAGGAGGCCAGCATGGCGCTGAGTGACCAAATCGAAGAGCTGGCAAAGAAGCACGGCGCCACCAGCTACCGCAACCGCGCTGACACGCAGCACCCGGCCTACGGGTTTACACCTGCACAACTGGTGAACCTGCTGGCCGAATTTACCGCCGAAATCAGCAAGCAGGACGAAGCGCTCATACGGCAGATGCTGGAGGCGCTGGAGCTTGCCAGAAGGCTGGTGCTTGTCGGTAGTGCATCCACTCATGACGAAATAGATGCCATGTTTACAGCAGCGTCAGCAGCCCGTGCGAGATTGGAGAAAATCGATGGCCTCAAGACGTAGCCGTACGCGCCGCGACAAGCGCAAGCCCTGGCAGGACCAGGACGACAACACCGAAGCCGCCCACGCCAGTACAGGAGGCCCGCATGGTTGACAACATCCGCCAGTTCCCAGGCGCCGAGGTGCCAGATCAGACACTTTCAGTCGAACGCCGCCCTTTCGGTTTCTGCAGCCACGAGAAGATCAGCCTTGATGAGCACAGCCGCACGGTCAAGTGCGCCGCGTGCGGAAAGGTGTTCGACCCGTTCAACTTCCTGCGCGATGAAGTCCACCGCCTGCAGGACGCCTGGGAGCGCCATCGCCAGGTGCGCTCCAGCCTGAGCGAGCACATCGACCGGGTTGAGGCCTTGAAGAAGGAAGAGGCGCGGCTGAAAGGCCGCATCAAGACCGCCAAGGCGAAAGCTGAGCCAGCCATCGACGTGAGGAATCGGTCACTGTGACCGCCCACTGCCTGACAGGCGCACACAAACAACACAGCCCCGCTTTTGAGCGGGGTTTTTCATTCTGGAGCCATAAATGAACGCCATCTACATCGAGGTCAGCGCAGCCGTGCGCTATTGGGAAGACGCAACCGTGAATGGGCAGGAAGACACGGACGGCAAATTGATTCCCATGAAACAGGGCTGCTACTGGGTTCCGGTCATCAGGCTTGCAGATGGCCAGATCATGAACTGGCCCAGTGGCACCACTGCGGACGTGCACTACAAGGTGTGCGACCAGGGTGAGTATTGGCTTCGGGACGAAGTGAAGCGCATCGCCAAATGGGGAAGCTTCTATGTGCCCGACGAATTCCTGTGTCATGGAGACACCGGGTACGGCGACTACATCATCTTCAAGGTCGGTGAGTCCGGGCTGATCCAAGGCTGGAATGTGCCAACGGTGGACCCCGATGAATGGGAGTAGCCCGCCCGACTGGCACGCCGCCGACAAGGCTTACCAGGCACACCACTCCAACTGCCTAACCTGCTGCGCTGCAGGCATCGCCCCAGGGGAAAGGGAGCGGTGCCCAGCAGGGGCAGAGCTTTGGGCCACATACCAGCAGGCGGGAGATCCGCCGCACTTCACCTGGCTGCGCCGGGAAAGGAAACGCAATGAAAACCTGCGGCCAATGCGGTCAAACAAAGGACGATGAGTTCTTCTCTTACCTCAAGCCTTGTTTGTCGCTGCACCACAAATGCAACTCCTGCCTTCGTGGCGAAAACGCGGAGCGAAACAGGCTCTACCGAGAGCGAAATCGTGAGGCGATCAATGCCCGACTGCGCGAGAAGCGTCAGAGTGGTGCAGGAAGGTATTGAATGAAGACCATCCACATCAGCTACGGCGGCCCAGACCGCCGAATCAAGGACGCCACGGGCAAGGTCTGGCGCTTTGAAATGCACCCCTACTGCGGGCCAGCCGTGCAGGACGCGCGCGGCGAACTGGCCGAGAAGCAGCCCGGGGAGCGCTCGCCCTTCTGGAAGGCCATCAATCTCTGGGCCCGACAGGGCGCCGTCATCGGGCCCGATGGCCTGTGCACATGGAAGCCAGAACCTGAACCCTCGCTTGTCCACCTGGGCGGGCGGAACTATGCAATCGCCGGGTATGGCCTGGCCGAAAAGTACGGGAGAACCACACCATGAGCACCTTCCTGAACGCCAAGGAGCTAGCAGAACTCACTGGCGTGCGCATCGGCAAGGACGGCAAGACGCGCGAGCAGCTGCAGGCGGCCGAACTCAAGCGCATGAAAATCCCGCACTTCGTGAACGCCCGCGGCTGTCCGGTGGTAGCCCGGGCGATTATTGAAGGTGGGACCCAACAACCCACACCACAACACAAAGGCTGGGAACCGGCCTTTGCCTGACCATGCAATATTTCCGCTCACGAACCCACCGTTCCGGCACCACGTATTACTACTTCGACAAGGGGGGAAAGCCGCGCAAGGAGATCGCCCTAGGGAAGGACTACGTTATGGCCGTACGCAAGTGGTCTGAGCTGATCGCCGCCGAGGAAAAGAAGGCCGTGGCCAACTTCAGGGATCTGGCTGATAAGTACGAGCGCGAGGTGGTCCCGCTCAAGGCCAAAAGCACCCAGACCCTGCAGGCGTCGGACATCAAACTCCTGCGTGAATTCTTCTGTACGCCATCCCCGGCGCCGCTGGACGAGATAAAGCCCAGCCACATCCACGCCTTGCTGCAGTGGAAGAAGCACCAGGCGCCCACAGCAAACCGGCTAAAGCGGACCTTCTCCCATATGTTCAACATGGCCCGGGCCTGGGGCTACACGGAGAAAGCGAACCCTTGCGCCGGGATCAAGGGTCTTCCGGTCAAGAAGCGCGAGCAGTACATCACCGACGAGGTGTACCGTGCGGTGTGGAACGTCGCGGCGTGGCCGCTTAGGGATGCGATGGATCTGGCCTACCTCACAGGCCAGCGGCCGGCCGACACCGTTGGTATGACAGATGACGACATCGAAGATGGCCGCCTGAAAGTCACCCAGGGGAAGACCGGAGCGAAGCTGCGTATTCGGATCGAGGGGGAGTTGGCTGTGTTGCTGGACCGCATCAAGGCCCGCAAGGACGCCTGCAAGATGTGGAGCGCTTCGCTGGTCGTGAACCAAGCTGGGGAATCGCTGTCGCAGAAGGCCCTTGGCGAGGTTTACAAGCGGGCACGGACGAAGGCCGCAAAGCTGAATCCGAAGCTTGCTGACCAGATCAAGACCATGCGCTTCTACGACCTGCGGGCGAAGGCGGCTGACGATGTTTCAGAGGTGCGCGGAGAAGCCGCCGCCGCGGAGCTGCTGGGACACGACAGCGTGACCACCACCCAGCGCCACTACCTGCGTAAAGGTCGGGTTGTTGGCCCGACCAAGTAGGCACAGCAGGTATGATCCGCCACCTGCATAAAGTGAATTTGCGTAGCAATACGCAATAAGTTAGTAAGCGCTATCGCCGAAAACGCTGCTGCCCGTAGCTCAACTGGATAGAGCAATAGCCTTCTAAGCTATAGGTCGGGGGTTCGAGTCCCTCCGGGCAGGCCAGTCCTGTGCATGCATGCCAATGCGACCATCTGCCATGGGGTCACACCGAGATATCGCCGTGGGACGAGGGCTGTTTTTCACGTCTCTGCCTCCGGCAACGGATAGGTTCCAACGCGGTAAAGCCCCCCTCCGCAGGCCTTGCCTCTTCGCCCACAACAGGTCACCTGTGCAGGCCGGTTGCATAGCATCTGCCGGCCTGCATTGACGTAGAGCGTTGTGCATCCGAAATGCACTACAAACCGGCCATGGTGCGCGCCATAGATCACACCGGGCGCCCGAGGCGGCACCTGTGATCGTCTTTGTCGTCCGCCCCTGCCGAGGTCGCGCTGAAGCCGAGCAAGAACCGCACTCCTTCGCCAGCGCAGCAAACAGGCCACGAACGCCTCACCATGGACACACCGATGTTTTCGATGGAGGCGCCTCAGAATGCCCCATTGATCGCTCTGCGCAGACCGGCTGCAGGGGGCTGCGCTTGGGCCCGGTTTGCGCCAAGACAGAAAAACAGCAGGGATTTATTACGAATAATTCGCGTTTGCTTTATCATCAACTTATCCTAACCACAAGAGACTGATCCCATGTCGAAGAGCATCAAAGCCCTGTTCACAGCCTGCGCTCTGGCCGCCGCCGCTGGTGCCGCCCTGGCGCAGGAACAGGTGGTCAACCTGTATTCGGCGCGCCACTATTCCACCGATGAAGCCCTCTACACCGGCTTCACCAAGGCTACAGGCATCAAGATCAACCGCGTGGATGCGGACGACGCGGGCATTCTGGCGCGCCTCAAGGCCGAAGGCACAGCCTCGCCTGCGGACGTCATCCTGCTGGTGGATGGTGCCCGCCTGTACCGGGGAGAAATGGATGGATTGTTCCAGCCCATCCACTCCAAAGTGCTGGAAGACGCCATCCCCGCCAACCTGCGCAGCCTGCCAGCGGCGGACGGGGGAATCTCCTGGTTTGGCCTCTCCACGCGTGCGCGCTTGGTCGTGTTCAACAAGGTCAAGGTACAAAAGGCCGATGTGGACACCTATGAAGAGCTTGCGGATCCCAAGAACAAAGGCAAGCTGTGCATCCGTTCAGGCTCGCACCCTTACAACCTGAGCCTTTTTGGCGCAGTGACCGAACACCTGGGTGAACAGAAGGCCGAGGCCTGGCTCAAAGGCATGGTGGCGAACCTGGCACGCCCCCCAAGGGCGGTGACACCGATCAGATCAAGGCCGTGGCATCGGGCGAGTGCGAGATCGCCGTGACCAACAGCTACTATCTGGCGCGCCTCATGCGCTCCACCAAGCCGGAAGACGTGGCGGTGGTCAACAAGGTGGGCGTGGTGTTCCCCAACCAGCAATCGTGGGGTACGCATATGAACATCGCCGGCGGAGCCGTTGCCCGCCATGCCAAGAACCAGGCCAACGCCATCAAGTTTCTCGAATACCTGGCCAGCCCTGAAGCCCAGAACTACTTTGCGAACGGCAACAACGAGTGGCCGGCCGCCAAGGGCCTGAGCATCGACAACCCGGCGCTCAAGGCCATGACACAGGGACAGCCCTTCAAGAGCGAGACCATTCCCATCAGTGCAGTGGGTGCCAATATCACCAAGGTGCAGCAGATGTTGGACCGCGTAGGTTTTCAGTAATTTTTCCGAAATGCCAGGCTGCTGGCCTTCGCACGACGCCCGGCACTGCCGGGCTTTTTTTTGCGTCGGCGGCACCTGGAGCATGGGTCATAATTGACGTTTACGTTAACGTCACTCACTGGAGACACAACATGGAAATCAAAGGCAAGGTATTCATCGTGACCGGCGGCGCTTCGGGCCTGGGAGAAGGCACGGCGCGCATGCTGGCAGCCCAGGGTGGCAAGGTGGTCATTGCCGACATGCAGGCAGAAAAAGGCGAAGCTGTTGCCAAGGAAATCGGCGGCGTCTTCGTCAAGTGCGACGTCAGCAGCGAAGCCGATGGCCAGGCGGTGGTGGCACAGGCGACCGCCTTGGGCAAACTCATGGGCCTGGTGAACTGCGCCGGCATTGCCCCCGCCGAGAAGACGGTGGGCAAGAACGGCGCGCATGCGCTTTCGGTCTTCAGCAAGACCATCACGGTGAATCTGATCGGCTCGTTCAACATGATCCGCCTGGCCGCCGAGGCCATGTGCAAGAACGAACCCGAAGCGACGGGCGAGCGCGGCGTCATGATTTCGACGGCCAGCGTCGCAGCCTACGACGGCCAGATCGGCCAGGCGGCCTACAGCGCCTCGAAGGGGGGTGTGGTCGGCATGACGCTGCCCATCGCCCGCGATCTGGCGCGCAACGGCATCCGCAACATGACTATCGCACCCGGCATCTTCGGCACGCCCATGCTGTTCGGCATGCCTCAGGAGGTGCAGGATGCACTGGCCGCTGGCGTCCCCTTCCCGAGCCGTCTGGGCACCCCGCAAGACTACGCCAAGCTCGTGCGGCACATTTTCGAGAACGACATGCTCAACGGCGAGGTGATTCGCCTCGACGGTGCCATCCGCCTGGCACCCCGGTGACTGGCCCAGCATTGCTATTGCAACGGTAGCTGACAGCGCTCTTCCAGCGAGCGCTGCAGCCAGGAATCCCTCCAAAGCGGCAAAACGGCAAAGCGGCAAAGCGGGGAGCACTGCAAATGCCGGCATGCATGCAGTTCGCACGAGCCGGAAAATAAAAAAGCCACCCTTCGTTTCCGAAAGGTGGCTTTCACATCTGGCGGAGTGGACGGGACTCGAACCCGCGACCCCCGGCGTGACAGGCCGGTATTCTAACCAACTGAACTACCACTCCTGGCAGGCAGCTTTTCGCTTGCATTCTTTATACAAGCCAAGCGCTACAACTTGGCGACCCCACGGGGATTCGAACCCCGGTACTCACCGTGAAAGGGTGATGTCCTAGGCCTCTAGACGATGGGGTCAAAACCTTGGAACTAACCGTTAACAGACAATTTTGGTGGAGGTAAACGGGATCGAACCGATGACCTCTTGCATGCCATGCAAGCGCTCTCCCAGCTGAGCTATACCCCCACGATTCTCTGGTTCTCACCAAAGAAAAACCCTTGCATATCAAAGACCTGCAAGGGTTTTTGACTGGCGGAGTGGACGGGACTCGAACCCGCGACCCCCGGCGTGACAGGCCGGTATTCTAACCAACTGAACTACCACTCCTGGCAGGCAGCTTTTCGCTTGCATTCTTCATACAAGCCAAGTGCTACAACTTGGCGACCCCACGGGGATTCGAACCCCGGTACTCACCGTGAAAGGGTGATGTCCTAGGCCTCTAGACGATGGGGTCAAAACCTTGGAACTAACCGTTAACAGACAATTTTGGTGGAGGTAAACGGGATCGAACCGATGACCTCTTGCATGCCATGCAAGCGCTCTCCCAGCTGAGCTATACCCCCACTTTGATGGCATCGATCACTGTGAATCGTTGTCATCATCTGAGCCTTGAATTATAGACAGGTTTTTAGCGATTTCGCAAACGCGCTACAACTTTTTCGCGTCCGACCAATTCCAGCACCGCGTCCACCGATGGCGTGTGGGCCGAACCCACGGTCAGAACCCGCACAGGCATGGCCAATTGGGGCATCTTGAGCCCATGGGCCGCCAACACCTGCTTGAATGCGGCACTGATCGAAGCCTTGTCCCACGTGCAGCCAGCCAGTGCGTCGGCGAGTGCATCCACCGCAGGGGTGATCGCCTCGGTCACATGTTGCGCGCGCTCAGCCTCCAGAGGCGAAACCGCCCCGTAAAACACCAACGCCCAATCCGCCAAGGCCACGGTGGTGTCGCAGCGGTCTTTGAACAACGCGCAAATGCGGGCCAGCCGGCCATCGGCCAGATCGGCAGCAGCGATACCGCGCTTTTCGAGCTGGGGGGCCACCAGGGCCGCAAGGGCGTCGTCGGCCATGGCCTTGAGGTGCTGGGCATTCACCCAACGCAGCTTGGCTTCGTCGAACTGGGCGGCACTGCGGCCCAGGTGATCGAGGTTGAACCACTGCAGGAACTGCTCACGGCTGAAGATTTCGTCGTCGCCGTGGCTCCAGCCCAGGCGCGCCAGGTAGTTCACCATGGCGTCGGGCAGATAGCCTTCATCGCGGTACTGCGTCACGGGTTTGGCCCCGTTGCGCTTGCTCATTTTCTCGCCCTGCTCATTCAGCACGGTGGGCAGGTGGGCGTAGACAGGCGGCTCCTTGCCCAGGGCGCGGAAGATGTTGATCTGGCGCGGCGTGTTGTTCACGTGGTCATCGCCGCGGATCACATGGGTGATGGCCATATCGATGTCATCGACCACCACGCAGAAGTTGTAGGTGGGCGTGCCATCGGGGCGCGCAATCACCAGGTCGTCCAGCTCATCGTTGCGGATCTCGATGCGCCCCTTGACCTTGTCCTCCCACGCCACCACCCCACCCTGCGGGTTCTTGAAGCGCAGCACCGGCTGCACCCCTTCGGGCACGGCGGGGAGCGGCTTGCCGGCCTCGGGACGCCAGGTGCCGTCGTAGCGCGGCTTTTCCTTGGCGGCCATCTGCTTTTCGCGCAGGGCATCGAGTTCTGCCACGCTCATGTAGCAGGGGTAGACATGACCGGCCGCTTGCAGCTGGGCCAGCACTTCCTTATAGCGATCCATGCGCTGCATCTGGTAGAACGGGCCTTCATCGGGGTCCATGCCGAGCCAGTGCATGCCTTCGAGAATGACATCGACGGCTGCCTGGCTGGAGCGCTCCAGATCGGTGTCCTCAATGCGAAGAATGAAGTCGCCGCCCGTGGCACGTGCAAAGGCCCACGGGTACAGCGCGGAGCGGATGTTGCCCAGGTGAATGAAACCGGTGGGCGATGGCGCGAAGCGGGTCCGCACGCGCAAGGAAGAATTCTGTTCGGTCATGGCAGATAAGCCGGGCAACGGCGGCCCGGCAGGGTGGTTGGGGTCAGCAAATGCAGCGGCGGCACAGCAGCGCGCCGCCGCGGTCGTCGCCTTCAGGCTTCCTGCGCATTGGGCAGGGCGAGGCGGGAAGTGTCTTCCTCGCCCTCGTCCTGGCCCACGCGGCCTTCGTTCAGCCGTGCAATATCGTCCGCCGTGATGTCACCGGTGACATACACACCGTCAAAACACGAGGCATCAAACCCCGCAATGGCGGGATTCAGGGCGCCGATGGCGCGCTTCATGCCATCCACGTCCTGGTAGATCAGCGCGTCGCACCCAATGGCCTGGCGCACTTCCTCCACCGTGCGGCCATGGGCCACCAATTCGCTGCTGGTGGGCATGTCGATGCCATACACGTTGGGATAGCGCACCGGTGGAGCCGCGCTGGCAAGGTACACCTTGCGGGCGCCCGCATCGCGCGCCATCTGCACGATTTCGCGCGACGTCGTGCCACGCACGATGGAGTCGTCCACCAGCAGCACATTGCGGCCCTTGAATTCGCTGCCGATCACGTTGAGCTTCTGGCGCACGGACTTCTTGCGAACGCCCTGCCCCGGCATGATGAAGGTGCGGCCCACATAGCGGTTCTTGACGAAGCCTTCGCGGTACGGAATGCCCAACAGATGCGCCAACTGGGTGGCGCTGGGGCGGCTCGACTCGGGAATCGGGATGACCACGTCGATCTCGTTCGGCGGAACGGTAGACACCACCCGCTTGGCGAGCGTTTCCCCCAGGTTCAGCCGCGCCTGGTACACCGAAATCCCGTCCAGAACCGAGTCGGGACGCGCCAGATAGACGAATTCGAAAATACACGGGTTGAGTTGCGGGTTTTCCGCGCACTGGCTGGCGTGCACCTTGCCGTCAAGGGTGATGAAGATGGCTTCGCCCGGATCGATGTTGCGCTCGAAAACGTGCGAAGTGCCTTCCAGCGCCACCGATTCGCTGCCCACCATCACCGTGCCATCGGAGCTGCGCCCCATGGCCAGCGGACGGATTCCGTGGGGGTCGCGGAAGGCCAGCAGGCCATGGCCGGCAATCAGGGCGATCACGGCATACGAGCCCTTGATGCGCTTGTGCACCGCCCGCACGGCGGTGAAGACGTCCTCAGGCTGCAGCGGCACGCCGCGGGTGGCCCGCTCGAGCTCGTGGGCAAACACGTTGAGCAACACTTCAGAGTCACTCTCAGTGTTGGTATGCCGGTGGTCTGTCTGGAACAGCTCCGAGCGCAGGGCCCGTGCATTGGTCAGGTTGCCGTTGTGCACCAGCACAATGCCAAAAGGCGCATTCACATAGAACGGCTGCGCCTCTTCCTCGCTGTACGCATTGCCTGCCGTCGGATAACGCACCTGGCCCAACCCCACGTTGCCCGGCAAGGCCCGCATGTTGCGGGTACGGAAGACGTCGCGCACCATGCCCTTGGCCTTGTGCATGAAGAATTTGCGGCCTTGCTGGGTCACGATGCCCGCAGCATCCTGCCCGCGGTGCTGCAGCAGCAGCAAGGCGTCATAGATCAGCTGATTGACGGGCGCGGTACTGACGACGCCAACGATTCCACACATAGTTCGATTCCATCCATTTGCGGGAACAGCCCCGCGGCAATCTACGGACAGCGGCCTGGGGCCACCACCCGGTCATGAAGGCAGATGCCTTCCAAATTCTTCCGGCAAGGCGGGTTTCAAGGCCTGCAGCAATCCGCCCAGCACCGGTGCGCTGCGCGACTCCTGCCACCAGGCGGCCTCGTGCAAGGGCGTCAAACCCGCCACCACGGTCACGACCAGCAGCAAGACCACCCCCCGCAGCACGCCAAATACGGCCCCCAATGTTCTGTCGGCCGGACGCAAGCCCACGGCCTCCACCAGCTTCTTGGCCAGCCAGGCCAGAAAACCGCAGGCAAATACCGCCCCGACGAAAACCACGATGAAGCCCCCCGCATAGCGCAGGGCCCCGTCACTGTTCCCCAATGGCAGCACCGCCGCCATGTCGGATGCGAACCACTGGGCCACAAAAAATGACACCACCCAGCCTGCGACCGACAACACCTCGAAGACAAGGCCCCGCCAGGCGCCGATCAGCATCGAGGCCAGCAGGATCGCCGCAAAAATCCAGTCCAGCGAGGCCATGGTGTGTGCGTTGGGGCAGCCCGCCGGCCCTTACAGCGTCAATACCGAGGCGGTCAAACCCAGCCCCTTGATGCGGCTCGCCGCCTTGTCGGCTTCTGCGCGGCTGGCCAGAGGGCCGACGCGCACGCGCACACGCTTGCCGTCCTTGGTGTCCACCACCTGCGTATAGCTCTTGAGCCCCGCCCGTTCAAGCTTGGTACGGGCCTCTCGCGCCTTGTCGGCATCGGCAAACGCGCCCACCTGAACAATGAAACGACCGTCTTCGGCCCGCACAGCCGCGGCGGGCTCCACGGCGCGCCCTTCCAGCAAGGCGCGCGCCCGTGCAGCGTCGTCGGTTGCAGGGGGCTTGCGTTCGGGAGCGGGCTTGGGTTCCGGCTTGGGTTCCGTTTTGGGCTGGGGCTTGGGTTCGGGCGCTGCGGCGGGCTTCGGCTTCGCCTCGGCTTTTACCTCGGGCCGTGCCTCGGGTTTGGGCCGCACTTCGGCGGCCGGCCGGGTGACTGGCGCCACGGCT
>NZ_ACQT01000056.1 GCF_000175235.1 Acidovorax delafieldii 2AN | reverse complement strand
ATGCGCCGGCTCGCCTGCGCCTCGAGCGCCGGCGATACGCCCTGCCCCTCGTGACCCAGCACCCATGCGCAGGGCCAGGGCAGGCTGGCGCGGTGCAGCAGGTCGCCTTCATGCGAACTGGTGACCAACAGCGGCACGTCGAGCACTCCCAGCTCTTCCAGCGCCAGCCCCTCGACCAAGTCCAGCGCGAAATGCGCGCCCATGCCCGCACGCAGCACCTTGGGGGCCCACAGCGCCGCGCCGCCCTTGAGCGCCGCCACCTGCCGAAAACCGAATGCCGAGGCGCTGCGCAGGATGGAGCCCACGTTGCCCGCGTCCTGCACACGGTCCAGCACCACCGTCGCCACGCCAGGCCGCAGCCCTTGCGATGGCGCGGCGTCCACCACGAACCCCATGGGCGCGGGCGACTCAAGCCCGCTGATGTCGGCAAAAAGGCCGTCGGCAAGCACTATCACTTTGGAAGCTGCCTGCGCATACATGGCGGGCGCCTGCGGCCAAAATGATTCAGAAAACACCGCAATGGCCGGGCGCACGCCGCGTTGCAGGGCGGCACTGCACAGGTGGTCACCTTCCAGCCACACGCGGCCCTGCTTGCGGTAGGCCGTGCTGTCTTGCGCCAGGCGCCGCAGGTCCTTGACAAAAGCGTTGTCGCGCGAATGGATGACGGTCAGGGGTGCGGAAGTCATGCGTTGTCCAGGAAGGTGGGAGGGCCGCAGCGTGGAGCGTCTCACCCCAGCACCCGGGCCACCGGCGCGAAGGTGCGCCGGTGGTGCACACAGGCACCGTGCTCGCGCAGCGCTGCCATGTGCACGGCCGTGCCATAGCCCTTGTGCCCGGCAAAGCCATACTGCGGGAAATGCTCGTCGATCTGCACACACCAGCGGTCGCGGTGCACCTTGGCCAGGATGGAGGCCGCCGAGATCGCCGGCACCAGCGCGTCGCCGTTGACGATGGCGTCGGCAGGCATGTCCAGCAGGGGCAGCCGATTGCCGTCCACCACGGCGCGCACGGGCTTGAGCCGCAGCCCCATGACCGCGCGTCGCATGGCCAGCAGCGTGGCCTGCAGGATGTTGAGGCGATCGATCTCCTCGACACTGGCTTCGGCAATGCTGCAACACAGTGCCTTGGCACGGATTTCATCGAACAAGGCCTCGCGCCGCGCGGCGGTGAGCTTCTTGGAATCGGCCAGCCCGGCGATGGGGTTGAGATCGTCGAGGATGACCGCCGCGGCCACCACGGGCCCGGCCAGCGGGCCCCTGCCGGCTTCGTCCACACCGGCCACGAGGCCGGGCGGGTGCCACGGGAGGCTGGCCTGTTCAGGCGGCAAGGAGTTTCTGGATCGCATCGGCAGCCAGTCGGGACGTGTCGCGCCGCAGGCTTTCGTGCAGCACGGTGAAGCGCTGTTCGAGCGCGGTGATTTTTTCTGGCTGGCGCGTGCGGGCCTCCAGCCATTCGAGTGTGGCCGCGCACAGCGCCTGCGGCGTGGCCGCGTCCTGGATCAGTTCTGGCACCACGAAATCGCGGCACAGGATGTTGGGCAACCCGACCCAGGGCTGCAACTGCTTGCGCCGCATGAGCCACCAGCTCAACGGGTGCATGTGGTAGCCGATCACCATCGGGCGCTTGAAGAGCGCGGCCTCGAGCGTGGCGGTGCCGCTGGCAATCAGCGTGGCATCGCAGGCAGCCAGTACGGCGTGCGATTGCCCGGCAACGATCTGCACGCCGTCGCCCAAGCCACTGGCGTGGGCAAGCTGCACGATGCGTTCACGCAGGAGCGGAACGGCCGGAACTATCAATTTAATAGCTGGTCGCGCTTTGCGGACAAGCGCTGCAGCCTGAAAGAACGGAGAAGCGATGTACGCCACCTCGGCCGAGCGGCTTCCAGGCAGGATGGCAAGAACCTCGTCCTCGTCGCGAAGCCCGAGCTGCGCCCTGGCGGCGGCACGGTCGGGCACCATGGGAATCACGTTCGCCAGCGGATGGCCCACATAGGTTGCGGCGATGCCGTGCTGTGCCAGCAGCTCGGGCTCAAAAGGAAAGATGCACAGCACATGGTCCGCGGCGCGGCGGATTTTGTCCACCCGGTCGGCTCGCCAGGCCCAGATCGACGGGCAGACGAAATGCACGGTCTTGACGCCGGCGGCGCGCAGATCGGTTTCGAGGCCCAGGTTGAAATCGGGAGCATCCACGCCAATGAAGACGTCGGGCGGCTCGTGCAACAGCCGTTCGCGCAGCTGCTTGCGAATGCGCAGGATGCCCTTCAGCCTGCGCAGCACTTCCATGCTGTAGCCGTGCACCGCCAGCCGTTCGCTGGGCCACCAGGCATCAAAGCCGCGCCGCTCCATCTGCGGCCCGCCAATGCCCTGCCCCTTCAGACCGGGCCACTGCGCTTGCAGGCCGTCGAGCAGCAGCCCCGCCAGCAAGTCGCCCGATGTTTCGCCCGCCACCATGGCGACGCGGGGAGGATTCCTCATGGCGCCGCCTCAGCGCGCGATGCCGCGCGTGGCGCCGGCCAGGAACTGCTCCATCATCGCCACGTCGCCGCCCGCCTCGGGCGCAGCCTGCGCCAGATCCCCAATGGCTGCGCGCGCAGCCTCGAGTGTGAGGCCCTGGCGATAGAGCAGCTTGTGCATCTGCTTGACGGCGCCAAGACGCTCGGGCGTG
This sequence comes from Acidovorax delafieldii 2AN, assembly GCF_000175235.1. Taxonomy (GTDB): domain Bacteria; phylum Pseudomonadota; class Gammaproteobacteria; order Burkholderiales; family Burkholderiaceae_C; genus Acidovorax; species Acidovorax delafieldii_B. The sequence continues at coordinate 17,225 of NZ_ACQT01000056.1, read as the reverse complement.
AAGCCGCGCCGACGCAGCCCCACCACGTTGTAGCCGCGCACGGCCAGCGGGTTGCCGTCCACCAGCATGAACGGGGGAACATCCTGCGCCACGGCACTGGCAAAACCCACCATGGCGTGTGCCCCCACCTTCACGAACTGGTGAATCCCGGTGAGCCCGCCCACCGTCACCCAGTCGCCCAGTTCCACGTGCCCGGCGAGGGTGGTGTTATTGGCCAGCGTGGTGTGGTTGCCCACATGGCAGTCATGTGCAATGTGGGTGTAGGCCATGATCCAATTGTCGTCGCCCACCGTGGTGATGCCGCCAGCCTGCGGAACCCCGAGGTTCAGCGTGCAGAACTCGCGGATGGTGTTGCGGTCGCCAATCACCAACTCGGTGGGTTCGCCCCCGTATTTCTTGTCCTGCGGGATCGCGCCGATCGAGTTGAACTGAAAAATCTGGTTATCGCGGCCCACCGTGGTGCGCCCGTCGATCACACAGTGCGCGCCCACCGTGGTGCCCGCGCCGATCACCACGTGGGCACCGATCACGCTGTAGGGCCCGATGCTGGCCGTCGCATCGATTTGCGCGCGGGGATCGACGATGGCGGTGGGATGGATGTTGCTCACGGCTTTCAAGAATGCAGTCAGCCCACGCTGCGCATGGTGCACATGAGTTCGGCTTCGCAGGCCACGTCGTCGCCCACACGCGCCACGCCCTTGAACTTCCAGATGCCACCACGGACTCGGTCAATGTGGATGTCCAAGATCAACTGGTCACCCGGCTCCACCGGGCGTTTGAAACGGGCGCCATCGATGCCGACGAAATAGTAGATGTTGTTTTCATCGGGGACCTTGCCCATCGCGTCGAACGCCAGCAGGCCTGCTGCCTGGGCCAGGGCCTCCAGGATCAGTACGCCAGGCATGACCGGGCGGCCCGGGAAATGCCCCATGAAATAAGGCTCATTGAACGTGACGTTCTTGATTGCCCGGATGCGGGCATTGCTCTCAAGCTCGATCACCTTGTCCACCAGCAAAAAGGGGTAGCGGTGGGGCAGTTGCTTGAGAATTGCGTGGATATCCATCATCGAGTTGTTCCGTTCATGCTGCCTTCAAAGCCTGCTCGAGCGCCTTGATGCGCTCACGCAAGCTGTGCAGTTGTTTGAGTGTCGCAGCGTTTTTTTCCCAGCGCACATTGTCGTCGATGGGGAACATGCCGGTGTACTGGCCGGGCTTGGTCAGCGAGCGCGTGACCACTGTGGCGGCCGAAATATGCACGTTGTCGGCAAGCTCCAGATGGCCCAGCACGATCGCGCCGCCACCTACCGTGCAGTGCGCCCCGATGGTCGCGCTGCCGGCCACGCCTACACACCCTGCCATCGCCGAGTGCTTGCCGATGCGCACGTTGTGGCCGATCTGCACCAGGTTGTCGAGCTTCACCCCGTCTTCGATCACGGTGTCCTGCAGCGCGCCGCGATCAATGCAGGTGTTGGCGCCAATTTCGACGTCGTCACCGATGCGCACGGCGCCGAGCTGCTCGATCTTGATCCATTCACCGGCCTGCGGCGCAAAACCAAAACCGTCGGCACCGATCACCACACCTGCATGCAGGATGCAGCGCGCACCGACGTGGCAGTCAGCACCCACCGTGACGCGCGATTTGAGCACCGTGCCGGCACCGATGTGCGCACCGCGCTCCACCACGCACAGAGGCCCCACACTTGCGCTGGGGTGCACCACCGCGCCCTCGTCCACCACCGCACTGGGGTGCACACCCAGCACGGGTGCCCTGCCCTCTTGCTGGCGCCAAAGCTGCGTCACGCGGGCGAAATAGGCGTAGGGATTGTCGGTGACGATACAGGCACCACGCGCCAAGGCGGGCTCCCGCATGGCAGGCGCCACAATGACACAGGCCGCCCGGGAGGCGGCCAGTTGCTGCTGGTAACGCGGATGGCTCAGAAAACTGATGTCTCCAGGCCCGGCGGACTCGAGCGGCGCAATTCGAACGACTTCGGTGTCCCGCAGCCCTCCTTCCAGCGATCCGCCCAGCGCATCAACAATGTTCCCCAGGAGCAAACTCACGCGCCGCCCGCCCTGCACTGCAGCTTATTTGCCTGCAGCGGCATTCAGCGCCTTGATCACCTTGTCAGTGATGTCGTGCTTGGGATTGATGTAAACGGCTTCCTGAAGGATGACGTCGTACTTCTCGGCCTCGGCAACCTGCTTGACCACCTTGTTGGCACGCTCGAGAACCTGGGCCAGCTCTTCGTTCTTGCGGGCGTTGAGGTCTTCCTGGAATTCGCGGCGCTTGCGCTGGAATTCACGGTCCTGGTCGACCAGCTGGCGCTGGCGCGTGGTGCGCTGGCTCTCGGCCATGGTGGGGGCCTCGCGCTCGAACTTCTCGGTCGCGGTCTTCAGGGTGTTGCCCATCTCGACGAGGTCCTTCTCACGGCGGGAGAACTCCTGCTCCAGCTTGGCCTGGGCCGCCTTGGCGGTGGTGGCTTCGCGGAAGATGCGGTCGGTATTGACGAAACCGGCCTTAAATTCTTGTGCCTGTGCCGCGGGGGCAGCCACTGCCAGCGTGCTCAACAGAACGGCCAGGGTGAAATGGCGGGAAAGTGATTTCATTAGAAGGACGTACCAATCTGGAATTGAAGTTTCTGGATTCTATCGCCGGCGAACTTGCGCACCGGCTGCGCAAAGGCGATACGCAGCGGACCGAGTGGCGAGATCCAGCTCAGGCCCAGACCCACGGACGCTCGCATGTCGCTGAAGCTGACCTTGTCATTTTCGCCATACACATTACCCACGTCCACGAAGGTGAAAACACGCAGCGTGCGATCGTTGCCAGCCCCTGGGAAGGGCGCCATCAGCTCGGCATTGAGCGTGACCTTCTTGGGGCCGCCCAAGGAAGCACCCGTCACGTCGCGCGGCCCCAGCGTACCCTGGTCAAAACCGCGCACCGATCCGAGGCCACCCGAGTAGAAGTTCTTGAACACGGGGAAAGGACGGCCATTCATGCCCTTGCCATAGCCCAGTTCACCGTTGAAAGCCACCGTGAAGCGCTTGTTCAAAGGGACGTACTGCTGGTACTGGTAGTTGGCCCGCATGTAGCGCGCGTCCCCGGCCACCGACCATTCGGAATTCAGCCGCTGGTAACGGCCCGAGTTGGGTGCCAATGCACTGTCGCGGTCATCACGCGACCACCCGATGGTCAGTGGAATCGCGCTGCTGCTGTAGCCATAGGTCTCGGCATAAGCGAGGTAGTTGGCTGGGATGTTGGTGCCCGGCTTGATTTTGGTCTGCTCAATGCCACCGCCGAAGAAGACGGTGTCCGTCTCGCTGAACGGCACCCCGAACCGCATCGACGCGCCCGTCGTGACCAATTGGTAATTGCCGCCTTGGTCTTCATAGGGCTTGGCCGTGCGGTAGTACAGGTCGAACGTGCGCGATATGCCATCCTTGGTGAAATAGGGATCGGTGGTGCTGAACACCAGCGTGCGGCGGTATTTGCTGGTGTTGACGTCCACGCCGAGGTAGTTACCCGAACCAAAAACGTTTTCCTGCTTGATGGCAAAGGACAAGGCCACCTTTTCCGCACTTGAGAAACCAACCCCCAGTTGCAACGAACCCGTAGGCTTCTCTGCCACGTTGATCACGAGATCGACCTGGTCCGGCGAGCCGGGTACTTCCTGCGTTTCAATGCCCACTTCGGTGAAAAATCCCAGCCGGTCCACGCGATCCCGTGACAGGCGGATCTTTTCGCCGTCGTACCACGATGCCTCGTACTGGCGGAATTCGCGGCGCACGACTTCGTCGCGCGTGCGGTTGTTGCCACTCACGTTGATGCGGCGCACGTAGGCGCGGCGAGCGGGCTCCGCCTGCAGCACCAGCGTCACGCGGTTGTTTTCACGATCAATTTCAGGCACGGCCTCGACGCGTGCGAACGCGAAACCAAAGCGACCGAAGTATTCAGAAAATGCCTTCGTGGTCTCGGTGACTTGGTCGGCGTTGTAGGGCTCGCCCGGTCGGATGGTGACCCGCGACTTGAACTCATCCTCTCGATCGAGGTAATTGCCTTCGAGCTTGACGCCCGACACCACGAACCGCTCTCCTTCGGTGATGTTGACCACGATGGAGATGTCCTGCTTGTCGGGCGAGATGGCCACCTGGGTGGAGTCGACGCGGAACTCCAAGTAGCCGCGCTGGAGGTAGTACGAGCGCAGGGTCTCGAGATCGGCGTTGAGCTTGGCGCGGGCATAGCGGTCGGACTTGGTGTACCAGCTCAGCCACCCGCCGGTATCCTGGTCGAACAGCCCCTTGAGCGTGGATTCGCTGAACGCCTTGTTGCCCACAATGCGCACTTCCTTGATCCGCGCAGGCTCGCCCTCCACCACGGTGAATGTGAGGTTGACACGGTTGCGCTCAATCGGCGTCACCGTGGTCACCACTTCGGCACCGTACATGCTCTTGTTGATGTACTGGCGCTTGAGTTCCTGCTCCGCACGGTCGGCCAGCGCCTTGTCATAAGGGCGCCCTTCGGTCAGGCCCACGTCGCGCATGCTCTTCTTGAGGGCTTCCTTGTCAAATTCCTTGGTGCCTGCAAAATCGACATCGGCGATGGTGGGGCGCTCTTCCACCACCACGACCAGGACGTTGCCGGCTGCCTCGAGCCGCACATCCTTGAACAGCCCCAGACCGAACAGTGCCCGGATGGCGGCAGCACCCTTTTCATCGTTGTAATCGTCTCCCACACGCAGAGGCATGGACGCGAAGATGGTGCCCGGCTCGACGCGCTGCAGACCCTCCACCCGGATGTCCTGCACTTTGAAAGGCTCCAGTGCCCAAGCCGCGTTGGCGACAAAAACCATGGCTGCAACGGTCGCTGCTGTACGCACGCCCAGGCGATTGATGTGTTTTTTCATGAGTGAAGCGGGAGCCGCATTGCGAAGGGAAACGCGGCAAAAAGGTTAGCCAAAAAGCCGGGTGATATCGTTGAACAGGGCAATGGACATCATGAGAAGAAGCACCGCCACGCCACCGCGCTGCAGGTGTTCCATCCATGCATCCGACACCTTCCTGCCCGTCACACCCTCCCAAAGATAATACATCAGGTGCCCACCGTCGAGGACTGGCAGGGGCAGCAGGTTCAGCACGCCCAGGCTCACGCTGATGAGGGCCAGAAACACCAAATATTGCGTGAGCCCCATACTGGCCGAGCGGCCGGCATAGTCGGCGATGGTGAGCGGACCGCTGAGGTTTTTCAAGGACGCCTGACCCACCACCATGCGCCCCATCATGCGAAGGGTGAGTGCCGAAACGTCCCAGGTGCGCACGACGCCATTCCACAGTCCCTCAAGAGGAGCATGGCGAACCACAACGAACTCCGGGGCTGCCCCCACGTAGGCGCCGATGCGCCCAACGCTGCCACTAGGTTCTTTCTGGACATCGGGCATGACCTCTACATCGAGCTGCCGACCGTCACGCTCCACGCGCCAGACCTGGACCACGGCCGCATCGGCGCGCACCGACTGGCGAATCAACTCTCGCAATTGCTGGCCGTCAACCACGCTGGCCGAGCCCATTTTCAGCACCACATCGCCTTGCCGCAGCCCCGAGCGCTGCGCTGCGCCGCCTGCCATGATTTCCCCCAGCACCGGACGGGTCCAGGGGCCCATGATCCCTACCTTGCGAAAGAGCTGCGCATCGGCTTCGCGCGTGTCGATCTGGGCCATGTCAAGCACGATCTGCCGGTGCAGGGCACCAGGCACCGGCTCGACCTCCAGCCGCACCGCCTCGCCTTCGAGGGCGCCACGGGTCAGAATCCAGCGCAGGTCCTCGAACGAGCGCACAGGCTCCAATTCCTGGGAGCCCAATGCGGCGGCATGCACCAGCTCACCGCCACGCAGCCCCGCCGCCTGCGCCACCGAACCCGCCACGGGGCTGGCCAGCAGCGCCTTGGGCTCTTGTACGCCACTCCAGTTCACCACCGAATACAGCAGCACCGCCAGCAGCAGATTGGCCACCGGGCCGGCCGCCACAATGGCGGCTCGCGAACGCAAGGGCTGGGTGTTGAATGCCAAATGGCGCTCTGCCTCGGGCACAGGCGCCTCGCGCTCGTCGAGCATGCGCACGTAGCCGCCCAGGGGAAAGGCACTCAGTACAAATTCGGTAGATGACCCCCGCGGCTGCCAGCGCAACAAGGGCTTGCCAAAGCCCACGGAAAACCGCAGCACTTTGACACCGCACGCCACGGCCACCCGGTAATGCCCGTACTCGTGCACGGCAATCAGCACGCCCAAGGCAACAACGAAAGCGACAAGGGTCAGCAACATGCAACGGCTCCGTGAATAAGAACGGACTCAGGCAGCAAGGCGACCCACAGCCTGCTCTGCCACGCCACGCGCCCGCTGGTCCAAAGCGAGCAGGGCCTGGAGCGAATCGGGGTTGGAGGGCGAGACCGCCTCCAAAGTTGCAAGGTTGAGGTGGTGTATCTGGTCAAAGCGGATGCGCCGCTCCAGAAAAGCGGCCACGGCCACCTCGTTGGCGGCATTGAGAACGGCTGTCGTGCCCCCGGGAGCCGCCAGCGCGTCCCACGCCAGCTGCAATCCAGGGAACCGCTCACGGTGCTCACGATCGTCGATGGCCTCGAAAGTCATGGCGGAAAGCGCGTGAAAATCCAGCGCAGAGGCCCCAGACTCCACCCGCTCGGGCCAGGCGAGTCCATAGGCGATGGGCACGCGCATGTCGGGCGTACCCAGTTGGGCCACCACCGAGGTATCGCGGTACTGGACCATGGAATGAATGATGCTCTGGGGATGGATCACCACGTCAAGTTGCGACGGATCCATCCCGAACAGATAGCGCGCCTCGATGACTTCGAGCGCCTTGTTCATCATCGTGGCCGAATCCACCGAGATCTTCCGCCCCATGCTCCAGTTGGGGTGGGCACAAGCCTGCTCTGGCGTGACGTCGCGCAGCGTGGCAGGCGCACGGGTGCGAAACGGCCCTCCCGAGGCCGTGAGGATGATCTTCTGCACCCGCTCGTTCCAGGTGGCGGAGTCTTCGGGCAGCGACTGGAAAATAGCCGAGTGCTCACTGTCGATGGGAAGCAGGGTTGCCGCGCCCTCGCGCACCGCATCCATGAACACATCGCCGCCCACGACCAGCGCCTCCTTGTTGGCCAGCAGAAGGCGCTTCCCAGCCCAGGCCGCTGCGAGACAGGGTGCCAGCCCTGCCGAACCAACGATGGCGGCCATCACCATGTCGACCTCATCGTTGGACGCTATTATTTCAAGAGCGTCTGGCGATTGCAGCACATTCGTTTTCAGCCCATTTGCCTTGATTTTCTCTTCCAGCAGGCGGGCGTGCGGAGCACTCGCCATCACCGCGAAACTGGGCCGGAACTGCGCGCACTGCGCCAGCATCAAATCGACCTGGGTGGCCGCACTGAGGGCAAACACCTCGAAACGGTCGGGGTGACGTGCCACCACGTCGAGCGTGCTGGTGCCAATGGAGCCCGTAGAGCCCAGAACAGTAATTCGTTGTTTCATAGAGTTGTCGTGAGGCGGGTCAGCATCATGGCGAGCGGCAGCGTGGGTAGCAAGGCGTCCACCCGGTCCAGCACGCCGCCATGCCCTGGCAGCAGGCCACTGCTGTCCTTCACCCCAGCGCTGCGCTTGATCAACGACTCCACCAGATCGCCAGCCACACTCATGGCGACCATGAACAGCACTGTGATCACCAGCATCCACCAGCCTTGCTGCGCCATGCGGCTGTAGAAACTGGGCACTGCCGCTTGCCAGTGCGCGTCGGCAGCAACCCATGCAAACGCCAGCACGGTCACGCCGATGAGCCCGCCCCACACCCCTTCCCAGCTCTTGCCCGGACTGATCGAGGGAGCCAGCTTGTTCTTGGTGAAGCGCAGCCCGAACGCACGGCCCGCAAAATAGGCAAAGATATCGGCCACCCACACCAGCACCAGCACCGACAGGAGAAAGTTGACGCCCACATGGCGCGCCTGAACGACGGCCAGCCATGCGAGCCACAGAGCCAGCACCCCTGCCACCAAGCGCACCGCTGCCGGAATGCGGGGCCAGCCGGGCACGCCGGCGCGCAGCAGCCAAGCGGAGCAAAGCACCCAAAGGCCGCCGCCCGCAATCCACAAAAAACGTGAGCGGCCTGTCGGACCACCCCAGCGCCCAGGAAGCCCCGCACAACACCACGCATGTCCCACCCACCGCCAGCGCACCGCCTTGGCGCAAGCCACTCAGGCGCCCCCACTCCCACGCCCCTGCGGCCATCAAGACCAAAACCACCAAGGTGAAGGGCGCAGGGGACGGATAGAAAAGCGCGGGCAGCAGAATCGCCAGCAGGACAAGGGCAGTGATGACGCGCGGTAGAAGCATGGGGCCTTTTCAGCCCGCCACCGTGTCTGGGTGCGCGGACGCTATCTGTTCGGAGGTTTTGCCAAAGCGGCGTTCGCGTGCACTGTAAACCGCAATGGCTTCGTCGAGCGCAGACTCATCGAAATCGGGCCACAACCTGTCGCTGAAATAAAGCTCCGAATAAGCCACCTGCCAGAGCAGAAAATTACTGATCCGCATCTCCCCGCCCGTGCGGATCACCAGATCAGGATCAGGAACATGCGCCAATGCCATGGCACCATGCAAGCTGGCCTCGGTGATGGGCTCACCGCGCGCTGCAAGCGCCGCCGCCGCCTGGGCAATGTCCCACCGGCCCCCATAGTTGAAGCATACGTTGAGGACAAGGCGGGTGTTTTCTGCTGTTGCGGCCTCCGCCTGGGCAAGACCGTCACGCACTTTGGGTGACAGTCCAGCGCGTTCTCCGACAAAGAAGAGGCGAACGCCATCCTTCTTGAGCTGCGGTACTTCGCGGGCGAGGGCCAGGGCAAGCAGTTCCATGAGACCCGACACCTCGTCGGCGGGCCGGTTCCAGTTCTCGGACGAGAACGCGAAAACCGTCAGCACCGCGACGCCACGCTCGGCGCAGGCGCGCGCGCATCGGCGCAAGGAATCAACCCCTTGCTTGTGGCCGGCCAGGCGCGGCAGGAAACGCCGCGTGGCCCAGCGGCCGTTGCCATCCATGACGATGGCAATGTGGTGAGGCACCACCGGAGATACAGACATGGGAACGTTCAAGCCCTGGGGCTTAAACCGCCATGATTTCCTGCTCTTTGGCGGCTACCAGCGCATCAATCTCGGCGATGTGCTTGTCGGTGAATTTCTGCACGTCGGTTTCGGCACGCTTCTGATCGTCTTCGGACGCGAGCTTGTCCTTGACCAGCTTCTTCACGGATTCGTTGGCGTCGCGGCGCAGGTTGCGCACGGCGATTTTGGCGCTCTCTCCTTCGTTGCGAGCCAGCTTGGTCATTTCCTTGCGACGCTCTTCGCTCATGGGGGGCATTGGCACGCGAATGAGATCGCCCATCGAGGCAGGGTTCAGGCCCAGATCGCTCTCGCGGATGGCCTTTTCGATCTTGGCGCCCATGCCCTTTTCCCAGGGCTGCACGCTGATGGTGCGGGAGTCCAGCAGGGCCACATTGGCCACTTGGCTCAGCGGAACCGGAGAGCCGTAATACTCGACATGCACGGTGTCGAGCAGCGCGGGGTTGGCACGGCCAGTGCGGATCTTCTGCAGGTTGTTCTTGAACGCAGCGATGGACTGGTCCATCTTGGTTTCTGCGGTTTTCTTGATGTCGGCAATCGTCATGTTCTCTCCTCGGGCCGGCCCGCATCGAGCGCGGGCCCATCCATCGTGGGTCAGGCGTAAACCAGCGTACCTTCGTCTTCGCCCATCACCACACGCTTCAAGGCACCGTGCTTGATGATGGAAAACACCTTCACCGGCAGCTTCTGGTCACGGCACAGCGCAAAGGCGGTGGCATCCATGATGCCCAGGTTGCGGGACATCGCCTCGTCAAAGCTGAGCTTGGTGTAGCGCGTGGCAGACGGGTCTTTCTGGGGGTCGGCAGTATAAACGCCGTCCACCTTGGTGGCCTTGAGCACCAGCTCGGCACCGATTTCGGCACCACGCAGTGCAGCCGCCGTATCGGTGGTGAAGAACGGGTTTCCCGTTCCGGCGGCAAACACGACGACCTTGCCCTCTTCGAGGTACTGCAAGGCCTTGGGGCGCACATAGGGCTCGACCACCTGCTCGATGGCGATGGCGGACATCACGCGGGCCACCAGGCCCTGCTTGTCCATGGCGTCGGCCAGTGCCAGCGCGTTCATCACCGTGGCCAGCATGCCCATGTAGTCGGCGGTGGCCCGGTCCATGCCAACCGAACCACCCGCCACGCCACGGAAAATATTACCCCCGCCGATCACCACCGCCACCTGCACACCCAGGCGGGTGACTTCCGCGATTTCCTCCACCATGCGCACGATGGTGGCACGATTGATGCCAAAGGAATCATCCCCCATCAGCGCCTCACCAGACAGCTTGAGCAGGATGCGCTTGTGGGCTGGTGCGGCGTGAGACATGGGTATTTTCTCCAAAGGCAAGTACGGCGGAAGGGGTGATGGCGAGGCTGGACTACCGCCTGGTCAGGCGGCAGCAGCCTTGGCGGCGGCGACCTGGGCGGCCACCTCGGCAGCGAAGTCGTCGGCCTTCTTCTCGATGCCTTCGCCCACGACGTAGAGCGTGAAGCCCTTCACGTTGGTGTTGGCAGCCTTGAGCATCTGGGCCACGGTCTGCTTGCCATCGGCAGCCTTCACAAACACCTGGTCGGCGAGCGAGACTTCCTTCAGGTACTTCTGGACAGCGCCGTCGATGCGCTTGGCGGTGATTTCAGCGCTTTGCGCTGGCTTGCCGGCAGCCACCAGTTCCTTGTTGGCTTCGTCGGCCTTGCCTTCAGCCACCGAGCGCTCCTTGGCGATCAGCTCGGCGGGCACGTCGGCGCTGGTCAGGGCCACAGGCTTCATGGCAGCCACGTGCATGGCCACATCCTTGGCTGCAGCGGCATCGCCGTCGAACTCGACCACCACGCCAATGCGTGAACCGTGCAGGTAGGCAGCCAGGCTGGAGCCGCTGAAGCGCTTGAAGCGGCGGAACGACATGTTTTCGCCGATCTTGCCGATCAGACCCTTGCGCACGTCTTCCAGCGTGGGACCGAAGCTGTCCTGCTCGTAGGGCAGAGCGCCCAGGGCTTCGATGGTGGCTGGGTTCTGCTCGGCCACCAGCTTGGCCGCAGCGTTGGCCATGGCGATGAAGCTGTCGTTCTTCGATACGAAGTCGGTTTCGCTGTTGACTTCAATCAGGGCACCCACGTCGCCATTGATGAAGCTGGCGACCACGCCTTCAGCGGTGACGCGCGAAGCGGCCTTGCCAGCCTTCGTGCCCAGCTTGACGCGCAGCAGCTCTTCAGCCTTGGCCATGTCGCCGTCGGCTTCCGTCAGCGCCTTCTTGCATTCCATCATGGGAGCGTCGGTCTTGCCGCGCAGTTCAGCAACCATGCTTGCGGTAATTGCAGCCATCTGTATTCCTTCCGTATTCAGTTCAATCGATCAATTTCTGGATTCGGGCTAAAAAAAAGGGGGCTCACCAGGGGCCCCGCATTTTCTAGCGCAAAGCCGCGCAGCCGGGAGCTCAGGCTGCGGACTCTTGCACTTCCACAAACTCGTCGCCGCCTTCGGCAGCCACTGCCTTGACCACTTCGTTCACGGCGTTGGCGCGGCCTTCGATGATCGCGTCGGCGATGCCACGGGCGTACAGCGTCACGGCCTTGGCCGAGTCGTCGTTACCGGGGATCACGTAGTCAATGCCTTCGGGCGAATGGTTGGTATCCACCACGCCGATCAGCGGAATGCCCAGCTTCTTGGCTTCGGCCACGGCGATCTTGTGGAAGCCCACGTCGATGATGAAGATGGCGTCAGGCAGCGCGGCCATGTCCTGGATGCCGCCGATGTCCTTCTCGAGCTTTTCGATTTCGCGGCTGAACGTCAGCTGCTCTTTCTTGCTCAGGCTGTCGAGACCGGTTTCGAGCTGTGCCTTCATGTCCTTCAGACGCTTGATCGAAGTCTTGACGGTCTTGAAGTTGGTCAGCATGCCACCCAGCCAGCGCTGGTCGACGAAAGGCACGCCAGCGCGCTGCGCTTCGGTGGCCAGGATCTCACGTGCCTGGCGCTTCGTGCCGACCATCAGGATGGTGCCGCGGTTGGCGGCCAGTTGCTTGGCGAACTTTTGTGCTTCCTGGAACAGTGGCAGCGACTTTTCCAGGTTGATGATGTGAATCTTGTTGCGATGGCCGAAGATGTAGGGGGCCATCTTGGGGTTCCAGAAGCGGGTTTGGTGACCGAAGTGGACACCGGCTTCCAGCATTTCGCGCATGGTAACGGACATAAAAATACTCCAAAGGTTGGGTCTAAAATCCAGCCCCAATATTTGCGCCGCCGTGCCTCTGCACAAAGACGCAACACCTTGACAGGGCTGGTTTGCGATTGGTTTTGCTGCTGCCGCCCCGCACCCACTGCCTGAGACACCAGGTGCGTTGCTGCTCTCAGCAAAACCCAAAGATTCTAGCACACCCATGCTTTCCGACCTCACCACCACCCGCCAGCGCTTGCAGGACGGGATCAGCACCGCCGCCGCCGAACTGGAGCCGTGTATCGAGGCAGCCGAAGCACCTGCCTGCGCGCATGCATTTCTGCACCTGGACACCGCATCCGCACGCACCATCGTGGTGCAAAACAGCCTCTCAGGGCTGCCATTGGCCGGCTTGGCGGTATCGGTCAAGGACCTCTTCGACATCGCAGGCCAGCCCACCACCGCAGGCTCCACGGTTCTGGCTGGGGCAGCGCCAGCGCAGCAGGACTGCCCGGCCGTTGCGCGCCTGCGTGCCGCTGGCGGCATGGTCATCGGCCGCACGAACATGGTGGAATTTGCCTTCTCGGGCGTGGGGGTGAACCCGCACTTCGGAACACCAGCGGCCTGGGACGGCCGCTTTGGCGCTCTGCCGGGTGCACCGAGAATCCCCGGGGGATCTTCATCGGGGGCCGCCGTCTCGGTGGCCACCGGGGCCGCTTTTGTGGGACTGGGCTCAGACACCGGCGGCTCCATCCGTATCCCCGCGGCACTCAATGGCATCGTGGGCTTCAAGAACACAGCCCGGCTCGTCCCCACGGCGGGCGCGATTCCGTTGTCCACCACGCTGGACACGGCCTGCGCCATGACGCGCAGCGTGCGCGATGCCGTCGTGGTGCACGAGGTGCTGGCTGCGCGGCGTGTCACACGCAGTCCGGCCCCCTTGCGCTTCTGGCGTCTGGCCGTGCCCTCCACCACCTTCCTCGACAATCTGGACGCCACCGTGGCCCAGGCATTCAGCCGCACGCTGGACGCCTTGCGCCGAGCCGGCGCGCACATCGAAGAAATTGCCTTGCCGCTGACGGAGGAACTTGGTCCCATGCAGGCCAGAGGCGGCCTGTCCGCAGCGGAAAGCCATGCCTGGCACCGCCCCCTGCTCGCGCGGCAGGCATCGCAATACGATCCGCGGGTGCGCAGCCGCATCGAGCGCGGCGCCACCATGGCGGCAGCGGACTATATCGATCTGCTGCAGGCCCGCCAGCACTGGATAGCCCGCATGGAAGCCGCCCTGGCCCCCTACGACGCCCTGCTCTCGCCCACGGTGCCGATGGTGGCGCCGACCATCGCCGAGGTGGCGCCCGGCAGTGAGCGCGATGCCGAGTTCTTCCGCGTCAACGCCCTGCTGCTGCGCAATACCAGCGTGGTGAACATGCTCGATGGCTGCGCCCTGTCGCTGCCCTGCCATGTGGCCGGGGAACTCCCGGTCGGGCTGATGGTCTGGCACGGTGCCATGCACGACGACGCAGTGCTCAATGTGAGCCTGCAGATTGAGCGGATACTACAAAAACAATAGCTGCCAGCGCTTTACCATCAAGCGCTTGAGTCAGAAAACAATTCAAATCCATGAAGATCGCCATCGTGGGCGCCGGCGTTGTCGGCGTGTCCACCGCATATGAGCTGGCCCGTGACGGCCACGAAGTCACCGTCTTTGAACAACGCAACGCGGCCGCCGAGGAAGCCAGCTTTGCCAACGCCGGCCTGCTGGCGCCGCACCTGCCCACCCCCTGGGCCACGCCGGCCTTGGGCGCCCCGCTAAAGCTGCTGGGCCGCCGCGCCACGCTGCGGCTGGCCAAGGGCTTCAAGGGCAACGACCTGGCCTGGATATGGCGCTGGCGACGTATGGCGCACCGCGGCGCGCAGGCCGCACCGCTGGCAACGCTGGAAGGGCTGGCCCGATACAGCCAGCACCATCTGCAGCAAATCACGGCCCGCCACGAACTGGACTTTGAAGGCAACCAGGGGCGACTCATCCTGCTGCGCACCGCACAGGAGCAAGCCCGCTGGCAACCTGCCCTGCAGGTGCTACGCGACGCCGGAATTGCGCTGCGCGAGATGGATGCCGAGGCCGCACGCCAGATCGAGCCCGGCCTGTGCCCCGAACCCCGCTGGCGGGGCGCTGCACCTGCCGGACGCCACGGCCGGCAACTGCCGGCTGTTCGCGCAACTGCTGCGCCAGGGCACCCAGGCCGGTGGCGTGCAGTTTGCCTTTGGCACCCGCGTGGCCCGGCTGGCTTCCCCGCCCATGGGCGTACAGGTGCACGGCGAAAGCGGCACGCGGTCCTTCGATGCCGTGGTGCTGTGCGCAGGCGCGGCGTCGGCGGCGTTGTTGCGCCCGCTGGGCCTGCGCCTGCCGCTGGCGGCCGTGTATGGCTATTCCGTCAGCGCCCCGCTGCGCGAAGAACTGCACGCGCCGGTGGCCAGCGTGGTGGACAGCCAGGAGCAGATCACCATCACCCGCCTGGGCCAGCGTGTGCGCATCACCGGTGGCGCCGAGCTGGGCGGACAGGACGCAGCCCACCACGTCCCCACGCTGCAGCAGCTCTACCGGACCATGAACGAATGGTTCCCGGGCGGCGCCCTGTTGTCCTCGGGGCTGCAGGTATGGCGCGGCGCGCGCCCCACATTGCCCGACGGCGCGCCCGTGGTGGGCGCCAGTGGCGTGCCGGGCCTGTGGCTCAACACGGGGCATGGCGCGGGCGGATGGGCACTGGCGAGCGGCTGCGCCCGTGCCGTGGCAGACCTGATCGGCCAGCGCAACCCCGACATCAATCTGGACGGGCTGGGTATCCAGCGCTTCTGAGTCGCCACGGCGCGCAGGGTTGGCTTTCGCGTTCGTTGCCCCCCAATCCGGCAGCCCATCCAGCAGGCACAAGCCGGGCGCAGCCGAGCCCCTTGAATCCGGCGAATCGGCCACCGACAACCATGAAAAAAGGGGCCAAGGGCCCCTGGGTTGCGAGCAGGCGCGAAGGCCTCACTTCGCAGTAGGCATCACGAACTCGGCCCCCTTGGGCGTGCTTTCCGGCCAGCGCTGCATGATGCTCTTTTGCTTGGTGTAGAAGCGCACGCCTTCTTCACCGTAGGCGTGCATGTCGCCAAACAGGCTGCGCTTCCAGCCGCCAAAGCCATGCCAGGCCATGGGCACCGGGATCGGCACGTTGATGCCGACCATGCCCGCCTGGATGCGGCGGCCAAACTCGCGGGCCACGTTGCCGTCGCGCGTGAAGCACGCCACGCCGTTGCCGAACTCATGGTCGTTGACCAGTTTCACTGCTTCACCGAAATCCTTGGCGCGCACCACCGCCAGCACGGGGCCGAAAATTTCTTCCTTGTAGATGCGCATCTCGGGCGTGACGTGGTCGAACAGCGTGCCGCCCAGCCAGAAACCGCCTTCGCAGCCCTCGCCCGCCTGCTTGCCGTCAAAGCCGCGGCCATCCACCAGCAGTTGCGCGCCCTCCTTCACGCCCAGGTCGATGTAACCCGAGATGCGCTCGTGGGCCGCACGGGTGACGATGGGACCCATTTCGGCCGCGAGGTTGGTGCCGTTGAGAACCTTGAGCGCCCGGGTGCGCTCGATGAGCTTGGGCACCACCTTGTCGGCGGCGTCCCCCACCAGCACAGCCACGCTGATGGCCATGCAACGCTCGCCGGCCGAGCCATAGCCAGCACCGATCAGGGCGTCCACCGCCTGGTCCAGATCGGCATCGGGCATGACGACCATGTGATTCTTCGCGCCACCCAGGGCCTGCACGCGCTTGCCGTGGCGGGCCCCGGTTTCGTAGATGTAGTTGGCAATGGGGGTCGATCCAACGAAGCTCACAGCCTTCACATCCGGGTGCTCGATGAGCGCATCCACCGCCTCCTTGTCACCCTGCACCACGTTGAACACGCCATCGGGCAACCCCGCCTGCTTGAACAGATCGGCCATCAGCAGCGAGGCCGTGGGATCGGTCGGGCTGGGCTTGAGCACGAAGGTGTTGCCGGCAGCGATAGCCACCGGGAACATCCACATCGGCACCATGACCGGAAAGTTGAAAGGCGTGATGCCCGCCACCACGCCCAGAGGCTGGCGCAGCGTCCAGTTGTCGATGCCCGTGCTGACCTGGTCGGTGAAATCGCCCTTGAGCAATTGCGGAATGCCGCAGGCAAACTCGATGATGTCGATGCCGCGCGCCACTTCACCCTGCGCGTCGGTGAAGACCTTGCCATGCTCGGCCGTGATGGCGCGGGCCAGCGCATCCTTGTTCTGGTTGACCAACTCGAGGAACTTGAACAGCACACGCGCACGGCGGATCGGTGGCGTGTCGGCCCAGGCCGGGAAGGCCGCCTGCGCAGCCGCCACGGCCGCATCCACATCGGCCGGTGGGCCAGCGCCACGCGGCCCGTCACCACGCCCGTGGCGGGGTTGGTCACATCCTGGCTGCGGGTGCTGGCGCCAGCGATGCGCGCGCCCTGGATGTAGTGGCCAATGTGGATGGGCTGGGTGGCGGTGGTCATGCAAACCTCTTTCAAAAACAGTGAACGTGGCCTGCAGTCTAGAAGCCCCCCCCCGCCCCGCCAAGACCGCAGCCGTGAAATGATTGTTCACCTTGGTGAACAATAGCGCCATGAAATCGACAGACCACACCCCACCTGAAGCCCTCTGGTCCCACCTGCACTGGCTGGTAGTGCTGGGCGAGCAAGGCAGCTATACCGGCGCAGCGGTGCGGCTGGGCGTGAGCAAGGCGGCCATGAGCCAGCACATTGCCGAGCTGGAACGCGCCGCTGGCGTTCCGCTGGTGCGGCGCACCACGCGCAGTGTGGGCTTGACCGAGGCGGGGCGGCAACTGGTGGACGACACGCGCGGCGCCTTCGAGCGCATCGCCG
>NZ_ACQT01000057.1 GCF_000175235.1 Acidovorax delafieldii 2AN | reverse complement strand
GGCTCAGCCGCGCTCGAAAGCCACGTGCCCGCCCACCAGCGTCATGCGCACCTGGCCTGGCAGTTCGTAGCCCGAGAAGGGCGTGTGCTTGCCCTGGCTGTGCAAGGTGGCGTCCTGCACCGTCCAGGCGGCTTGCGGGTCGAGGATGCACAGGTCGCCCACTCCGCCTTCGACCAACTGGCCCACGCTGGCCTGCAGCGTGCCCAGCGCATTGCCCAGCACGCGTGCGGGCTCGGACGTCACGGTGGCCAGCGCGCGCTGCAAAGGCACGCCGCTGTCGCGCGACCACTTGAGGGCCAGGCTCAGCAGCAGTTCCAGCCCGGTGGCACCCGGTTCGGCCTCGGCGAAAGGCAGGGTCTTGGCATCTTCGTCGACGGGGGTGTGGTCGGACACCAGCGCATCGATGGTGCCGTCGGCCAGCGCGGCATGCAGCGCGTCACGGTCGCGCTGCTGGCGCAGCGGGGGGGTGAGGCGGGCGCGGCTGTCAAAGAAACCGATGTCCACATCGGTGAGGTGCAGCGAGTTGATGCTGACATCACAGGTCACCTTGAGGCCATCGGCCTTGGCGCGGCGCACCAGATCGACCCCGGCGGCACTGCTGAGCCGGCACAGGTGCACGCGGGCGCCGGTGGTCTTGAGCAACTCGAAGATCGTGTGCAGCGCAATCGTCTCGGCCGCCACGGGCACACCCGAGAGGCCCAGGCGCGTGGCCAGCGGGCCGCTGGCGGCCACGCCCTTGCCCAGGTGCAGCTCTTGCGGGCGCAGCCACACCGTGTAGCCAAAGGTGGCTGCATATTGCAGGGCGCGCTGCAGCACCTGGGTGCTGGCCAGCGGCACCTCGGCCTGGCCAAAGCCCACGCAGCCCGATTCCGTCAGCTCGGCCATCTCGGTGAGCACCTCGCCGGCCAGGCCGTGCGTGAGCGCCCCCAGCGGGAACAGGCGCGACTGGTGCAGCTTCTCGGCACGGAACTTGAGCATCTCGACCAGGCCCGGCTCGTCGAGCACGGGGTCGGTGTCGGGCGGGCAGACCAGGCTGGTCACGCCGCCAGCCACCGCAGCCGCCATTTCGGATTCAAGCATGCCTTCGTGCTCGTAGCCGGGCTCGCGCAGGCGCGCCGCCAGGTCCACGAGGCCGGGCAGCACGATGCAGCCTGCGGCTTCGACCACGCGGCTGGGGGCGAAATCCGCAGGCACCCGGTTGATGCCCACGATGCGCCCGGCAGCCAGGGCGATGTCACAGGTCTGGTCGAATCCGCTGGCAGGGTCGATCACACGGCCGTTCTGGATCAGTATCTTCATGATTTCAAGCCTAATAGGCCGCTTGCGCTTGATACATAAGCGCCAGCAGCTATAAAACACATAGCAACCATATCGTGAACCTCTCTACCCACCAGAGTCTGCGCAGCGGCAGCCTCCATGCGAGGGCCACCGTGGAACCGGCGTCGCCGGGCCGTGGGTCGCGTCCTCCCATGAGAACTGCGCGCCTGCGGCCCCAAGCCTGCCTGCGCGGGCCTGAACAGGCTGAAGGGGCCGGGGCCTCCGCACGGCCTCCTTGGCACACGGTTCAAGGGGGTCACGCCTCGTTCCCGGCCACGATGGACATCACGGCCATGCGCACCGCGATGCCGAAGGTGACCTGTGGAAGGATCACGGCCTGCGGGCCATCGACCACGGCGGAGTCGATCTCCACGCCCCGGTTGATAGGGCCGGGGTGCATCACGATGGCATCGGGCTTGGCCAGCTGCAACTTCTCGGGCGTGAGACCAAAGCTCTTGAAATACTCTTGGCTGGAGGGCAGCAGCGCGCCGCTCATGCGCTCGTTCTGCAGGCGCAGCGTGATGACCACGTCGGCGTCCTTGATGCCTTCTTCGAGCGTGTGGCACACGCGCACGCCCATCTGCGCCATATCGCTGGGCACCAGCGTGCGCGGGCCCACCACGCGCACCTCGGCGCAGCCCAGCGTGGTCAGGCCGTGGATATCGGAGCGCGCCACGCGCGAGTGCAGCACGTCGCCCACGATGGCCACGGTGAGGTTGGAAAAATCCTTCTTGTAGTGCCGGATGGTGTACATGTCCAGCAGCCCCTGCGTGGGGTGGGCATGCCGGCCATCGCCCGCATTGATCACGTGCACATGCGGCGCCACGTGCTGGGCGATGAGGTACGGCGCGCCCGATTCGCTGTGCCGCACCACGAACAGGTCGGCGGCCATCGCGCTCAGGTTGGCAATGGTGTCGAGCAGCGACTCGCCCTTGCTGGCCGAGCTGCGCGCGATGTCGAGGTTGAGCACGTCGGCCGACAGGCGCTTGGCCGCGATTTCGAAGGTGGTGCGTGTGCGCGTGCTGTTCTCGAAGAACAGGTTGAACACGCTCTTGCCGCGCAAGAGGGGCACCTTTTTCACTTCGCGGTCATTCACCGAAACGAAGTTGGTGGCCGTGTCGAGGATGTGCGTGACGATGTCGCGCGGCAGGCCTTCGATGGACAGCAGGTGGATGAGTTCGCCGTTGCCGTTGAGTTGGGGGTTGCGCTTGTGCAGCACGGTCAGGCCTCTTTGACTTGGAATTGGAAGGTGCCGCTGTCGTCACGTGCCAGGGCCAGCGACTGGGCGGCAGGCAGGGCCACGCGCGCAGCGGCAAAGTCGGCCTGAACGGGCAGTTCGCGCCCACCGCGGTCCACCAGCACAGCCAGGCGCACGCTGGCGGGACGGCCATAGTCGAACAGTTCGTTGAGCACGGCGCGGATGGTGCGGCCGGTGTAGAGCACGTCGTCGAGCACCAGCACATCGGCGCCGTTCACATCGAACGGCAGCGCGGTCTGCGCGCCGGCCGACAGGCCGCGCTGGGCGAAGTCGTCGCGGTGCATTACCGATGAGAGCACGCCGGCCGGCCCTTCGAAGCCCAGGTCCTTCTGCAAGCGCTCGGCCAGCCAGGCGCCGCCCGAGGCGATGCCCGCCAGGCGGGTGGTGGGCGTGAGCATGCTGCGCACGCCGCGCAGCAGCTCGCGGTACAGCGCCTCTGCGTCAAGGGCCAAAGCCCCTACGCTGGCCGCTGGGTGGGAAGGGTTGCTCATGGAAGATTCCTCAAAAACTGTTCCAGGATGATGCAGGCCGAAGCCGCGTCGGCGTCCTTGGCGCCACTGGCAATGGCCTCGGTGGTGCTGTAGCGCTCGTCCACCTCGAACACCTGCAGGCCAAAGCGCCCGCGCAGCTGGCGGCCGAACTTGAGCGCACGCTCGGTGTTCTCGTGGCTGGCCCCGTCGGGGTGGTAGGGCACGCCGATCACCAGGGCGTCGGGCTGCCATTCCTTGATGCGCTGCGCCACCTGCGCAAAACGGGCGTCCCCTTCGGCCTTGATGGTGGGCTGAGGCGTGGCGCTCTTGAGCAGCCGCGAGCCCGTGGCCACGCCCGTGCGCTTGAGGCCAAAGTCAAAGGCAAGAAAGGTCTGAAAATGCGCAGGAACGGCTGGCGGCTTGGGCGGCTGAGCGGGCAAGCCGGTCATGCGTGCCCCGCCTCGGGAGACAGCATCCAGGCCTGCAATCCCAGCAAGCCCAGCGCCCTGTCGTACCGCTGGGGCACGGGCGTGTCGAAGATCACGGACAAGTCTGCACCCACCGTGAGCCAGGCGTTTTCGGCCAGCTCGGACTCGAGCTGCCCCTCGCCCCAGGACGAATACCCCAGCGTGATCAGCACCCGGCGGGGCCCCGCGCCGGTGGACAGGGCCTCGAGGACGTCCTTGGACGTGGTCATCTCCAGCCCTCCAGGGATGGTCATGGTGGAGGCGTAGGCCGACTCGTCGGTGTCCGCGCTGTTCGCCAGCATCGGCTCGTGCAGCACGAAGCCACGTTCCGTCTGCACCGGGCCGCCCTGGAACACCGGTTCCGAGCGCAGGTCTTCGCGGCGCAGCGAGAGATCCACCTTGTCGAAAAGCCCCTTGAGCGTGATATCGGAGGGCTTGTTGATGATGAGCCCCAGCGCGCCGCGCTCGCTGTGCTCGCACAGATACACCACACTGCGCGCGAAAGACTCATCTTCGAGACCGGGCATGGCGATCAGGAAATGATGCGTCAGGTTGATGGGCGCAGAATCGAAAGACATTGGTCAATTTTAACGGTGAACATGGAGTCCACTTACGCCACCGGCCTCGTCTGGTTTCGCCGCGACCTGCGCGCCTGCGACCATGCAGCCCTCTACCACGCACTCACCCAGTGCCGGAAAGTGCATTGCGTCTTTGTATTTGACCGCGCGATTCTCGATGCCCTGCCCCGCGCCGACCGCCGGGTGGCCTTCATCCGCGAAGCCCTGGTGGAGCTGGATGCCGCACTGCGCACCCTTGCCAGCCACCCCGCAGGGGGGCTCATCGTGCGCCACGCCCTGGCTACCGACGCCGTGCCGGAACTGGCGCAGGCGCTGCAAGCGCAGGCCGTGTACGCCAACCATGACGACGAACCCCAGGCACTGTCCAGAGACAGCCTGGTGCGCACGCGCCTGGCGCAGACGGGCATTGCCTTTCATACCTTCAAGGACCATACGCTGCTTGAGCGCGACGAGGTGCTCACGCAGGCGGGCACGCCCTATAGCGTGTTCACGCCCTACAAGAACGCCTGGCTGCGCACCATCGACGCCTTCCAGTTGCAAAGCTACGCCGTCGTGCGCCATGCACACCGGCTGGCGCCCCGCCCCGCACCCGAATGCCTGCCCGTGCCCGCGTTGGGCGCACTGGGCTTCGAGGCTGCGCAAAACACGCCCCTCGGCCTTCCCACGGGCAGCAGCGGCGCCATGCGGCTGTTCGAAGACTTCCTGCAACGCATCCACCGCTATGCCGACACCCGGGACTACCCCGCGATCAAAGGCCCGAGCTACCTCAGCGTGCACCTGCGCTTCGGCACCATCTCGCCGCGCCTGCTGGCCCGTTCTGCGCACGCGCTGGCGCAGGGGGGAAACCCCGGCGCCACGACTTGGCTGAATGAGCTGATCTGGCGCGACTTCTATTGCCAGATCCTGGCGCACCACCCCCACGTGGTGGAGCGCAGCTTCAAACCGGCCTATGACGCCATCCAGTGGGAAACCGGCGACGAGGCCCAGGCGCTGTTTTCCGCATGGTGCGAGGGCCGCACGGGCTATCCGTTGGTGGATGCGGCCATGGCCCAACTCAACCAGACGGGCTACATGCACAACCGCCTGCGCATGGTCGCGGCCAGTTTTCTCGTCAAACACCTGGGAATCGACTGGCGCTGGGGCGAGCACTATTTCGCCACCCACCTGAACGATTTTGATCTGGCGGCCAACAATGGCGGCTGGCAGTGGGCCAGCTCCAGCGGATGCGATGCACAGCCCTATTTCCGCATCTTCAACCCGGTGAGCCAGAGCGAGAAATTCGATGCCGAAGGCCGTTTCATCCGCCGCTATCTGCCGCAATTGGCGGCCCTGCCTTTGGCCGCCCTGCACGCCCCATGGCGCGCCCGCCCGCTCGAGCTGCAGGAGGCCGGTGTGGTGTTGGGGCACCACTATCCCCAGCCCATCGTCGACCATGACAGCGCCCGGCAGCGCACGTTGCAGCGTTACGCCGTGGTCAAAACCACCTAGCTGTTGCCGGGGCCTCGGCCGTCAGACGGGTGGGAGTCGTCTTCCGCCTCCTGGTCGCTCATGCGCATTCCATCCACCGCCAGGGGCGCGCCGGATGCCAGGCGCAAGCGCAGCGCAACGTCAGTCCGGTTGTCGGCGTTGGCCACCGCGTCTGCGGCCGAGATGGCGCCGTGCTCGTACAGTTCGAACAACGACTGGTCAAAGGTACACATTCCCTGCTCGCCGCTGCGTGCGATGGCGGTCTTGATCTCGTCGACTTCGCCCTTCTGGATGAGTTCGGACACGAAGGGGGTCAGAAGCATGACCTCCATGGCCGGCACCATGGAACCCTGAACGCCTTTGATGAGGCGCTGCGCCACCACCGCCTTCAGGTTCATCGACAGATCCATCAGCAGTTGCCGCTGCGCCTGCTCTGGAAAGAAGTTCACGATGCGCTGCACGGCCTGGTTGGCATTGCTGGCGTGCAGCGTGGACACGCACAGGTGCCCCGACTCTGCGTAGTGAAGCGCATGCTGCATGGTGGCCCGGTCGCGGATTTCGCCGATCATGATCACGTCGGGCGCTTCCCGCATGGCCCGGCGCAGCGCCTCGTCGTAGGAGGCCGTGTCGAGCCCCACCTCGCGCTGCGTCACGAGCGATTTCTTGTGCGCATGCAGGTACTCGATTGGGTCTTCCACCGTGAGGATGTGGCCCGGAGTTCGCTCATTGCGGTAGTCAAGCATCGCCGCCAAGGTGGTTGTCTTGCCCGACCCCGCTGCGCCGACTGTCAGCACCAGGCCGCCTTTCAAAAACGCCAGTTGCTTGAGCACGGATGGCAACCCGAGCTCGTCCAGGCTGGGGATTCTGGCCGTGACATGGCGAATGACCACGCCCACGTTGCCCCGCTGAAGATGCACATTCACCCGAAAGCGCGCCTGGTCTGGCGTCTGGAACGAGAAATCGCATTCACGCGAGGCTTCGAACTCCTCGATCTGCGCCTTGCGCATGATCGAATACACCATGGTGCGGACATCTTCTGCGGACACCGCAACCTTGGTGATCGGCACGAATGCGCCCTGGCGCTTGAGGGTAGGCGGTGCGCCAGCCAGCAGAAAGAGATCCGATGCGCCTTCGCGCACCGTCAGCGCAAGGCACGACAACAGGCGGCTGTCCCCTGCGGCAACTGTGGATTCCATGAAACCTCCTGTTGGTGCAGGTGTTTCCACGCACGGCCAGAGATTCTTCCGGTGGCCGGCCTTGAAGGGCGACGGCCACCAGCGGTCACTTTACGCCTCGGCGGTCGCCTCCAGGCGGGCGTAATGCTGGATGAGACTGAGCAGTTCCTCGTCGGAATACGGCTTGCCAAGGTAGTGGTTCACGCCCAGTTCCATCGCATGCTCGCGGTGCTTTTCAGCGATGCGCGAGGTGATCATGATGATGGGCAGGTCGCGCAGGGCACCGTCTGCACGGATGTTGCGCGCCAGGTCGAACCCGTCCATGCGCGGCATCTCGATGTCGGACAGCACCACCGTCGGGCGCTCTTCCTGCAGCCGCTCCAGGGCTTGCAGGCCATCGGCGGCAAGGGCCACCCGGTAGCCCTCGCGCTGCAGCAAGCGCTGCGTGACGCGGCGCACGGTGATCGAATCGTCCACAACCAGCACGAGCGGCACCTGGCTGGGGCCCGAGAGCAACGATGCAGCGGGCTTGCCGGCACCAGCGCCTTCGGCTTCGAGGACAGCAGGCAGGCCGGCACTGGCCGCCCGAACCTGATCGCCATACACCGTGGACAACGCCACCGGGTTGTAGATCAGCACCACCGCACCCGAGGCCAGCACAGACATTCCGGCCAAGCCTGGCAGGCGCGACAACTGGGGCCCGAGGTTCTTCACCACGACTTCCTGGTTGCCCAGCACTTCGTCCACATGCATGGCGATGCGCTGCGAAGCACTGCGGAAAATTACCACTGGCCGGGTCTTGCCCGCGGCTTCCGTACTGCGTGCCGACGCTTGCAACAGGGCACCCGCCCAGAAGAAGGGCAATTGTTCAAAACCGTCGTCGAAGACGCCGGTACGGTACGCCCCCTCAAGATCGACTGCGGAAGTGCGGCGCACGATCTCCACCACGTTCGCGGGCACGCCGAACGACAAATCGCCCGCACGCAGCATCACCACCTGCGTCACCGCCGTGGTCAGAGGCAGCACCATGCGGAAAGCAGCGCCCTTGCCGGTTTCGGTGGAGGTTTCGATGCGGCCGCCCAGTGCGTTGATCTCCGAACGCACCACGTCCATGCCGATGCCCCGCCCCGACAGGCCAGTCACTTCGGACGCCGTCGAGAAGCCCGGCATGAAAATCAGGTTGGCCGCATCGGCATCGCTGATGGCGGCATCGGGTTGAACGAGGCCTTGCGCAACGGCCTTCGCGCGGATGCGCTCGATGTTCAGCCCCGCTCCGTCGTCCCGGAACTCGACCGACACGTCATTGCCTTCATGGCGCAGGTCCACCGTGATGGTGCCCGTGCCTGGTTTGCCAGAAGCCACGCGCGCTTCCGGATCTTCAATGCCATGGGCAACGCAGTTGCGAAGCAAGTGCTCGAAGGCCGGCGTCATGCGATCCAGCACGCCACGGTCCATTTCAATGGACCCGCCCATGATGTCCAGCTTGATCTGCTTGCCGGTTTCCTTGGAAGACTGGCGCACCACCGCATACAGGCGCTCGGCGATGCCCTCGAATTCCACCATGCGGGTACGCAGCAGATCGCGCTGCAACTCACGTGCCTGACGGCCCTGTGCAATGAGGTCATCCTCGGCGCCTTCCATGGCGCGCTGCAAATTGCGCTGCACTGTGGCCACGTCGTTTACCGACTCCGCCATCATGCGGGTGAGTTCCTGCACCCGTGTGAACCGGTCAAACTCGAGAGGGTCGAAACCTGCAGCGGAGTCCTTGGACAGCGCCAGGCGCGACTGCATCTGCGACTCGGCCTGAACCTCGATATCGCGCAATTGCTGGCGCAAGCGGTCAAGATTACCCGACAGGTCTGCCAGCGAACTGCGGAATTGGCCCAGGCGCACATCGAGCCGCGAGCGGCTGATCATCACCTCGCCTGCCTGGTTCACCAGCCGATCAAGCAATTGCGCACGCACACGCACCGACTGGTTCGCGGCCACGCGCACCGGCGCCAACTGGGACGCAGCCGGAAGCCGCACTGCCGAGATCGGCGGTTGCACAGGCGCGGCCAGAGCGTGACCGCCCGAAGCCTGCGCCGCAGCACTGTCGCTCGCAGACGCAGGGAAGGTCACCACTGCATCGGCGCCGCCTTGCCCGCCAACGGCGCGCAGCGCTTCAAAGTTGGCCTGCAGCCCATCGAAACTGACCAGCAGCGGCTCGATCTGGTCGATCGCAAGATTCTCCGGGTCGAGCTGCTCGATGGCCGACTCCAGCCGGTGGGCCA
This sequence comes from Acidovorax delafieldii 2AN, assembly GCF_000175235.1. GTDB lineage: Bacteria > Pseudomonadota > Gammaproteobacteria > Burkholderiales > Burkholderiaceae_C > Acidovorax > Acidovorax delafieldii_B. The sequence continues at coordinate 10,444 of NZ_ACQT01000057.1, read as the reverse complement.
TTTCCCCGAGCCGCATGGCTCCGGCCAAACGTGAACTGCCCTTGAGCGTGTGCAGGGCGCGCAACACTTCACTGCGAGCCCCCAGGTTGTCGGGCCTGGAAGCCCACTGCCGCAAGGCACCGCCCAGTTGCGGCAGCAATTCGGCTGCTTCCTCTTCGAAAATCGGGAACAGGTCCGGGTCGATAACGTCGATGGCGTCGATGTCGTCATCAGCGTCCGTTCCCGCGGTCACCGCCTGGGCGATGGCGTTGTCGACGTGTTGATCACGGTCGGCCACCACCGACAGCGCCGGAGCAACAAAACCGGGCACGTTGCCCACAGCTTCTGGGTGCGTCGCTGGGGGCGGCTCAGCCGCGATCCGCTCGTCGGGGGTGCGTTCCACTGGCGCGGGTTCGAAGCCTGCATCCAGGTCGTCAAATTCGTCTTCGGGCGGCGAGAGAGTGTTGACTACTTCTGTCTCGAGAATCTCGCGCAGCTGTTGCAACACTTCCGGGCTCGGCTCCTTGAGGAAGCCCGCGGCAAACTGGTGCAGCAGGCGACGGATGTCCTCGGCCGCGGCCATGAATACTGCGGCTTGCTCTGCCGTGCCACCGGACTGCAATTGCGCATGCTGCAGCGCATGCTCAAGAACCCTGGCCATTTCCGACAGCGCCGTGAAGCCCACAGTGGCGGAACTGCCCGCCAGCGAATGCGCCAGCGCCACAGCAGCGTCTGGCAGGGGCTCGTGCAATTCCAGCGCCCATTCTTGCAGGCAAGTCACCAGGCGGCGCGACCACTCATCGGCTTCGTTCAGGTAGACGTTGTACAGCGGAATGCCGATCCGCAGGGTTTCGATCACCTTGACGGCATCGTCTGCCACAACCTCTTCTTCCGGTGCAGCATCCGTCACGAGGGCCTGTTCAAGCGCAGCTTCAGCTTCAGGTTCAGCGACCTGCGCCAACGCCTCGGCTGTATCTTCCTCGTCCACAGCTTGTGGCACAACAGCCTCGGCAAAGCCCATCTCCAGACTTGCGAGCCCGTCTGTCGAAACCGCTTGCGCAGCGCTGGCCTCGTTTTCCGGAACTGCCACAGCAGCAGGCACCATGTCGGGCAATTCCAAGTCGAGATCGAAATCGAGATCCAAGTCCAACGGCAGTGGCTCGCTCGCCGCTGCGGGGGTGGTCGCCACTTCGCTCAACGCATCGGAGAACACCGAAAAGTCGATGTCTTCCGACACCGTTGCCACCGGCACATCCTCGGGCGCCTGAGATTCGGGGAATTCGAGGGCAATCTCCGTGGCCGCGAAATCGGTAGCTGAGGGCTCGGCCACTTCGACCACTGCAGCTTCTGGAACGCCTTCCGCGAGACCACCGACGGGCATCTCTTCGACGGCCAACGGGATGGAAACAGCTTCGGGCACGTGCGCCACTTCCGGCACTGGCGACCCGATTTCGGGCAATGACTCTGGCACCGGTTCCGCCGCCGGGGGAAATACAGCACTGTCGGCCGACAACCCAAGTGGCAGCAGCGTTCCATCCAGGCGCATGGCATCAGCAGCCTTGCGGAACGCATCCGAGGTCCACGCTTCGGCCGACCCCGCAGCGATGTCGTCGGCCCAGCGGCCAAAGGCCTGCAATGCCTCGGACGACAACTGCAGCAGCGGAGGCTGCATCGGCTTTTGCTCAGCCAACCAAGCATTCAGCACCTGCTCCATGGCCCAGGCGGCTTCGCCAAAAGCGTTCAGGCCCACCATGCGCGAACTGCCCTTGAGCGTGTGGAACGCGCGGCGCAGGGTGGTTTGCTCGCTCAAGTCCGCGGGCTCGTCGGTCAGCGCCTGGACAGCGGACAGACCCGTTCCCACCACTTCGCGCGCCTCTTCCAGGAACACGTCCAGCAACTCGTCGTCCATCTCGCGCTCGGCGGTAACCACGGGCGCGCTCGCCGCAGCGACCATGGCCGGCGCGGCAGGCACAGGAGGCGCATCGGACGGCAGTGACAAGTCCAGCGAAATATCGGGCAATGCATCCACCGCGCCCGAAGGCGCGGCGGCTACATCGACAGGCGTTCCTGCGGGCTCTGGCGCCAGAGTTGAAGACGCCGGCTCGGGGTTTGATTCCAAGACGGGGAAACGCGGAACAATGTCGGGCAGCGGCGGAGCCACGCGCTCCTCCAGCTTGGCCGGCGCCTCGGCAATATCATCGGAAGCGCGAGCGCGGGCCTTGCCCACCAGGATGCGCAACTCACCCAGCTCTTCATCGAACACAAACAGCTTGCGCGCCATGGTGCGCTGGTAGCTGAGCATGTCGATCAGAAAGCCCAAGGCCCCCAAACTGTTGCCCAGCTTCTCGAACGCGGGCTGCCGCTCTTCTTCGGGGATTTCGTTGATCAGTAGGCGCTCCACGGTGTCGCGCATGCGCACTACCGCGAGGGAAGCCTGGTCCAGACCCAGCACCGACAGCACACCGCGCATCTGCGCCAGATGGCCGGGCACGGCCGCCAGCACCGCGGTGTCCTCGGGATTGCGGAAGTATTGGTCGAGCGCCTTTTCCGCCTCGCCCAGCGTGGCACGCAATTCGTCCACCACGCTGCCCATGGTCTGGTTGTCGCTGACCCGGCGGTACAGCTCTTCCATCCAGGATTCGAGGGGCTCGGGCTCGGCGCCCTCGCGCACCGCGTCCAGCCGCTGCGCCAAGCGCTCGGCGCGCGCCTTCATCTGCTCGTCTGCGGCATCGAGTTCTTCGAAAGCTGCCTGCAGATACAGAACCGAGGTCGCCACCTCCATGGCCAGCGCGGCCGATGGTGGCTCGCCGGATCGGGTGGTTGCATCAAGCGCCCGGGTCAGGCCTTCTGCAAGGCTTTCGCTGCCGGGGTGCAGCTTGCGCAGCGAATCGCACACCAAGCTGAACTGATCGGCCGCGGGTTTGAGCTTGTTGCGGTCTCCGCCCGCCAGCGCTGACCAGGTTTCGGTGGCAGACGCGATGCGTTTGCGTGCCTGCGCCAACAAAGCCGGGTCGAAGCGGCCAAAGCGCGCGGTCTCGTAGTCCACCGGTTTGAAGCGCTCAAGGCCGAACGCCTTGCGCACGGCCTGCAAGGCAGGGGCTGCCCCGGCACCAACGGCGGCAGGTTTGGCCTGGGAGCAGAAAAACAGCAGATCCTGCACCAGCCGGTCGCCGATCGTCGTGTCGCCCTTGGCCAGAGTGGCGTACTGCATCAGCACCCGGGAAGCGACGCGCTTGACGTAGACATCGGGAACCAGCAGTCCCCTGCCCACGGCCTCGAAAAAGCCTGCGCAGATTTTCCAGAAGGCACGCGCAGACCGATCCGACTGCGCAGCGACGAAACCCAGGCATGTTTCGCACATGCTCATCGCCGCCTGAAGGTCTCCAGACTTGACGATTTTCAATACGGCCGAATCCAGGCGTGCCCGGGCCTGCGGCCCGTAGGCCAGGGGGCTGGCGGCCACAGCATCTTCGGGCTCCCGGAAACGACGCTCCACAGGCCAAAGGTCTGCGGGGTGCACACGGTCGGCACCGGCCAAGGCCTGCGCATCCCGGTACTGCGGGAACAACGCCACCGGAGAGACGGCCTTGCCGCCGAGAACGTTCTCAAGGTACTCGATGAGCGCGAAGCTCGCGCGCTCGATGACAGCGGCAGCATCGTCCGTGCATTGCTCGGGGCGCTGCACGAATTTCTGGACCGCGGACTCCATGGCGCGCAAGACCAGCGCCGGAGGGCCCATGCCCACCATCTCAAGCGCTCCGCTTGCCTGGTGCAATTGCTGCCGGGCAATGCGCAATGCGCCCGCGTCCAGCGATGCAAGATCAGATTCGCGAGCCAGTTCGGCATCCCGCACGAACCGGCGCATTGCCTTGACTGCGCCATCCAGCGATTTGCGCAGCTCGTCCAGCACCCACGCCAAAGGCCCCAGGTCCAGATCTCCCTGGGGTCCCTCCGCGGCCGGTGCGTTGTTGGCATCAATAGATGACATGAATTCGTTCCCGGCTGCAAAGAGCCGCTGGTGTTGATGACTGCGTCAGGCGATCTTGAACCGTGCGACCGATTGGCGCAACTCTTCAGCCATGTGCGAAAGCTCGCGCACCTGCTGCGCCGTCGTGCGGGTTCCCTCACCCGTCTGCTCGGTCACCGCAAAAATGTGCTGGATGTTGTCGGCCACTTCGTTGGCCAGGACAGCTTCCCGGGAAGTCGAAGACGAGATCTGCTCGATCAGCTCGGCCAGTCGGCGCGACACGCGGTCGATCTCTGTCAGTGCGGTACCGGCGCTGTCGGACAGCCGTGCCCCTTCCACCACACCCTGCGTGGAACGCTCCATAGCGGCCACCGCATCTTGGGTGTCGGTCTGAATGGCTTTCACCAGTGCGGAGATCTGCCGCGTTGCATCGGCCGAGCGTTCAGCCAAACGCTGCACTTCCTCCGCCACCACGGAGAAACCCCGGCCCGCATCGCCTGCAGAAGCGGCCTGAATGGCCGCATTCAGGGCCAGCACGTTCGTCTGTTCGGTAATGTCGGAAATCAGCTCGGTGATTTCACCAATCTCCTGCGACGATTCGCCCAGGCGCTTGATTCGCTTGGAAGTGTCCTGAATCTGATCGCGGATGGAGTTCATACCGCCGATGGCGTTCTGCACGGCCTGAAGGCCGGAATCGGCCGCTTGCAACGATTGGCGGGCCACCGTGGCGGATTCTTGCGCCTGCGTGGACACTTCGTTGATTCGGGTCGCCATGTCCAGAACGGAACGGCCGGTTTCGCGAATTTCGCGCAGCTGCTCGGTCGAGGCGGCCAGCAGTTCTGTCGAAGTGGAGTCCACCTGGGCCGTCGTCTGCGCCACGCGGGTTGCGGTGTTCTGCACGCTGCCCACCAGCTGGCGCAATTCTTCCACTGTGTAGTTCACCGAGTCGGCGATGGCGCCCGTGATGTCTTCGGTCACGGTGGCTTCTTGGGTCAGGTCACCTTCAGCGACCGACTGCAGTTCGTTCATCAGACGCAAAATGGCGGCCTGGTTCGCGTCGTTGACGCGCTTGGCTTCTTGCTCCTGGCGCTTGGCGTCCTTCTGCTGCGCTTCAGCGGCAACCTGACGGCCCCGGCTGTCCAGCAGTTGCACGCGCGAGATTCCGATACCGCACAGCAGCACGAACAGGCCGGCAAGCGCCAGTGCTGCGAACTGCCCAGCACCCAGACCCGTCTGCGAAGAAAGCTTGCCCTGCAGGCCTTCGAGCTGGCGACGCAGTGGCTCGCTGTCGGCAATGATGGCGGACTGCGCCTCACGCGCAGAAACCAGCCCCTGCAGATTGCCCAGAATGGCGCTGGCCTGGGTACGCGTCTGTTCGTACAGCTTGATCAGCGCTTCGAGCTGCTCGCGGGTCTGCGCGTCCTTGGTGGCCGCCAGACGCAACTCGGGGCTGCCGTCAAGCAGGCCCTGCGCAATTTCCTTGAACGAGTTCAAATCCTTGCCCAGCAGGAACACCGCTTCAGGGCTCACGCCTTCCATGGTCTGGAACTCGTTGGCTGACTTGCCGATACGCTGGGTCAGCATCACCAGCTGGCCAGCCGCCGAGATTTCAGCCGCCTGGGCATTCTGCTGCAACTTCAGCGAGGAAACCGTCTCGGCAATTTCGAGCAGATCGGACGACTGGCGATTGATGGTGCGCAGCGCATCGCCCACCTGCGTCAGAATTTTCTGCTGCCCCATGACCACGTTGGCGTTCCGTTCGGCGCGTTCCATCAAGGGGGTGACGCCTTCGAGGTCGGGCTTGAACTGCTCGCCCAAGGCTTGCACGCCCAGTTCGCTGTCGCCGGTATTCAGTGCGCGCACGTTGCGGGCCAGCACGCCAGAGCTCTCCACCACGTCAGGAAAAGCCTGGGGACTACCCACCAGCGCCTGCGAAACCGACTTCGCAAGCCGCTGCGACTGCATCAGCGACTGTCCGGTAGCCGCCAGCTGCTGCGCAGAGCGATCGGCCTGCTGAAGCACCCAACCGGCAATCAGCGCCAGCACCACCACGCCCACGGCCAGCAACGCCAGCAGACGTCGTTGATGCCCCGCCGCGGTAGAGCTGCCCAACAGCGGCAGCGAAATCAGGTCGGCATCGCTCTCCGATGCTTCGGAAGCCGCACCACCAGGGTCTCCCTGAACACTGTTCATGTCGGCTTGGTAGGAGTCGCGCAAGGCGCTGGCCTCGATCGCGCCCGTTGTCAGGGCATTCTGACTTTCGTCGGCTGCGCCGGCACCGAGCCCCGTGTCCGATTCCGCGGGCTTGCGATTGAACAGTTTTCCAAATTGATTAACGACGGACATGGTGCAGCCTTACAGAAAAACTCAAGCACTGATGCTCAGGAAAGCAGAATTTTGGGACAGGAGCTGAAGGTTGATCTCCTGCCAGCGAGCCCCGGTCGAATCCACATACGTGGTGCCAAAGAAGGCAGGGGCATCTTCAGCGGGCGGCGCGGAAGATACGAAAGCATCCGTTCCCCGCAACCCCGCCAGTCGATCCACCAGAAGAGCGGCATTCACATCCAGCGCCGCATTGAAGGCCAGCAGACTGGCTTCCGACAGGGTCTGTTCGCTGCGTGGCGCAGTGGAGCCCAGCAGCCCCGCCAGATCCACCACGCCGACAAGCCCGCCGCGCAGATTGGCCACACCCAGAAACCAGCTCTGCGTGTAGGGCACATGCTGGACCGCCACCCAGGGAAAAATCTCCCCCGACTGACCCAGCGGTAAAAGGTAGGACTTCCCGGCGGCCTCGACTGCCAGCCAGGAGGAAACGGACACACCCTCGCCCTTCGCCGCCTGCAGGCGGCTGGCAAGACGGGTTTGGAGGTCTCGAAGGGCTTCGCGATTGGCCATGAACGCGCAACTGCCTCAGTTCAGCGCGTCAATCTTGGCCTGCAACTCGGCCGGGTCCACCGGTTTGGTGATATAGCCGCGTGCGCCCTGGCGCATTCCCCAGACCCGATCGGTTTCCTGGTTCTTGCTGGTGCACATGATGATGGGCACGTCCGCATAAAGGGGATCACGCGTGATGGCACGGGTCAATTGGAAGCCGTTTTGTCCCGGCATCACCACGTCCATCAAAATCAGATCGGGTTTCTCTTCGGCCAAACGACGAAAAGCCTCTTCGGCATTCTCGGCAGTTCGCACTTGCATGCCCTTTTTCTGCAGCAAGTCGGTCAGAAACATCAACTCGGTCTTCGAGTCGTCAACGACCAGTACTTTCTGAATAGGCATTACATCGCTCCTTGTTGGGAATTGCCGAATTGCTGCACTGCCTGCAGCAATTGGTCTTTGGTAAAGGGTTTGGTGAGATATTCTTGGCAGCCGACCATGCGCCCGCGGGCCTTGTCGAACACGCCATCCTTGGAGGACAGCATCACCACCGGTGTATCCGCAAAACGTGCATTGCGCTTGATGATGGCGCAGGTCTGATACCCGTCCAGCTTGGGCATCAGGATGTCACAGAAAATAAGCTGTGGCTGATAATCGTTCACCTTGGCCAAGGCATCGAAACCATCGTCCGCCAGCAAAACCTCGTGTCCTCCCTGCTTGAGAAAAATCTCGGCACTTCGGCGAATGGTATTGCTGTCATCCACCACGAGCACCTTGAAAGATGCGCCAGTTGTAGTCAATTGTTACTGCTCCTGATGGGGAAAATAAAACAACGCAGCAGGAGCCGCGCTTCAAATCTGAACCATCTCGAAATCTTCTTTGCGCGCCCCGCATTCGGGACAGGTCCAATTCATGGGCACCTGATCCCAAGGCGTGTTGGGGGCAATGCCGTGTTCTGGAGAACCTTGGGCCTCGTCGTAAATCCAACCGCAAATCAGACACATCCAAGTTTTAGAGTCGGTCACAGCTTAATGGGCCTTCACATAGAATGCAACGATTGTATCTAGTCATCTCCCCGGGCTGCAGCTTCTGTGCCACCCTTATTGCCGGAACTGGTCCATGACATCGCAGACTCCCTCTTCCCCTGATATATCCGGCTTGGCCGACGACGCCGCGGACGAGACCAGTCCTGCCTGCGTGCTGGTTTTCAACGCCAGCGACCCCAGCGGCGCGGGCGGCCTCACGGCCGATATCAGCACCATTGCCTCGGTCGGAGGGCACCCGATCGCAGTCGTCACCGGCGCCTATTCCCGCGATACCGCCGAGATCTTCGACCACTTCAGTTTCGACGACGAGGCCGTCACCGAGCAGGCCCGCACGGTGCTGGAAGACCTGCCCGTGCAGGCCATCAAGGTGGGTTTCGTGGGCAGCCCCGAGAACATCAGCGCCATCGCCGAAATCACCACCGATTACGACGAGGTGCCGGTCATCGCCTACATGCCCAACCTCTCGTGGTGGCAGGACGACCTGATCGATCAGTATCTGGATGCGTTCCGGGAACTGCTGCTCCCTCAGACTTCGGTGTTGGTTGGAAACCACAGTACGCTGTGGCGCTGGCTGCTTCCCGAATGGCGCAGCGACCGCAGCCCCACCGCACGCGACATCGCGCGGGCAGCTTCCGAGATGGGCGTGCCCTACACCCTGGTCACCGGCATTCCCCTGCCCGAGCAATTCGTAGAGAACGTGCTGGCGTCACCGCAGACGGTGCTGGGCAGCGGCAAATTCGAGCTCTTCGACGCCACCTTTGCAGGAGCTGGAGACACACTTTCGGCCGCGCTCACGGCCCTCGTGGCCACCGGCAACGACCTGGGCGAGGCCACGAGCGAGGCGCTGAGCTATCTGGACCGGTGCCTGGACGCCGGATTTCGCCCCGGCATGGGGCACATTCTTCCCGATCGCATGTTCTGGGCCCAGCCCGATGACGACACGGGCGAGGACAATGACCCCCTTGACGAAACACCGGCCATCGAAGGCTTCGTGATGCCCTCCCATGACACCAAACACTGACCTCAACATCCCCCTCTTCGAACGCGCCAAGGCGCTCATCCCCGGCGGCGTGAACTCGCCCGTGCGCGCCTTCAAGGCCGTCGGCGGCACGCCCCGCTTCGTCAAACGCGCGCAGGGCGCCTACTTCTGGGACGCCAACGACCAGCGCTTCATCGACTACATCGGGTCCTGGGGACCCATGATCCTGGGCCACGGCCACCCGGCCGTGCTCGAAGCCGTGCAGAAGGCGGCACTGGAAGGCTTCAGTTTTGGCGCCCCCACCGAGCGCGAGATCGAACTGGCCGAAGAAATTCTGGGCCTCGTGCCCTCCATGGAGATGATCCGGCTGGTCAGCTCCGGCACCGAAGCCGGCATGAGCGCGATTCGCCTCGCGCGTGGCGCCACGGGCCGCAGCAAGCTGATCAAGTTCGAGGGCTGCTACCACGGCCATGCCGATGCACTGCTGGTCAAGGCCGGCTCGGGCCTGGCCACCTTCGGCAACGCCACCAGCGCCGGTGTGCCACCCGAAGTGGTGCAGCACACGCTGGTACTGGAATACAACAATGTCGCCCAGCTCGAAGAAGCCTTTGCCCTGCATGGCAAGGACCTGGCCTGCCTGATGATGGAACCCATCGCCGGCAACATGAATTTCGTGCGTGCCAGCGTGCCTTTCATGCGCCGCTGCCGCGAGTTGTGCACCGAATATGGCGCGCTGCTCGTCATGGACGAAGTGATGACCGGCTTCCGCGTGGCCCTGGGAAGCGCGCAGAGCGTGTACGCGAAGAGCATCCCGGGCTTCAAGCCCGACATCACGGTGCTGGGCAAGGTGATCGGCGGCGGCATGCCGCTGGCGGCTTTCGGCGCGTCGCGCGCCATCATGGAGCATCTGGCCCCGCTGGGTGCGGTGTACCAGGCCGGAACGCTCTCCGGCAATCCCGTGGCCACGGCCTGCGGGCTGGCCACGCTGCGCGAAATCCGCAAGCCTGGCTTCTTCGACGCACTGGGGGCCAGCACGCGCTCGCTGATCGATGGCTTGGCCGCAGCGGCCGCTGCCGAAGGCGTGCCCTTCAGCGCCGATTGCGAGGGCGGCATGTTCGGCTTCTTCCTGTTGCCTGAGTTGCCCCAGAACTACGCGCAGGTCCTCAAGACCGACGGCGCGCGTTTCAACCAGCTCTTCCATGGCCTGCTCGACCGCGGCGTGTACATCGCGCCCGCGCTCTACGAAGCCGGCTTCGTGAGCGCCGCACACACTGCGCAGGACATTGCCGACACTGTGGCGAGCGCGCGCGAAGTGTTCAGAACACTCTCAAAATCATAGCTATCAGCGCATAGCAGACAAGCGCCAGAGGCCTGAAACCCTCTGATAACCGCTTCCAAAAGCCCCATGGCAACATGCACCGTTGCCATGGGGCTTTTGCATGGGACGCGCGTTCATGAGCCCGTCACAACCGCCTGTCAGCCTTGGCGGTTTTGTACGGAACGCCACAACCATGAAAACTCCCGTTCGCCCGACACCCCACCCCCTGCGCGACGCCGCCGCTGCCGATGAAGGCCGCCGCGGCTTCGTGCGCCAGCTCG